>JBJKSJ010000045.1:0-2183 GCA_046704085.1 Ktedonobacterales bacterium | reverse complement strand
CCCCAGTTGGGCGTGGTCCATCGGCGGGGCGCCCGCGACGCCGCCACCCACGCCGCCCTTTGCGCCAGGCTTCTCCGGCCAGCCTTCGCCCACGCCGCCCGCGCCGCCCCAATCGGCCCCGCGATCCAGGCGGGGTCTGCTGGTGGTCTTGCTGGTGCTGGCGCTGGCAGTGGTGGCTGGTGGGGGTGGCGCGCTGGCGCTGAAAGGCGCGGGATTCTTCAAGAGTAACAATACAACGGCCCAGCATTCGCCTGGCACAACCGCCGCTTCGCCCACGCCGACGCTGCCTCCACCGACGCCGACGGCGGCTCCAACCGCCTATTATATGGCGCACATTTTTGTGGTGATGAATCAGGACCTGCAACATGGCGATACCGTTAGCAACCAGATCGGCATCAACAACAACCAGTATGCCTCGCGGGAAGGCTCGAAGGGCGATCTCTATCAAATGGGTGACGCGCTGAACTATGGGCGCGCGGCTGGCGATGCGCAGGTCATCCACGCGAGCGACGGCTCAGCAGAGTTTGTCTTTCTGGTGGATCGCCTGGATACCTATCAGCACGCCCAACAGTATTTCCAGCGCGACCAGACGCTCTTTCAAGGCCAGACAACAACAATGAAGGTAGGCGAGCAGGCGGTCGCTGGTATGGTCCCCGCAGCCAACGGGAAGCAGACCTATCAACTGTTTGTGCGGGATCGCAACATCATTTTTACCCTTGCCACTGTCCCGATGCAGAACCTCCAGGACTTCAGCGCCTATTTTCTCGCGGTGGCCCAGGCGGTCGATCAGCGCGGTGAGGGCTGCACCTATGACCCCATGACGCTGAAGCTGGTATCCGGCGATCCTAATGCCTGCAAGTGAGCCAGGCAGGCGAGAAGCCGCGTTGTGCGTCAAGCGCCGCCGTCCCTGGCGGCGCATCAGCGAAACGCCGGATACAGCGGCGCCTCTTCCAGATCGGGCCAGCGCGCGCGCCTCTGGGCAACCCTTGACCAGTTCATCCCGATAGGCTGCCCTCCAAAAGCCTTCATAGATGGACCTGGCAAGAGGCATACCCTGGTGGGCTTGTCGCCACGCCTGAGAGAGGCTCTGGTTGCTGATGGTTTCTCCTTGCCTTGACACTTGCCCGCGCTGCTTGTTATAGTAGGCGCGCTTGAGGGGAACGAATCTGCGCCAGGGGAGGGCATGCTGGCGTCGGGGAAGAAACGCTGGCACGGTCTCTGTAGTTGTGCTGGGCAAATCGGCGGTACTGCGCCGCCGATGCGCAGACGGCGCGTGAGCGTCAGAATCATGCTGTGAGAGAGAACGGGTCTTATGAAGATACGCAAAGCTGTCATTCCCGCAGCGGGCCTGGGGACACGGTTGCTGCCCGCAACCAAAGCGACCCCCAAGGAGATGCTCCCGCTGGCGGATAAACCTTCCATCCAATACATCATCGAGGAGGCGGTGGCTTCCGGCATCGAGCATGTCATCGTGATTACCAGCCGCACCAAGCGCATCATCGAGGATCACTTCGATTCCGCGCCCGAACTGGAGCGCATGCTGGAGCAAAAGGGCGATTACAAGACGCTGGAGATGCTTAAGCAGATCGAGGATATGGCCCAGGTGACGTTTACGCGCCAGCCCTCGCCGCGCGGCCTGGGGCACGCCATCTGGCAGGCCAAAGACCTGGTGGGCGATGAACCGTTTGGGGTCATGCTCCCCGATGATCTGGTCGATACGAACAGTGGGAAACCCTGCCTGCGCCAGTTGATCGATGTCTATGAGCAGCACGAAGGGTCGGTGCTGGCGGTGATGCACGTCCCGCGCGAGCAAGTGTCGCGCTACGGCGTGATCGCCGGGGAGCGCGTGGCGGATCGCACCTGGCGCGTGAGCAACACGGTGGAGAAGCCGCCAATGGAGCGCGCGCCCTCGGACCTGGCGATTGTGGGCCGCTACGTGCTGACGCCAGAGATTTTTGAACTGCTGGAGCGCACCGAGCCGGGGCGCGGCGGTGAGATTCAAGTGACCGACGCGATTGATGCCTTGCTGGGCATCCAGTCGGTCTTTGCCTACGAGTTCTCTGGCACGCGCTACGATACCGGCGATAAGCTGGGCTGGCTGACGACCTCGATTGCCTACGCGCTCAAGCGGCCCGACCTGGCGCCGGGCATGAAAGCCTTCCTGCGCGGGCTGAAACTAGAGT
>JBJKSJ010000044.1:0-7697 GCA_046704085.1 Ktedonobacterales bacterium | reverse complement strand
CCTCACCTGAGCATAGAGATCACCACGCTGGTCAGTTCGGCCTAAGCGCAGCGCCATCCCCTGCCCACGGAGACGAAAGGTTCTCCCGTTCTGGGTCGGGGAAGGAATGCGCAATGCCAGGCGGCGACCGTCTGGTGTCTCGACGCTCACTTCCCCGCCAAGCATGGCAACCGCCAGAGGAACATCGACCTCGGTACGCAAGGTCGGCCCTTCACGGATGAAGCGGGGATCGGGCAGCAGATGAATACGTACATACAGATCGCCCCGCCCTGCTGTCCCTTGCATGCCTTGCCCGGCAAGCCGAATGCGTGATCCCTCGTCCACCCCTGCGGGAAGTTTGACCTCCAAGCGGCGCACGGTCCCATCAGGCTCGGTGACTTCCACTGTGCGCGTTGTTCCCTGATAGGCCTCGGCCAGCGTTACTTCGGCGTCTGCCTCAACATCCTGCCCACGAGTGGCCTGGCGCTCGCGGAATCCTGTAGCTCCTCCCCGCGTGCGGCGCTCATTGCCTGGGGAAAAGCCCGAATGAAAGTATGTTTCAAAGAAATCAGAGAAGGGCGAGCGTCCACCAAAGAGGTCTTCCAGATCCTCTTCGTTCATGGTGCGATACTCATAATTCCCGCCTCGGAAACTATCCGCTCCTCGCGCTGCGCCTGCTGGCTGTCTACCTTCCCCAGGCCAGCGACCGTACTGCTGGCGATAGCGGCGCATCTCATCGTATTTCCGGCGTTTCTCAGGATCGGAGAGTACCTCGTTGGCTTCATTAATCTCTTTGAAGCGCTCCTCCGCCGACGTGTCGCCCGGATTGACATCAGGGTGGTGCTGCCGCGCCAGCCTGCGATACGCCTGGCGGATGGTTTTCTCGTCGGCATCCTCCTTCACTCCGAGAATGCTGTAATAGTCCTTGTAATCGACTGCCATGACCCGCTTCTCTCAGCACAGTTTGCAGAAGGTTATTGGCTTAGCCGTTTCGCGCCTGGATGGCGCGAAAATCAGCAGAATGTGGCAGCCTGCTGGCGCAAGGTATTGCCCAGCAGGCTGCCATTTCCTTAGACTTCGTGGTACTCGCCCTCCACCGTATCAGATTCATCGCGCCCATAAGGAGGAGCGCCTGCTCCATCACCGGCTTCAGGACCAGCGCTGGCTGTCGCTCCTGCCTGGCTGTAAACTTCTTGTCCAATGCGCTGCATAGTTCGCTCTAGATCGTCCGCTGCACTACGCACGCGCGAGGTGTCCTGTTGCGCGAGCGCATCACGCACGGCTTTGATCCTGTTCTCCACATCGCTGCGCAGGCTTGGTGAGATTCTGTCACCCACATCTCTGATCGTCCGCTCCGCCTGGTAGGCAAGGCTATCAGCGCGATTGCGCGTCTCAATCTCCTCCTTGCGCTGTCGGTCCTCCTGCGCGTGCAGTTCAGCCTCGCGGACCATGCGCTGCACTTCCTCCTGAGAGAGGCCACTGGACGCTTTGATGGTCACTTTCTGCTCGCGCCCGGTGGCCTGATCGCGGGCTGTCACATTCAGAATGCCATTGGCGTCGATATCGAAGGACACCTCGATTTGCGGCACCCCACGCGGAGCCGGGGGAATGCCTTCCAGGCGGAAGTGCCCCAGGCTCTTGTTATCGCGGGCCAGTTCGCGCTCACCTTGCAGCACATGAATATCTACGGCTGTCTGGTTATCTTCGGCAGTGGTAAAAATCTCGCTCTTGTGTGTGGGAATGGTGGTGTTACGCTCGATCAGTTTGGTCATCACTCCGCCCTGGGTTTCCACGCCCAGAGAGAGTGGGGTCACATCCAGCAGCACCACCCCCTTCACATCTCCTTGCAGCACCCCTGCCTGAATCGCGGCTCCCACCGCCACCACTTCGTCAGGATTGACGCCCTTATGAGGGTCTTTGCCAAACAGGCCACGCACCAGTTCAATCACAGCAGGCATACGGGTTTGTCCACCGACCAGCACTACTTCGTTCACATCGCTGGCCTTGATCCTGGCGTCTTCTAAAGCCCGTATGACTGGTCCTCGCGTGCGCTCGATCAGGTCGCCGACCAGTTGCTCCAGTTTCGCCCGCGTGAGGGTCATCACGAGATGCTTAGGGCCGCTTTGATCCGCCGTGATGAAGGGCAGATTGATCTCGGTTTGCAGTGTGCTGGAAAGCTCGATTTTGGCGCGTTCTGCCGCCTCTTTCAGGCGTTGTAAAGCCATGCGGTCCTTGCGTAGATCAATCCCCTGGTCTTTGCGGAATTCGTCGGCCAGCCAGTCAATGATGCGTTGATCGAAGTCGTCGCCTCCAAGGTGCGTATCGCCATTTGTGGCCCGCACCTCAAAGACACCTTCCCCGAGTTGCAGAATGGAAATATCAAAGGTTCCACCCCCCAGATCGTAGACGGCAATGGTCTCATCCTTCTTCTTGTCCAGGCCATAGGCCAGCGAGGCGGCGGTAGGCTCGTTGATGATGCGCAGCACCTCCAGCCCGGCAATCTGCCCGGCGTCTTTCGTGGCCTGGCGCTGCGCGTCGTTGAAGTAGGCGGGAACCGTTATTACCGCCTGGGTAATCCGCTCACCTAGCTTGGACTCGGCGTCAGTACGCATCTTTTGCAGAATCATCGCCGAGATTTCCGGCGGGCTATAATCGTGACCTGCCAGCAGCACATGGGCATCGCCATTCGCTGCCCGGACGATCTTGTAGGAGACCTCCTTCATGGTACGCTGGACTTCCGGGTCGTCAAACTTGCGTCCCATCAGCCGCTTGATCGAATATACGGTGTTTTCTGGGTTGGTCACAGCCTGCCTTCTGGCGACTTGTCCGATGAGACGTTCTCCGCCTTTAGCAATCGCCACAACTGAAGGGGTCAGGCGTGATCCCTCGCTATTTTCCAGCACCGTCGGCTCACCTGCCTCGATGATTGCCATAACGGAGTTGGTTGTTCCTAAATCAATGCCGAGTATGTGTGCCATTGTTGTACGCTCCTTCAGGAAGCAATGCGCTCCTTGTCCTGTACCAGCAATCAGTTGTGGCTAGGAAGCTAGCCTTCAGATGGGGACTTTGCAGCTGCCGCCGTCTCAGGGGCAGCCGCCACAACGACCAGGGCAGGGCGCAGGACACGCTCGCCCAGCGCATACCCTGGTCGGGTCACTCGGACCACGGTTCCATCCGGTACATCCGCACGGCGCTCCGTCATGACTGCTTCATGCCAGTGGGGGTCGAATGATTCCCCTGGTGAGCCAATTTGTCGCACGCCCAGATGTTGGAGAGTCATCGTGAGTCGTCTGGACACCAGGAGGATCCCTTGGACCCAGGGTTGCTGGGCCAATTCTGCCGGCGCTGACTCCAGGGCACGGCCCAGATCATCCAGGACAGGCAAGAGCGCTTCCAAGGTCTCTCCCTGCGCCGCCACACGCGC
The DNA here is from genome assembly GCA_046704085.1 of Ktedonobacterales bacterium. GTDB lineage: Bacteria > Chloroflexota > Ktedonobacteria > Ktedonobacterales > DATBGS01 > DATBHW01. The sequence continues at coordinate 4,294 of JBJKSJ010000044.1, read as the reverse complement.
TTCAGCTTGTTCCTGGGCTGCTCGACGTTTGTAATTGATAAAGTCCGCCTGTGTGCGGAGCAAAGAATCCAGACAATCTTGCCGTTGCTGTTGTAGCTCGGCCAGCTGCTCAAGTGATGGCGCTGCCTCTTGAGGTGTCGCCTTGTATTGTTCACTATTGGTGGTCTGTTGTTCTGGTCCAGGCTCCTGCATCTGGGGCTCCTTTCTTCCCTGCTGTATAGCAAGGGTCTCTGTTTTAGCATGGAAGACTCGGATGAGCAGGCAATTGAGGAGGAAGAGCAGCAAAGGGCAGGTTGGTGCTCTCACTTCTTTCTTTTTGAGGTCAGAGTGGCAGGTTTCATACCAAACTTAGCACTCGCCAGCAAGGCTCCCAGGTAGCCAGAATATCAGCCCTGACAGTGCAACAAAAATACGCTGGCAGAAGCGGTAGTCAAAGCCACTGGGGCCTGAAGAACGATCAGGCTGGCTTCAGGCCCCAGTGGCTGGTCATCAGGCTGGCGTTGACTCGCTGGCGCTTAGCCCTGCGTTTGCACCGGCTCCTGGCGTTGTGCAGCCTGAGTCTGCTCCTGAGTTTGCCCAGGCGACTGGACCTGCCCACTCTCCAACTGCTGTTGGCCCTCAGCCCGGACGGGAATCTGGCGGGAACGTCCAGATTCGCTCTTGGGCAGACGCAGTGTCAAGGTGCCATTGGCAAAGGTGGCCTCTGCCCCCTCTGCATTCACCTCAGTGGGCAAGGTAAAGGCGCGGAAGAACTGCCCTACGCGACGCTCGCGCACGAGATAGTTGCCTCGCTCGTTCTCTTGCTCCTCGCGCATCTGCCCGCTGAGCGTTACTTGATTGCCCTGTACCTCAATGCGCACATCCTCAGGCCGGATGCCCGGCAGAGAAGCGCGCACAAGAAAGCCGTCATCCTGCTCCTGGATATCAATGGCCGGAGCAGCCATCATGCGTGTCCCGCGAGTGGTCAGTTGGCCCGTTTCTTTACCTTCGCCTATGGCCCGACTGGGCAACATACTCTCCTCCAGAAGGCGATTCATCGCCTCCCGCAGGCTCATCATCTCTTGAAATGGATCCCATCGAGTCATCTCAAACATGTTGTGGTCCTTTCTCTAGCGGTATGAAAGTTTTGCTTTGCTAAGGAAGCGAGCAGGTGGCTCAGCAGAAGGAAATCAGGGTTCAGGTAGGAACCGCTTCTTTGGGAGGTGGGTCTGCATTGAATCGATTGGTGCCTGCGACCTCTTTTGGTCGCATAACAAGAAGCGGAAGCTTGGAGGCAGAGAGTACACGCTCGGTGACACCGCCCAAGATCAAGCGCTGCAAGCCAGCCCGACCATGTGTTGCCATCGCTATCAGGTCGAAGCTGCCCGTACTCCCAGCGCCCTGGCTGGTTTGGCCGCTCAGAGCAAGATCGACCAGCGCTCCGGCGACATCTTTATCAGCTATGGCCGACCAGGTGACTTGCAGGTGAGCCAGCGGACCCTGCCGTAGATTTTCTGCCACGCGACTCAAATAGTCTTGGGCCTCCCGGAGCGCGGCATCTCTGGCACTGGCCTCAGGAGAGGTCGAAGTAATTGCTCCCGGTTCTGCCGGGGAAACTCTTACCACCTGTACCAGATGGAGGACTCCCTGCCCTTGAGGAGCCAGTGCGCTCACAAGCGTCGCGGCTGGTCCTAATATCACCTCGGCCAGCCCGGACCCATCAAGTGGGACTAGCGCGCGCAGCCGACCCTGGGCATCCACTGCAAGCGTTGGCCCTTGCTGGTGCAACAACAGTACAGGCACCGTAGCATGATGAATAACCCGCTGCGCTACGCTCCCCAGCGCCCACCGCAACAATCCGGTGCGTCCGTGACTACCCAGGATAATGCTATCCGCCTGGTGCGTGTGAATTGCATCAAGAATCATCTCGGCGGGGTAGCCAACAGGGGTCAGGATTTCATACTTGATCCCTGTCAGTTCAGGCTGGTGCGTCACCTGGGCAAGGTATGCCCTTGTCCTCTCAAGCTCTTCTGAAAGAAGATTTTCTTCTACCTCCAGTGGAGGCGCCAGAGAGCTTGCCGGTTGGAGAGGCGGGTGCGACACCCGCATCAGGATCAGACTGCCATCCAGGGAACGAGCCAGCCGCGCAGCTACCGATAGTGCCCGCTGAGCGGGGGCAGAACCATCCAGCGGCACGAGAATCCGAGTAAACACGTTTCTGCGCTCTTCAAGAGTCATCTGGCTTCCTTTTTTGACGGTTCCAATCCAAAGGGCGTATATCTTTTTAGGCTGAACAGAAACCGGCTCACGCAAAGGGGGGGCTGGTCGGCAATACGTACTAGCACGCTGCACGCGAACCAGTTCCCGTCACCGACCAGCGGACCAATGCGCTTCCACACTACGAGGCTGGCGTATAAAAGACAAACCCTTCTGGTGGTCCTTTCACGCCCGCGTCACCAGAGGCGCCTTCATGCTGCTTCAAGCGACGAGGATATGATCTTCCACTTCAGTCACCCCTGGCTCCGCCCAGGCCGTATCCTCTGCCGCCTCCTTTTCCGCAAAGGACGACACCCTCCCTCGTAGAATAACCTTGCGGCCATCCACTTCGACCTGGATGTTTTTGGCATCCGTCTGCGCATTGCGTACCAGTGCCTTCTCAATGTCCTGCTTCACTTCTGCGGGTGAGACGCGCGGTTTCACGGCGATGAGGTTGGTTACTCCTTTAATCCCTGCCAGGCGATTGATGGCGCGCTCAGCCGCCGTCTTCTGAAAGCCATACTCTACCTCGCCTTCGAGTGTTACCCAGCCGTTGCTGACGGTCACTTTCACTCGGTCGGTGGGTACTTCGACATCCCATTGCAGGGCCTCACGTGCTGCTCGTGCCAGGTCGGTATCGGTGCGTTCGCTCATCCCTGGCAAGCGTACCTGGATGTCGTTGGCTACCGCCTTGACTCCATGCACGCGCAACGCCGCATCTCGGGCGGCAAGCTTTTTCATATATGTGTCCACAATGCCGGTCAGGGTCACAATCCCGTCCTTGACCGCCACGCCAATTTCATTCGGTTGGACACGCGAGTCCCACTTCAACTCCTCAAGCACCTCCCGTTGAATCTCCTCGTCAGGTCTTGCCATGCTACATTTTCTTTCTAGGGCGTCCCTATTGGACGGCCCTGCTAGCCAGCCAGGTTGATCGGGTTGTCATGACAACGGAGGCCACTCGAATTACCTCGTGAGTTATATCAGGTCCGGACCATTGAACGATTTGCCGCAATGTATGTGCCTATACAATCGGGTGAGCGTCTTCGGGAATTACATCGCCACAAATGTCTTGGAACCGGCATCGCAAGCCTCCTTGCAAACTCAGGCGCACATGTGCCGCAGGAGAGATTTACAGAGACCTGCCCCCCTCCAGGTCTCCTCAACGGGCACAAGATTGCCCGTACACGAGCGCAAGGGCTTATGGATGCTCGGATTCATCGGGCAGGATCGCTTTATGGAGTGAGGCAGCTTTTTCTAAATCTTGAGTGAGAACCCTGGCACCGCTCAGGTTGGCATGACTCAGGTCGGCACCAGTGAGATTTGCTCCAATGAGGTTGGCAAAGCACAGACGCGCTGTGATCAGGACAGCTTTGCTCAGGTTGGCATCCCTCAGGTCAGCATAACTCAGGTTGGCGCCACTCAGGGCTGCTCCACTCAGGTCAATCCTGACAAGATGAGCATGACTCAGATCGGCTGCATTGAGGTTGGCGCCGCTCAGGTCGGCGTGGCTCAGGTCGGCTTCACTCAGATTGGCGCCGCTCAGGTTGGATCCAGGGAGGTGAGCGCCATCCAGAACAGCTCCGCTCAAGTCAGCCCAATGCAGATCAATGATAGAAGGCCCATTGCCAATCAGGTTCGCAGTGCGGAGGAACTTAAGCAGAGCTGTTCTGCGCTCAGGATTTAATCGGCTGAGGACAGCGAGGGTTCGGCCACGCGCTACTTGCCTGATTTTATCCCCTGGCTGAGCTTCTCGCAACTGGTTATCTACCAGGAGCCTCTTCATCTGGTCCAGGTAGGTTTCAAATAGGGCAGCTTGCTCCTGGTCTTTGGCTTGCTTTTGCTCCGGCTGCCGCTGTTTAGCTTTGCTTTGCCGTTCCGTCTTGTTGCGTTGGGCCAGCGCCCAGACTCGGAAGAGCACGAGGGTAATCGTGGTCAGCAATAGGCCCAGCGCAAATAGAAGTGCCCGCTCTTTCCTCATCAGTCTTCTCCTTCTCTGGGCCGTGATAGTCCTCTGGATGCAGTGAGGAATCACCCCTTGGGGCTGGAGAGATTTCTG
>JBJKSJ010000043.1:0-40830 GCA_046704085.1 Ktedonobacterales bacterium | reverse complement strand
TTGTAGAGTTCGCCCTCCTCTGATCCCTCATAGACCGTGCAGGTGTAGCCGTCGCGGTGGATGCTGCGCAGGCGCTGGTCCTGGTGCTGGCTGTCCCATTCGGTGATGACGCGCTCGCGCCCAGAGCCGGGCGCCGTTGGCAGAGGCGCGCCCTGCATCCAGTCGGGCACGGGCAATCCGGCAATCGCGCAAAAGGTCGGGGCGAGATCGAGCAGGCCCACAGGCTCTGGCACGACCGCAGGCGCGACGCCTGCCGAGGGCGCTGGCTGCCAGATGAGCGGCACGCGCATCAGGGCGTCGGTGTGAAACGGCCCCTTGAAGAGCAGGCCGAAGTCGCCCTGAAGCTCACCGTGATCGCTGGTGAAGAAGACATCCGTCTCGGCCTCCCAGCCGCGCTCGCGGATGCGCTTGAGGACGCGCCCGCTGGCTTCGTCGATCAGTTCGTTCTCCACATGCGTCAGGGCGTTGACCTCGCGCACCTGATTCTGCGTCATCTTCTGGGGCACGAAGCCGGGGGCGCCTTCAGGGTTGAAGAACGCGCCGGTATAATAGCCCAGCCAGTGCCCCGGCTTCTGCGACAGCACCTCGACGATCTTCTCTTCCGAGCCGGGATGCCCCGGAGGCAGGTCCAGGTCGCGCCAGTTGATGCGCCGGGCCTCGGAGGCGGGCGGATCCCAGGGATGGTGCGGGTCAGGAAAGCTCATCCAGACAAACCAGTCCTCGTCAGCGCCGAGCGAATCGAGAAACGCAATCGTGCGGTCAGCGACCCAATCGGTGTGATAATGCTCGCGCGGGACGGGGTTATAGGCCACCTGGGGCGCGCCGGTATCGCCGCCGCCCTCGTGGTTCATCGCCAGCGCGCCATCTTTGACGATGAAGAGTTGGAAGAAGCCGTCGCGCTCTGCCGGAAAGTTGTCGCGCAGCCAGCGCCCATGATGCCAGAACGGCGCGGGCGAGTGCATGGCAAGCTCCAGATGCTCGAAGCCGCGATGCGGGCCGGTGGACCCCTGCGCCGCCATCGTGTTCTCTGGAAAGGGCGTGCTGAAGTTCAGGGCAGGTTCGAAGTGCGCCTTGCCCAGCAGCGCTGTCCGATAGCCCGCCCGCTCGTGCAGGTAGGCGGCGACGCTTGGCGCGTCGGCTGGCAGGGGCACGCCGTTGGCCCAGACGCCGTGCGTGCGCACGTACTGGCCGCTGAGCATCGTCGAGCGGCTGGGCATGCAGACGACGTTCTGGTTGTGCGCGCGGCGAAAGTTGATGCCCGCCGCTGCCAGGCCGTCCGCTACGTGTGTATGGGCGATCTGGCCGCCGTTGCAGCCCAGCGAGTCGTACCGCTGCTGGTCGGTGGTGATAAAGAGGATTTTGCGTCCCATCAGGTTCAGGTTCCCTTCTCGATCTGAAAGTCGTGGAGCGGCGTCGTGGCATACAGTACCGTGCGCTCCAGCCCCTGCTCGCGCTGCGCGTGGATGGCCTGATACTCCGGGCTGGCGATCATGTCGAGAAACGCCTGGCGCGAGGGATATTCGACCAGCGCGATGGCGTCCCACGTCTCGGCGCCGATCAGCAGTTCGGCGGCGCGGCCCAGGTAGAGGATGCGCGCCCCACGCGCCTTCAGGATCGGATTGACCGCCGCGCCGTAGCGGGCATAGGCGGTGGCGCCCTCGCTGCCCTGAAACTTGAGCAGGTTGAGCATCACCACCGGCCCGCTGTCGGGGCTGGTCGCAAGCATCTGAAGCGCCGCCAGATTGGGGACAATCGCGCTCATGTTCAGGCTCCTTTGGTGCGGGCGATGAAGTCAACGACGACCTGGGCAAGCTCCGGGCCTTTATCTTCCTGAAGGAAGTGGCCGCCGCCGGCGATGGTTGTATGCGGCTGGCCTTGCGCGCCGGGGATCACTTTCTGGAAGAGTTGATCGGCGCCGCGGGTGATCGCGTCGGAGTCGCTGAAGGCGGTCAGGAAGGGCTTCTGCCAGCGGGCAAAGACTTCCCAGGCTTTGCGATTAGCGGGCGCTGCCGGATCGTCGGGCCGGGTGGGCACGAGCATGGGGAACTGGCGGGCGCCCTCTTTGTAGCGATTGTCGGGGAAGGGCGCGTCGTAGGCGGCGATGACCTCTGGCGGCGGGTCGTTGACGCAGCCGCCCTTGATGATGCCGCCGACGTGCAGGTCCGGGACTTCCTGGGAGTAACGCTGCCAGGCCAGGAAGGCATCGCCCATCGAGTGATCGCCAGTGGGCAGGCCAGTGTTGGCGGCAACGATGCGCGCAAATCGCTGCTCATGCTCTGCCGCCAAACGCAGGCCGATCAGCCCGCCCCAGTCCTGGCCGACTAGCGTGATGCCGCGCAGGTCGAGCTGCTCCAGCAGGCCGCGCATCCAATCGGCGTGGCGCTGATAGGTGTAGTCTTCGCGGTGGGCAGGCTTATCGGAGCGGCCAAAACCGACCAGATCGGGGGCAATCGCCCGATGCCCTGCGGCGGTGAAGATGGGAATCATCTTGCGATAGAGGTACGACCAGGAGGGTTCGCCGTGCATGAGCAGAACAGGCGCGGCGTCGGCTGGCCCCTCATCGACATAGTGAATACGTACTCCATCAACCTCAACGTAATGTGGCGCGAATGGGTAGCCCGGCAGGTTAGCAAAGCGTTCATCGGGCGTGCGAAGTAGCTCCATAACCTTTTTCCTCGCTTCTGAACATTGGGTCTGAGCAACCGGCTCTCAGTATACAACTGATCTGCATCTGGTGTGGAAGCACGTCTGGATAGTATCATTACGATAGGAGCGGGGAAATGTTCTAGCATGGTTCAGAGGAGATGTCTGGGATGCGCTATGTGATTCGAGAAAAGTTCTTCCATCTGGGCGAAGACTCGCAGATTACTGATGAGGCGGGCCGTCCGGTGTTTGAGGTGGACGGCAGAGTGCTGAGCCTGCATCAGACACTGGTGATGCGCGATATGGCCGGGCGCGAGGTGGCAAAGGTGCAGAAACGGATGATCGCGCTGCGCCCGACGTTTGAGATTAACCGGGGGGGCCAGGAGATCGCCGAGGTGCGCAAGAAGCTGATCAGTCCGTTTGTGGATCGCTTCACCATTGATATTCCCGGCCCGGATGATCTGGAGATGAAGGGGAGCCTGCTGGAACACGATTATACGATCACGCAGCGAGGCCAGGTGGTTACGACTGTCTCGAAGCGCTGGATTGCGCTGACGGCGACGTATGGGGTGGATATTGCCCCCGGCCAGGATGACGCGCTGATTCTGGCGAGTGTGCTGGCGCTGGACCTGGCCGAAGACGAGGAGCATCGCGGCTAGCCGGTGATCTGCTCGATGGCCTGAAAGACTGGCTCAAGCTGGGCAAAGATGCCCTGCATGCGGTAACGTTCGTTCTGAGCCAGCCAGCGGCGCAGGTCGGCGGTGGCGCTTTGGTAGAGCGGGTCGAGGTAGCCCGACGGGACGCCGGATGGCTGGGGCATGACCGTTGTGGGCGGGGCTTTGGCAGGCGGCGTCTGACCCGGCCAGCGCGTTGTGGGAGGGGCTTTGCCGGGCTGGGTGCCCTGGGGGGCGGATGTGCTATCGGGCGTCTGGGGCGGGCTGTAGGTATGCTGGGTGGCGCCTGTCTGCTGCATCTGGGAGAAAGCTGTCTGGACCATCTGCGCCTGCTCTGGGGTGAGGGCGCCCTGCTGGGTGGCCCGCTGAAGGGCTTCCTGATACTTCTGCCAGCGTTCCTGATCGTCGGTCATGTGCTGCTGCCTTTCTGGCAAATCTGCCGCATGTTGGTGGTCTGTATGGATTCTCTTCTACTATGGAGCCTTGACGGTGGGCTGTCAAGGCTCTCGCTATAGGTGATTTGCTTGTTAGAAGGGCGACTAAAGTTCCTGCTGCCGTTAGCGGTGGCACTCTTTGTTTGAGGAGGCACAGCTTCTGGCGCGGCGCCAGGGCTGCTCTGATCATTGACTTCCTCAGAAGAGTTCCCAAAGTTCCTAAAGTTCCTGATCTGTGCAGGAGTGGTATATTTGCCAAACTGCGTCGTGATGACATCACCCTCGTGAGCCATCCGCCAGAGGAGTTTCTTTGTAGCATTAGGCGTCTTGCCCAAATGCGCGGCCACCTGCGTGGGCGTTAGTGGCGCTGGGCTGGCTTTGAGGACGCGCAGGACGGCGGTGCGCTCCGGGGTTTTAAGCTGCTCTTCGGCGGGTGGGGTAATGATCCAGGCGCCAGTGGCGCTGTCGAATTGAAGGGTTTGGGAGAGAAGAGGGTCATCAACAGTCATCAGCCACCTCCAAACAGGGGAAACGCGGGAGAACAGAGAGCAACCACACAACAACGATCCACACACATCAGCAGATGATGAGGAAAGCAAACGGAGCCATTCTGATTTTAGAACAAAAGTTCTACTTTGTCAAGGGGCTGGCGGCTGAAGGGAAGGCTGGCGGTTGAAGGCCGCGCCTAAGGGCGCTGCGGCGCCACGAAGTCCGCCTGCGCGGACTGGGTTTTGGCGTCTGTCCTCCAGGAGCGAGTTGGACATAGCCTTGGGCTGAAGCCCGTGCCTGGCGGCTACGCCCGCCTGCGCGGGCTAGTACGAAAGACTGGCCTGATCGAAAAATGAACCGTCATCATCCGCGCCTGCGGCGGCGGGCGTTGGACGGCGGCGCTCTGGAGCGAGCGATTGCGGCACGCGCCAGACCCTCCACCGCTGCCGGTACGGAGGCCGGCGCTACAAGGCGCCCCCACCCTTGCCGGCACGGAGGCCAGCGCTACAAGCACCCTGCCCCTGCTGACGCTCAAGGTTCCTATCTTCGCCTATGACTCGATGGCTGGCACGCGGCTCCGCCTCAAAAAATTCGGATGGCTCATTTGAGACGAAATGCGACGGTTTGACGGATGCTTCAGGGCTGGTGATAGGTGATGACAGTCTTGCCGGTCAGGGCATCCCAGATTTGCACGATGCCGTCAAGGCTGGCGGAGGCGATGCGCTCGATGAGCGTTGAGAGGCCGTTGGGGCGCGGCATGGTGAGCGGGCTGAAGCGGAAGGGTTTGTCGGATGGGTCGATGCCGGTGAGCAGGTGGTGGAGCAGGGCGCCCAGGCTGTAGATGTCGGAGCGCGGGGTTGTCCGGGTTTTGCCATATTGCTCTGGGGCGGCGTAGTCGGGCGAGCCGAAGGCGATGGTATCTTTGGCCTGGCCGGGCTTGAAGAAGCGGGCGATGCCAAAGTCGATGAGATAGACTTGCCCATCGGGCGTGCGGATGATGTTGGAGGGTTTGAGGTCGCGGAAGATGATGGGCGGCTGGCGGGTGTGCAGGTAGTCGAGGAGGTTGGTGAGTTGCAGGGCAAGCTGGAGGGTTTCTTTGACGGGCAGGCTGCCGCCGCGTTTGGCGAGATGGTCTTCGAGGGTCTGGCCGGCGATGAAGTCCATGACGAGGTAGGCGTGACCGTCCTCGTCGAATTGTTCGTAGATGCGCGGGAGGTTGGGGTGCGCCAGGCGGGCCAGCAGAAGGGCTTCGTGATGGAAGGCGGCGGTGGCCTCTTGCACTTCGTCTGGGGTGAGGCGGGGCGGATTCATTTCTTTGATGGCGACGAGGCAATCTCCCAGGGCGGTATCTTCGGCTTTGTAGACGGCGCCAAAGCCGCCGACGCCGATCTGGCGGAGCGGGCGGTAACGCTGGTGGAGGAGGTGCTGGGAGGATGGCGCGCTGGCCTCTGCGGGTGTTGAGGCGGAGAGCGGGCGCGCGCAGGCAAAGCAGGTTGTGGCATCTGGCGGGTTGAAGGCTCCGCAATGGGAACAGTAGGGCGAGGCGCTCATGGCGGTCCATGCTCCTTCTGTTTGATTCGCTTAGTGCAATCGGTCTGCCTGGTATATTGTAGGGCGACTGAGCAGTCCTGTCAACCGATCAGCAGAGCGGGCAGGAGGATTTACCAGCCGACGGCGCCGATGTCCTGCGGCGAAGCAATCGGCAGGGCGGGCAGGAGCGCGAGGGCGGTTGCTCGCCTGGATGGTCTGTCATGCGCGCCTCGCTTCCTGATCTGCATGCGTGCTGGGATGGCCTGTTTCCTGTCCCGCAGGATAGCATAAAGGGCCACCGCCTCACAGCGGGGGGAATCCTGATTACTGGCTCAAAAGCGTGGCTCACCTGTAGATGCGTTGGCCCTGTCGGACTCTTGTCAAGCTGGGATGAATAGGCCATAATAGCGATAGCCACGAGCGCATTGGTCGCTGGGGAGAAAAGGGCAAAGGGTCAGGTTCACTCTGTGGGAGGCTGATCCGTGTGCTGGAGGCTCCTGGGCTGAGCCTACTTTGGGTAAGGAAGTCTCATCATGGAGAGTACACGTCACCGGCCAAATCAGGGTGAGCCGACCCCGTCACCTTCGCAAGCTCGACCCTCCAAACCGGAGCAGGTGGCCCCTCGGCGCGATAAAGCAGATGGGCAGCGACAGGTTTCGCCGATGGGTCCATTGCCAGGAGGGGGTATCGTTGTCTCGCCGAAACAAGGCAGCGGGGCACCGATGCCCCCCAATCGGTGGGCGCGTGTGAGTCTGGCCGATCTTCCTCCGGTGCCCCAGCCTGTCGGGATAGCGCGCCTGTTAGCCAGATGTTTTGGGGGTCCGCTGCTTCCGCTCCGCTTTTTCTGGCTGTTTGCGCGGTGGTTGTGGTTGGCGGTTGGGCTGGTCGTCATTGGCGCTGGGGCGCTGGATTATCTGAGTAAACTCTTCACTGGCAACTTGCCTAATGTGACTGAGGCGTTTGAGAGCAGCCCGGTGCTGGTGATTCCATCGACCCATCCCCTTCGTTTCCTGGCAGTCATGGCGCTGGTGCTGGCGCTGACCGTTCTGGCGTGGGGAGCGGCGCACGAGCAGAGGCGTCGGCTGGATGCCAGGGCAGAGCGCGTGCGTCAGGCGATTCGCGCAGGAATGAGTGTCGAAGAGGTTGATGACGAGATGCGCGCAGCGCTGCTGGCTGGCGCCACGTCTGGGAACTTTCAGCTTGCTACCTATGTGCATGAGCGCAATCGCGCTGCCGATGCTGCCTGGCTGTATCAACTTGTGCTGGAGAAGGAGCCTAAACATTTTGGGGCCAATTACAATCTGGGCCTGGTTTATGCCGAGTTGGAGCAGTATGATGCAGCCGAAGGCTATTGCCGGACGGCAGTTTTGCTGAACTCTGAAAGTGCCGAAGGGCAGGGGTTAACAGCCTACGTCCTCTATCGGATGGGATTTCTGGAGGAGGCGCAACGACGCGCTCGCCTGGCAGTGCGGATGGGGTTCTCCTCAGAGTTGCTTGAATCACTCATCTTGCCCGGTTTGGGTGTGACCAGTTCGATGCCAGCCCTGGGGTCTGGCGAAGAGATACAATGGTGAATTGGCTGCTTTATCGGTGCTGTTCAGAAGTTATTTTTCCAGAAGGGTTCCTGAGAAGGAGGGGTCTATGCGTCACTGGTTTCGCCGTTTAGTATTCGCTAGCTTGCTTGGCATGTTCTTTAGTCGGATGTGGCGCCGACGGGGTGGGCATCGAGTTGGGGGCAGTTTTGATCCCGATGGTCCAGGTCAGAGCAGACAAGGTTGGGGGCGCCATCATCGGGAACATGGCGCACATCACCATCATCCGTAGTCGGCAGCGATGCCGGTTGAGGCCGCGCGTCTGAGGAGCGGCCCGTTTTATGAGGGAAAAAGAGGCCGGAAACGCGCTTTGTGAGAGTACGTTTCCGGCGCTGATGAAGAACGATGAAGATAAGAACGAGAAGATGGTGTGGGGCAGAAACTAGGCTTCGATGCAGTAGCTGTCGAGAATACTCTCGACCTCAGCAGCGACAATGCACGCCTGCACTTTTTTCCGGGCTATGCTGGCGCCATCGACTGTCTCGAGATGGCCTTTTTCAAGAAGGCTGCGCGCCTCTTCCAATGCGCCACTTGCATGGAGAAAGCGGTAATAGCTAGCTGCATCAAGTGAAAAGGCTGAGCAGATTGGAACAATGAAGATGCGTTGCAAGACGCCGCCCTTCTTGTCGTGCTGCTCTGAAGTTCTCACCTCCCAGCTCACCCCTGTGCTGACAGGCTCACTTCTTTCGTTGGGTAGCTCCTGCACAAAAACCAGGGTGTGTTCAGTGAATCCCATTGAGACCTCAGTGTTTTCTAACTGGCAGCGGCATTACCTGGCTTTGTGCTGTCCTGTGAGCAGTGACGTAAGACAGAGCAACGCTCGCTGCTTTCGCCTGAATAGCAATCGCCCCGGCGTGTTGCAGAACACCATTGTCCCGCCTGGCGCCGTTGTAAGCCTCCATTCGCTGAAACGAGAGAGCATTTTGCGGGTAACAAGAGGGGGCAATCAGGGACGAAAGTCACCCGACTGTACTAGCCATCTTATCTTGTGTATTTAGCTGGCTGGCGTTTTGTGCTGTCTTGCGCTCGCGATTCTCGTATGCTATACTCACAATGACTAGGTGTGCTTTGTGTGCAGGAAGCTCAGCGGAATAGACAAGCGTGCGCTGAACCACCTGCCGGGCCAACAAGGAGAGGAATGCGGATGGCGCTGCGTAGTGATGAACTTCACTATAACCTGAAACATCTGGATGGGATGCTGACGGCGCGCGAGGCGGCAGAGCAGCTTCGTATGAGTTATTGGCACTTTATGCATCTGGTTGAGTCCAAGCGCATTCCAGGTATGCGCATCGTGGACCGCTGGCTGTTTTTACCGACGGATCTTGATGATTATCGCCGCCGCAAATATGGTGAGTTGGAGGATATGGCCCGGCTTGCTTTGGAAAACCCAGCCATTGAGTTGACCGAAAAACAAGAACATATCTGTCACTTGCTGCTTGGCGGGCAGCGACCATCGGATATTGCGCGCGCGTTGCAACAATCCCGCCAGGCGGTACATTCCCAGATTGCCTTGATGCGAGAAAAGATCGCACGCCACCAGCTTTCCGACGCCTCGGTCGCTTCAGACCCTCAAGATGACCCTCAGTAGAGCATTTCCAGGTATGCGCCTATCGCACCTTCTCATGTGATCGCTGAGGGTGAATCAATACCACCCCCATCTTCCTTATGTCTCCCATCTTGCTGTCTCTCTCTGCTCTTTGGTGGCTTTTCCCGATTGCTTCCTGCGCTTGCTTTTCTTCTGCTGGTTGCGGCAGGCGCCTGGAGCAAAGAGAAAACCATCCCCCTGTGTAATCGCTTGAAGGGGCAATAGTATGACAGAAGCGGCTCGGCTTCTACCCATTAGTACTGTTCTGGAGGGATTTAGCGGGCAGGGGGCGTGACAAAAGCTGAACTATTTGGTACAATATTTCTGTTGGGTTTCCCTTTATCCTCTCAGCAGTGCTCTCTTCTCCGAGACAAGGCTTCCTTCAGGGCCGGGCATCGCTTTTTCGGCCAAATGGTGGCACGAAACTTGTAAGTCATCCGTGCCTCGATGGAGGTTCTGAGCCTTTCGCGGAATGGAAATTCCTGGTGTATCCAGCCAGTAGCATCTGAGCCAGGTGGCTTGAGTAGGTGATACAGGCGAGCAGGGAGGCCATGAGGGAACGGGGGCCGACAGGGGCGTTACGCGCCAGGCTTGGATCATCCAGCGGAACCAAGAAAGCGCATTTTCAGCTTGGCAGTTAAAGGAGGGTCGCAATGGTGACGGACCGGAAAGGCCGGGGGCGGGGGTTCGCTTCGATGGACCCCGATAAACAGCGCGAGATCGCCAGCAAGGGTGGTCGGGCTGCTCATGTGCAGGGTACTGCCCATGAGTGGACGAGTGACGAGGCGCGTGCTGCCGGTCGCAAGGGTGGCGCTGCGAGTCGGCGCCGCGTCGTGATGTCCTAACTCTGGTTGTCTGGGATCGAGCAATCTCCTGGTCGCGCCGGGAGAACGAGAGCCTGGGCGGCGCTTGCCAGTGATGTGCTGATCGCTTCATCTCAAGGCGGCACTGCCCAGGCTTTCGTTATCTAGCTGAGGGTTTATTGCCTCAGCGAAATCTGGTCGCTGGTCGGCAAAGGCGCGTAGAAGACCAAAGCAGCCTGCAAGCATCATCGCTCCATGTGGTACGGCTTCATAGGGACGTAGGGCTGATCCACGCAGCATTTCGCGCCGAGGGCCGGTGACGGCCAGGAAAGGGAAGGGGCCGTTGTGGGTGTTGCCAAGCACGAGGGCACCATGCCCACTATCGTCGAAGACCTCTGCGTTGGTGAGGGCGCCCGCGACTAACTTGCGCAGCAGGTTTTCTAGTTTGGCCTGCTCTAACAGGCCAGTATGATGTTCGAAGAGGCCAACAATCCTGCCGTCCATCAGGTGGAAGGCCAGGGTATGAAAGTTCCCGATGTTCACCAGCACTACCTCACGTTCGCGCCGCACGCGCGGATCATCCAAGGTTCCCAGCACTGCTGCCGAGCCGGTATCCATGAGCAGGAGTGGCAGTGGCTGTGTGGATTCGGCTATGCCCTGGGCGCTGGCGGCTGTGCCCGCGAGGCGTTGATAGGCTGCCGCGCTGTGTGCGACGGCCTGGTGGCGGGTCAGATCAGCCGGGAGCGTTTCGCGGAGGTACGCGAAGGCTGCTGGCTCTGGACGCTGCTGGACGGTCTGGGCAATATAGTTGAATCGAAAGAGTCGGTCACTGATACCGGGAGGCGCGGCGCCGTGATCGAAGACGGCGATTGCCAGGGCATCGATAGCAGGATCAACATCGAATGCGCTCAGAGCGGTGACAAGAGCGACTGCATCGAAGTCTTTCAAGTCCAACTGCACGGTATTGGCGCGTGTTGCCAGTATGGCCGCTTCTTGCACGTCTACGATTTGTACGCCCATTTGCGCAACTACGCTGAGATCGTCGTCGAGGGTCCGCGCTGCGTCGGGTGTGGCAAAGACGGAAAAACCAGCCAGCGCGTGATCGCGGGCTGCCCAGGCGCAAGGTCCACCGCCCATGGTGTGTCCGGTGAGGACGAGGGTGTTGCCACGCGTGCTGGCGCGCTTGATGCGCTCGGCCATAATGACTGTTGGTGAGGGCATAATAAGCTGGAAGCAGTTTTCGATGGTTTTATCGCTCTCGAACAGGAGAATGTCCTGGGTTCCAGTGCCCACGTCAACGGCAAGAATGCGTAATGGCTGGTCGTTCATCTGTGGCCTCCCAAGGGGCAGACTTCAGGTACGGTGATTTGAGCTGTTTTGGGGTCTATCCCCCTCACTGTATCACGTATACGATCACTTGTAGCTATTGGCAGGCCCGCGCATACGGGGAAAGAGCCTTCTCGTTTTGTTGAGCAGAGGTTGCGCCTGTTGCTGAGGAGGTTGCTCCCAGCGTGATATAATGGTCCCAATCTTGCGGTCTGTGTTGCCTGATGAGGGGTCAAGTGCTAGAAAACGGATACGCAGCAGCAGGATGCTGTGAAAGTTCTCTTTAGAGAGCAGTGTTTGTTGAAGAAAAAGGAAGGAGAAGCGCGGCTTGCCCGCATGATCGGGCCGCGCGCTACCAGGATGGAAGACATCCACTTTGATCGGCAGTTCCGCACTCCCTATTCGGAGAGCTACGCAATTATGCAGGGGAATAGTCGGGTAGGTTCGGTGGATATTCATTTCACGACAACGACTGTGCATGGAACGCTCATTCTGGAGCGGGAGGTAGAGGAATCTGAGATTGCCAAGCTCATCGAGCAGATTGATGAGGATCTCGTTTGGTCCGCTGATATGACGCGCGAGGATTTCCTGGTCAGCGTCTATGTTGGCAAGGATGTTGGGTTCTATAGCGATGAGTATTTTGATGAAGATGAGGACGAGGATGAAGATTTCGATCTGGAGATCGAGGAGGAAGAAAGCGGGAACGGGAAACATTAGCGGACGTCAAGGCAGCGGCATGCTAAAGAACGTGGTGGGCAAGATTACTCCTCGAGCAGCCCGCGCCGCATGGCGTATTTGACTAGCTCGGCGCGGCTGTGGAGGTTGAGCTTGTCCATGATATGGGTACGGTGGGTATCGACGGTTTTCGGGCTGATAAAAAGTCGCTCAGCGATCTGATTGTTGGTGAGACCTTCGGCAACCAGCTTCAGGATTTCACGCTCGCGGTCGGTGAGTCCACTGTAGCTATCTTTCTCTTCGCCAGTGCGGACGCGCTGTAAATAATCGCCTACCATCATGCTCTGCGCTGATGGCGAGAGATAAAAACGCCCCGCCTGTACGGTGCGGATGGCGGTAATCAGTTCGGTATCGGCGGCTTCTTTGAGGATGTAGCCAGAGGCTCCGGCGCGCAAGACCTGGAAGAGGTATTCTTCATTCTCGTGCATGGTCAGTACCAAAACGCGCATGTCGGGGCGCTGGCGGCGTACCTGGCGCGTGGCTTCAATGCCGTTCATTTCGGGCATGGTAATGTCCATCAGGATCACGTCGGGCTGAAGACGCTGCGCCTCAGCGATAGCCTGATAGCCATCGCTGGCCTCGCCCACCACTTCCATATCTGGCTGGGCATTGAGCAGCATTTTGAGACCCTGACGCAGGATGGTGTGGTCGTCTACCAGCAGCACCCGTATTTTGCCCTCTGCTTCTCGATTGCTCTCTCGTCGAAGCAGAGGTTCTTTTTCTGATAGCATAGTCATCACTTCTCTGTGTGCCTGCTCATCTTACTCTGTGGTCTCTTGTATTGACGTGCCAACGCTAGCCTGCTTTAGCGCTTCCGGGATACTCTCAAGCATGCTGAGCTTATTTATTGAGCGATTGGGGTTTTCTTCAGCCTGTCTGGTAAGAGGAATAATGACCTGAATGGTGGTTCCGTGCCCCGGCTCGGTAGTGATGAGCAAGGAGCCATTGAGTAGGGTGGCGCGTTCGTGCATGCCAGCGAGTCCCAGGCCACGCTCTTGCCAGGGCAGTTTCAAGATGGTTAGTGCGTCAAATCCCTTGCCATTGTCGCTGATCGTTGCACACACGTTTCCGTTTGCTTCTCCCACAGTAATACGCACTTTTGTTGCTTTGGCGTACTTGGCCGTGTTGGTCAGTGCTTCCTGGACGATGCGATAAAGGGCAGTTTCAAGCTCAGCGGGCAGGCGCGCCTTAAAATTGTTCGCCGTGAACTCAACCTCGATCTTGCATTTCTGCTGGTATTCTTTAATATACCAGCGCAGCGCCGGGAGGAGTCCCAGGTCGTCCAGGGCGCTGGGACGCAGATCGATGCTGAGGTTGCGGATGGCGCGCAGGGTCTGGTGGACCAGGGAGCGCGTTTCTTCCACTCGCTGGCGTGCCTCTTCGCTGGCGATGGCTTCTTCCAGGATTTTCAGGCTCAGCAACAAAGATGTCAGAACCTGGCTGGTCTCATCGTGAAGTTCGCGGGCGATGCGTTTGCGCTCCTGCTCCTGGGCGGTCAAAATCTGCGTGGCGCGTGTGCGGGAGGATTCGGCCAGGGTCTCCAGCATAGTGTTGAAGGCTTGGGCGAGTTGATCGGCTTCGGGATCCAGGCTGGTCAGGGGCGCGCGTAGAGCTAGATTGCCCGCCTGGACACGCTTCATCGTTTCGCGGAGTTGGGTCAAGGGGTGAAAGGCGATTTTCAGCAAGATAAAGTTGATGACGACGCTAATCAGCCAGCCGGTAGCGACAAAGACAACCAGAATGGCTGTGCCATTTGGCTGGTGGATACGGGTTGCCAGATAGGTGCCCAGGGTGGCCCCGACCAGGATGACGAGGCTGTTGGCAAGCAGTACCTTCAACAGAACTGGCAGCGCCAGGAGCTTGAGGAGGCCTCCTTTCCTGGATTCAGAAGATGATGCCTGGTTTTGAAGGGGGAGCAATTTGCTGGTTTGCATCACGCGGTAGTATTTCCGGCGGGGCAGTACCCGCTGCTTGATTCAACGGTTGAGGCACTTTAAGAATCAGCACTGGCAACGCTTGCTGCCTGGATTGTACGCTTTTGGAGGAGGAATGTCAAATGCGCTCCTTGATCTGTTTGTGCTGCATTGGGGGCTGATGTCAGGTATATACCTGAAGTGAAAAATCAGGTGTCTACCTGATGGTGCGCGTTCCCAGGTTGAGTACACTCTTCGCAGAGGGAAGTAGCTGACGCCCTCTCTCATTCGCAATTTCTCTGTTTGCTTGTATTATGGCGGATGGGAAGCGTTGGTTCTCCTGCGTTGCAACCCTGCCAGGTGGTTTGATATAATAGTCACACTAAAGAACCCGGCCCTTATCTGGACATCCAGGGCAGCGTGTAGGATGGTTTCTGCATGCACCAGTGCCTCACGTTGTCCAGTAACTCTACTAAGGAGGCAACGTGAGCGCGACGAATCGCAGTCTGCTGGATACGATCTCCACGAAGGTGCTGGAGAGCCAGCTCTGGCGGTCTATCTTCCGTCACGGGTATCCAGATACGCCGCTGAACCAGTCCCTGGTGATGATGGGGAATGTCTTCCTGCACTTACACCCGGTCAAGGTGAGCCGCCAGGCAATGCGGATCACCTATACGTGGTGTCTGGGGGGACTCTCGTTTTTTCTCTTCCTGGTGCTGACGATCACAGGTGTTTTCTTGATGTTCTACTATGTGCCTTCCACGACGGATGCTTACAAAGACATTCAGAACATCAATACCATCGTGACTTTTGGCGCGTTTGTGCGCAATATGCACCGTTGGGCCGCGCACTTGATGGTGATTACTGTGACCCTGCATATGATCCGGGTCTTCTATCATGGCGCCTATAAGCCGCCGCGCGAATTCAACTGGGTGATTGGCGTTTGCCTGTTCTTTTTGACCCTCTTCCTCAGCTTCTCTGGCTACCTGCTTCCATGGGATCAGATTGCCTATTGGGCTGTGACGGTTGGTACGAACCTGGCGAATTACGCGCCGTTCATTGGGACACAGGTCCACACGGCGCTGATTGGTGGAGTGGATGTCGGGCAGAATGGTCTGCTGCGTTTCTATGTGATCCATGTGATTGCGTTCCCATTGATTTTGGCGATTCTGCTGGCTGTTCACTTCTGGCGCATTCGAAAGGATGGCGGCGCTGCTGGGCCGCCACCGCCGTCTCGCCGCGAGACGGAAACAGCCGAAGAGCCAGTATTGGAGGGAGCGATCCGGTAGGAGGCAAGAGGGTTCAGCGTTGGCAAACTCAGCGATCAGGAAGCGCTGGCACGTAATATGTGAGAGTGCTTCCTGATCTGAATCGTAGATTGTAAATACTGAGTCCTGGAGCCTGGCAGATTCTGGGAGGATTCAAGATGGCGACCATCCAAGAGCCACCGATTCAACAGATTCAACATAAGCGCTATCGCACGCTGGCAGTGGTGAAGCAGGAGGCGGTGACGCGCATCGAGAAGCAGCTTGAAGACTCGGTCTTCGTCTGGCCGCATCTGCTGGTGCGCGAGTTTATGGCGGCGGTCTTTATGACGGGCATGTTGACCATTCTGTCCTTGCAGATCAATGCGCCCCTGCGCGACCACGCGAACCCGAACTTCACGCCGAATCCAGCGAAGGCCCCCTGGTATTTCCTGGGTCTGCAAGAGTTGCTGCACTATTTTCCGCCAACGATTGCGGGCGTCTTAATTCCTGGATTGACGCTGGTGGGTCTGGCGGCGATCCCTTATGTGGACCGCAATCCCAGCCGCGCCTATGCAGATCGCAAGCTGTCGATTACGTTGTTCTCCATTTTTGCGGTATTCTTCGCCATTATTATCTTGATGGGGAGCTTCTTCCGAGGTCCAGGATGGGTGTGGACGTGGCCCTGGCAAGGTCTCTACTTCGATCTGTAGCCTGCGGGGCGCAAAAGCTATGTGTCTTTCAACCAACGAGTGGAGGTCCACGTTACGATGAGTATAGAGACACCAAAGAGGCCGGATCAGCCCTCTCTGCCTCAAGAGTATGAGGAGATGACTGGTGGCGGCGCTGGCGCGGCTGAGATGGCCCGACGAGGACTATCGCGGCGGCAGGTGCTGCGTCGGGCTGTGGGTGGGGTGCTGGGTCTGGTTGGGGCCGAAGCGATTGCTGGTTCGCTGGCAATGTTCTATCCGAACCTGGCCGGGCAATTTGGCTCGCCGATTGACGTTGGCCCCAAGAACCAGTTCAAGGCGTCGCTGCCCCATGACGCCCAGATTGATACGCAGGGCGTCTTTTATGTTTCCAGCGCGAAAGCGTATATTATGCACCTGTCTGCGGATACTAACTTCCTGCTGACCGGATCGGTATTGGGCAATCAGCTTGATGCGGAATCCTGGGTGAAAGATAGCGACGGCACGTATTGGGTCGCGCTTTATCAGAAGTGTGTGCATCTGGGGTGCAAGGTGCCCTTCCGCGACGATTGCCATAGCTTTAAGTGCCCCTGTCATGGCTCGCACTATAACGTTGATGGCGAGTATCTGGATGGCCCGGCGCCGCGCAGCCTGGATCGGTTCGACATCACCTTTCAAGGGGCTGATTTGATCGTCAATACTGGCAAGATCAATAGCGCGGTGGAGCGCCCTGATACCCAGACACGGCTGGTTTCAACCGACGGCACGGCGTGTTCAGTGTAAGGGCCGAAAGAAGGAAGAACGTATATGGAGATGAGTCGCAGTAGCGCGGGGTTATGGGGTCTGGCTGTCACTGCTGCAACAGTGGTGGTGATGGTGCTGCTGGCCGTGTTTGGAGTCGTTGGGTGGGGGGTTGCGGCTGGCCTCATTGCCGCAGTGGTCTTTATCCTGGCGCTGCTCTACATTTTGTTTGGGCGCTTGAATAACGTCCAGAAGACAGGCTATGCCTCGTTACTGGGGGTTGTGCTGATCGCCCTGTTCATTCCACTCTTCTGGCTCGGCCAAAATAGCAGCCAGGCGAGCTTTGCTTCAAGTACCTATGACTTGAACCTCCACCGTGGCGCAGCACTTTATGGCACGTACTGCCTGACATGTCATGGTTCCACCGGGCAGGGCTATAACGGCCCACCGCTGAATGTTCCCGCGAATGCCCAGAATCCTACGGTAAACAACCTGACGGATGATGACATTACGCGGATCATTTCGGCTGGTGTGGCGAAGAATCCGTCTGATTTGACGCCCCAGGGTCTGGGAATGCCTTCCTGGAGCGACCTCTATGGTGGTCCGCTTACGTCTGATGATATCAGCTATCTGGTGACCTTGATTCGCTCCGCCGATCCGACCTACCTGAAGACGAACCATATTAGTGACATGACCGATGGCTTCAGCTATGTGTATGGAGAGTTAACCACCCAGGCAGAGATAGATAACTATCACAAGTACCTGCATCCTCCCGCTGCATTTGGTACTCCAGTGGACATGACCAACACCAAAGCTGTCCACATGAATATCATTGAAACCAGCAGCAACTCATCGGGCTTCGATTACCAGTTCATCAATATTCAGATCAAGGTTGGCTCGACTGTAACCTGGACGAATACCTCAAGCGCGCCCCATACCGTGACCAGCGGCGCGCCTGGTTCCCCAACGCACGTCTTTGATTCAGGGAATAACATCCTTCAGCCGGGCAATCAAGGGGCTGCCAGTACCTTTTCCTTTACGTTCAACACGGCTGGTACATTCCAATATTTCTGTACCATTCACCCGGCAATGGTGGCCCAAATCATTGTCGTTCCCTAGCATGACAGGGCAGGGCGCGCCTGATCGTTATGCGCGAGATTCCGGGCGGCAGGTCTGGCATACCAACCACAACCTGCCGCTCGACCTTGCCTCTCCAGGCAATCATACCGCCCGTAACGGGCAGCACACGCTGGAAAGGGATTGCGATCCATGCAGCAAGTACGAACACAGGAGCAGCCGGAGCAGCGGATGTCCTGGGCACGGGCCATTATCCTGGCTGCTGGTCTCTTTTTTGTCACCATGATTTTAACCAGCCAGTTCCCCGGATACATGTACACCGTCTTCACTGGCGCGCGGCTGGCGCGCTTTGAGCAGGGGATGCTGGACGTGGCCCTGATTGCGCTGGGGCTGGCGATCTTGCTGATGGTGGTTCTCTTCCTTTTTGACCCCAAGCCGATTATCCCGCCGTTTCTGGTTGCAGGCTTTGGCGCGGTCCTCTTTGTGGCCGGGCTGGGTGGGTTGATCTGGATTTATGTGACAGGCCATCAGTTTTTGCCCGACACTCCCGATTTCCCTGCTGGCACAGGCGGCACGCTCTTTGGTTCGATCTGGCTCCAGGCTGGAAGTATTGACCTGGAAGCCGTCAGCATGATCGTGATGGGCACCGGGTTTGGCGTGCTGGTTTACGCCTTGATCGCCTGGGCAGGCTTCCGCAAGGGGCTGACTGGCCCAGCGCGCGATTTTCTGGCCTGGGGCGCGGCGATCATCTCGGCCATTTTGATGGCATTTTATATTGTTCTCTATACTTTCCAGGGCGATAACATTCTGGGGCTGAGTCATGGCGCGGCGGTGCTGACGGGTAACATTATGCTGGGTATTGCGCTGATGCTGGCTTTTGGCGCAGTACAAGTCTGGTTCTTGCCGGTGATGATTGCTGAGCGACGACGCTACATGCCCGCCACATATCTCATCGTGTTTTTTGGCCTCGTGCCGATGTTTGTGATCTTTCTGGCGCTGTTTCTGGTGGCCTACCCATTGGTCTATTGGATTCATGGGTGGGATACAACGAACTTTTTAACTGTGTGCGCTGTCAAAACGGATGTGCCGGCAACCTGTACCTTCACCCAGTATAGCGGCTATATTATCGCCACGCTAGTCAATGGGGCATTTTTCACCGCCGGTCTGGCAGCGATCTACTGGTGGCGAAAGAACCGCCAGGCGGTCATTTTGAGTATCGTGATCAGTTTCCTGCTCTGCGCTTTTGCGGCGGTGGTCATTCATACCGATGCTACCCTGCGTGTGGCGCTCTTCATCGGCACGGCGGTGCTGCTGCTGGCGATGGTCTGGACCTATTCCACTCGCCACGAGTTCGCCTCGGTGGCGCCAGTGCAACTGGGCTGTACAGGGCAGTGGCTGGTGCTGGGAACGATCATTCTGGTCTATCTGGCCGGCTTTGCCTTCTTTTCCTTCCAACAGTTTTTTGAGGTTGAGGCGCTGGGTATTAACTACGCTGGTGGGCCGGGCCAGCTTCACGATGCCTTCTGGTCGCTGCTCGTGTTTGGTGGGTTGGCGCTGGTGCAGTTTATTTTGCTGGCGCGCCGTTATGGCTTGAGCAATATACGGAAGTTTGCCCTCTGGATTATCATGCTGGGCATGACGATGCTTATTATCAGCGGCATTCAGTTCAGCCTGGAGTTTGGCAACGGAGTCAAGGGGCGGCTGCTGATTTCCGGCACGACGATGTATCTGATCGGGCTGCTTTTTGTGATTGTTGGCTCGATCTTTGAGATTTTCAACGCGCTCTGGTCGGGGCGGCGTGTCTGGGGGATGATCAGCTTCTTTTGCGTCGGCTTCTTCATCTTCCTGTCTATTCACCCGCTTTCGACCATTATTGGCGACGCGACCCTGCCAAATGGCCTACCCTATACTCAGGCTGCCGATCAAGAGTTGATGAGCGCCTGGGTGACAGCGATTGCCTTTGCGATCTTTGCCGGGTCTGGCGCGCTGGTCTCCAGTGTGGTGGGGCGCATCCGGCGTCCGCGTGAAGTGGTGGCGACCAATGGCGCTGGTTTGGCGCCGACGATGGGTGATTAGAGCAAGTGGACTGGGACTGCGTGGCCCTCTCACTATAAAGTAAGGAGGGCTGGGGCGCGTCGGATTCAACTGACGCGTCCCAGCCCTCCTTTTTGGCGATTTCAATGGGCAGGGTGGGATGGCCCTTACCCGTCCGCTGCTCAAGGTTAGAGCTTGAGCGTGACCCGTCGCTGTCGATCTTCACGCAGGAAGGTGATGGCGATGGTTTCGCCGCGCCGATGGCGGGCAACGATGTGCTGGAGGTCTTTCGGCTCCAGGACGGGTTGGTCATCGGCGGCGATAATGATGTCCAGCATGCGCAGGCCGCCCTGTGAGGCTGGGCCACCGGGGCGCACTTCCAGCAGCAACATACCGTTGCGCTGGTTGAGGCGCAGTTGTCCGATGAGGCGCTCCTCGATCTCGGTTTTCATCCCGCCTACGCCGATGGAGATCCCCTGACGTGGTTCATGCCCGCGCTGAACACGCCCCAGAAAGTCCTTGATCGTGTCCAGGGAGATGGAGAAGCCAAGACCCTGACCAAAAGGGACCATTGCGGTAGTGATGCCTACCACATGGTTCTGACTATCCACCAGGGGACCACCGGAGTTGCCGGGGTTGATGGGCGTATCGCTCTGGATGAGCTTTTTGAGTGAATGGCCGCCGGGCGTGGGTAGCTCGCGGTCGAGGGCGCTGACGACGCCTGCTGTGACGGTCCAGCCAAGGCCATAGGGGTTGCCGATGGCGATGACGAGTTGACCAACCCGCAGCGCGTTGCGACCTAACTCGGCGACAGGCAGGTTCTGCGCTCCAATGCGCAGCACGGCCAGATCGTTCTCTGGTTCGATGCCGAGCAGTCCGGCGGTAAATTTGCGCCCATCGGCCAGCGTGACTTGAATACGATGCGCACCCTCGACGACATGGGCGTTGGTGAGAACCTGCCCATCGGAGGCGAAGATGACGCCTGAGCCAAGGCCACTGCCGCCCTCAGGGCGTGGCGGCCAGCCACGCATGCGTGGGCGCCCACGATCTGTATCAATCCGTACCACTGCTGGCCCTACGCGCTCGGCAGCCGTTGTGACTGCCCGCGAGTAGGCATCCAGCGCGTCGGTGTCGGTCTCTCTATTTTGCATCATTGGCACCTGATACTCTCTTTCCTGCCGCTTCGCGCGCTCTCGCGTGCCAGGAGCCACGTTCTTGGGCGGGCGATCAGGCGATGGAGATAGTCGGCGGTCATGCGCCGTCTATCACTGGCATAATAGGGAGCTATGAGCGTATCAGACTCATACTTCCTATTATGAACGTATTATAAGCAGCAAAGCTCCAGTTACGCAAGTCTCATGCTCCTGAGCGGAGTGGGCGGCTTCAGGAATCACCTTCCGGCTCCTGACTCCAGGTGCGAACATACCACACGATGACTGCCAGAAGGGTTGCCCCAAGCAGGGCAATCAGTGTAATCTTGAGCCAGGAGGGCAAGACGGCGTCATTATTCCCATTGCCGCCTGTAGTATCGGTTGAATTCGCGCCGGGGTTTTGCAGCGCAACAGCATTGGTAGGCGTGTCAGTTGGAATGAAGACGCTGCCGATGGGTGTTGGAACGCTGCCACTGCCTCCGCTGCTGCCGCCACTGCCGCTACTGCCTCCTGATCGCTTCGTGGGTGTTGCTGTTGGTGCTGGCGCGCCGAAACTATTGGCTGCGCCGGGTGTGGGTGTATCACTTATCTGCCATTGACCTGTGCCGTCGGGACTGCGCGCGTAGGATTGGTCGGTTCCCAGGGTGGGGTAGTTTACACTATCAACGACCTGGCCGGCGGAGTCGAGCAACTCAAGTGTGCCCCCAACTGTTGGCGAAAGCCTGATAGCACTGCTAATCTGGCTTACGAAGATGACGAGGAAGCTCTGTGCGGAAATGCGGTAGGCGCTGCTGAGTAGGACCGCCTGGTTATTGGAAGCGCAGCAGAGTTGAAAGCCGAACAGGCTGGCATCAGTATTGCTGGTATTGACCAGTTCAATCCATTGGTCTAACAGATTAATCTTACCATCACAGTTCCAATCCTTCTTCGGATTACTCAAGAGTTCGTTGAGCTTGATCGTTCCAGGAGCCGCTGGATTCGCTGAGGTAGGGGTAGGCGGCAGATTGCTGATCGGGCAACTTGTGGCGGCCAGTGCCGCGCGTGGTGGTGTACTTGCCCAGAAGAAATGCAGCATGCTACCCGCGAGCAGGATGAGGAGGCTGGCGCCTATTCCAGAGGCAAGCCGTGAGAGCGAATAGGGTAAGCGAAACAGGACATGGCGAGAATTGCGGCGTGAGAGGTGAGCGGGGAAACGGTGGGAAGCGGCATGAGAGAGGGTATCCATACACAACAGCCCATCACTTTCTGCGCGTTGGCGCGTGCCAGCGCCAGGCGCACCAATTTCGATGCGGGCACTATACCATGCCGCACGCTTGGGCGCAAGTAGTGAGTGGCTGTTTGTAGATTGTTACTGAAGGAGCAACTCGAAGCGAACCTGCTGCGGTTGGCGGAAGATCAGTCGATTAGCGAGGCGACGCGCGGCAGTAACGCCTTCGTTGCCGACCTGAAAAGCAATGATCGTGCCGATGACCAGACCGCAGAGACCGCCAAGCACCACGCCTTCAACGAAGAAACGATTTCGAACTGTCGTCATCGCCGTTTTCACCTTCCCTCAACTGGCTATTGCAGGTAGACTACTGTTTTGGCGTTGCTCCAGAGGCGCTCCAGACGATAATATTCGCGCTCTTTGGGGCTGAAGATATGGATGATGACATCGCCGTAGTCGAGCAAGACCCAGCCGGTATCAGCGATGCCTTCACGATGGAAGGCAGGCAAGCCAGACTCGCTGAGTTTTTCATCGATGGCCTTGGCAATCGCCAGAATCTGGCGAGGGTTGGCTCCTGTGCAGATGACAAAATAGTCGGCGATGTAGGAGATGCCTTGAATATCCAGAAGCACGATGTCAGTCGCTTTTTTATCTGAGGCGACCTCCACGGCAAGTTTCGCGATTTGTCCTGGTTCTAGCTGACGCTGTTCTATACTGGCTTGAACCACTCTTCTCTCCATCCAGTAAGGGTTGCTCTTACGCTGCTGACTCTCTCTGAATTATAGCACGCACTCACACCTCGTGATAGGTGCAAGCTGGGCCTATCTGGCGCGCCGGGTTTACTGGCGCGACGCCTGATGAGCGGCGTCGCGCAGGCTGCGCGTGACCTCGGCGGCGCTTGTGGCAAAGTCTGGCCCATTACTGGCATAGATGATCGCTCGCGAGGCCGAGATAATGGCGCGTTCGCCCGCTGCGTCGGTTCCATAACGCGCGGCGGATGTCAGGTCGCCACCCTGCGCGCCGACTCCGGGAATCAGTATAGGCAGATTGGGAGCGATCTGGCGAAGACATTGCAATTCCTCTGGGTAGGTGGCGCCGACGACCAGCCCGGCGTTGCCTGCCGTGTTCCATTCTAGCACCTGCCGTGCCACATACTCATAGAGCGGTATGGGCTGCGTCTGCTCCTGGCTGACCAGCCGGTCTTGAAAATCGCGCGCGCCGGGGTTGGAGGTGCGGCACACGATGAGGATGCCTTTCTCCTGATAGTCCAGGAAGGGCTGCACGCTGTCGCGGCCCAGATACGGATGTACAGTGATGGCGTCAAAGCCGTAGGTCTCGAACAGGGCGCGCGCGTACTGGCGCGAGGTATTGTCGGTATCGCCTCGTTTGGCGTCGCCGATGGTGGGGATAGAGTCGGGGATCAGGCGCAAGGTTTCTTGAAGCGTCAGAAGCCCTGCCGGTCCTAATGCTTCGTAAAAGGCCAGATTCGGTTTATAGGCGCAGACGAGGTCGGCGGTGGCTTCGATGATTGCTCGATTAAAAGCCAGAATCGGGTTGGGCTGATCGCGCAGGTGCGCAGGCAGCCGCTCGATCTCTGGGTCAAGCCCGATGCAGATCAGGCTCTGGTTGCGCCGCGATGCGCCGAGGAGTTTCTCAAGAAAGGTCAAATCTCGCCCTCATTTCCCATTTAGTTTCTTCTTCAAGCGTGCTGGCGATGATGACCAGAGGGTCTATCGCCGCCTTCTGCGATTGAGGATAAACGCCACTCCCAGCAGCAGTCCGATGCCTGCGCCAACTGCCAGAGCCGCAGCGCGGTTCTGGGATGTGGCCTCCGGCAAACTATAGGCGCCGCCAGCGCGGTAGGCTTCGTCAAGCAGTTGGATCGGATGGAGCGCCTGGATCGGCAGATTGCGCTGGCGCGCGCCCCAGGCAATCTGCATCATGCAGCCGGGGTTGCCAGTAGCGACGATCTGAGCGTGCGTGGTCTCGATATTCGCCATCTTGCGGTCAAGGAGTTTGCCGGCCATCTCCTGATTGGTGACATTGTAGATGCCGGCGCTGCCACAGCACCAATCGGCTTCTTTCAGGTCCACCAGTTCTACCCCAGGGATGCGCTTGAGCAGCGCGCGCGGCTGGTTTTTGATCTTCTGGCCGTGAACCAGATGGCAGGCGTCGTGATAGGTTACGCGGCGCTTGATCTCGCCGAGCCGGGGATTGAGATCGATCATTGCCAGAAATTCGCTGATGTCGTTGACTTTGTTACTGAAGGCGGCGGCGCGCTCAGCATAGCTGGGGTCATCACGCAGGAGGTGGCCGTATTCTTTGAGGTTGGAGCCACATCCGGCGGAGTTGATGATGATGTAGTCGCAGGCCCAATGCTCAAAAGCATCGATATTGGCGCGTGCCAGGGAGCGGCCTTCAGCCGCCTCGCCGGAGTGGACATGTAACGCGCCGCAGCAGCGCTGCTCATGTGGGATAACCACTTCGCAGCCATTGGCAGCCAGCACGCGAATGGAGGCTTCGTTGATGTCGCGGAAAACCTGATCCATGATGCAGCCAGAGATGAAGCCAACGCGATAGCGCCGGGTGCCCAGAGCGGGGATGATCACGGGGAGCGCGCCGGGCAAGAGCGGCCCCTCGATGCGGGGGAGCAGTGCTTCTGGCTCCTGGAGTTTGCCCGCGAGCGGGCCAGGCACGTAATTGAGCAGATTGAGCTTTTGCACGAGGCTCTGGGCGCCGCTGCGCTGGTAGAGCTTGAGGCCGGTGAAGGCGAGCGAGGTAAGCCGACGCGAGGGCAGGATGGAGCCAAAGATGGCGCGGCGCAAGAAACGTTCGGTCGGGCTGTGCTGTTGGGGGGCCAGCATCTCGATCTCTTCGCGGGCGCTTTCGATGAGTTTGCCGAACTGGACGCCGGAAGGGCAGGCGGTCTCACAGGCGCGACAGCCCAGGCAACAGTACATATGCTCAATAAAGTCTGGGCCGATGCTCAGGCGTCCATCGGCGACGGCCTGCATCTGATAGATGCGCCCGCGCGGAGAATCCATCTCGACGCCCAGCACGGCATAGGTGGGGCAGGTGGGCAGGCAGAAACCACAGTGGATGCACTGGCGGATCAAGTCGTAGGTGTGTGTGCCCCGGCGCAGTGGCCCCCCCATCATTTCTGTCATCGGTCTGATTTCCTGCGGCTGGATGCTCATCGGCGTACTCTCCGTTTCAGGGTGTCGCTCTCTCCATTTAAGGCTTTTCCGTGCGTTGCGCTCGACCAGGGAGGCTAGAGTCCTCCGACAAAACGGCCTTTGACGAGGGTGTTATTGGGGTCAAACTTCTGTTTTAGGGTTGCCATCAGGCGCGAGTCGGGGCGGGGGTCGCCCCAGACGTTGACCTGCGCCTTGAGCGCCATTGGAGCGTGGGTGATAACCAGCCTGCCCCTATTGCGCTCGGCGAGTGCGCGTAGCTGGCCGATGGCGATTGCCAGGTGTTCAGTGGCGTCCGATGGGCGAAGCTGAAGATAGATCACGCCGCTGCCTGCATGGGCGATGGCGCCGGGTTCAAGCTGCTGTTCCTGGCAGATTGCCTGTGCATGGGATAGGAAGGGGACAATGTCATTGATGAGCAGCGAAACCTTGCATACGACCGGGCCGGTCTGCTGAGCGCGCACCGCTGCCCAGAAGTGTTCATGCGCCTCGCCTTCCAGCAGTCCGCGTGGGCTACCGCTGTGGCGCGTGGCTATGGCGCGCGTATCGGCAAGCTGGCGGGAAACAGCCTGGGCGCCACCAGAGAAGGAGATTGCCAGCAGGAAAGCTGGCCCTGGCAGGGCCTGGATCGCCTGCTCTGGCAGGGCGCCTTGCGCGGCTGGGTCGAGCAGTTCAATTGCTGTCGGCGTGACGACCGAACTGAGCAGATCGCTGACTGTTTCCATAGCGGCAGATGGATGTTCAAAGGCGACCAGCAGCGTTTCCTCATGCTCTGGACGGGGAATCAGCTTGAAGTTCGCCTCGACGATGACGCCTAACGTGCCCCGCGAGCCGATGTAGAGCTTGTTAAGGTCATAGCCAGCGACGTTCTTGACCACTTTGCCGCCGCTGCGCGCAATGGTCCCATCGCCCAGCACGACGCGCAGGCCGATGACTAGATCGCGGGCAGAGCCGTAGCGCAGGCGTTGCGGGCCGCTGGCGTTAGCAGCCAGGATGCCGCCAATTGTGGCGCGCTCGCTGTTGGGTGGGTCCAGCGCCAGGAATTGGCCTTTGGATGCCAGGCGCTGTTGCAGATCGGCCAGCGGCATTCCAGCCTGGACACTACAGGTGAGATCAGCCGCCTCATGCTCTAGCAGTGTATTCAGGCGAGCGGTGCAGAGCGCAAGGTCATAACGCTCCGGCGGTTGGCCGAGGCCAAGGTCGCTGCCGCTGCCAACGGGAAGCACAGCCAGATGGCGCTCGCTGGCGAAGTTCATAATGGCCGCGACATCCTCAATGGTCGCTGGCAAGACAGCGAGTTGGGGGGCGAACCCATCCACCGTAAAGCGTGCCAGATCACCTGAATTGGTCAGGAGTTCTGTCTGAGGGGCAATCGTATGCAGTTGATCGGTGAGCAGGGTCAGATTGGTCATATCGTCTACCCTCTGGTTTAGTGCCACGCTCCGTCAGCCTCGGCCTGGGCATAGGCAGGGCTGTGCTGTTGGCCGATGATCATCTGCATATCGGCGCAGCGCCCAGGGGTCGGGAAGATTTTGCCGGGATTGCACAGGTTGTCTGGATTGAAGGCTTCGCGTACGCGCGTCATCACCGAGAGATCAGCGTCGCTGAAGATGAGGGGCATGGCGTCACTCTTTTCCAAGCCGACGCCGTGTTCGCCGGTAATCGAACCGCCTGCGTCGGCGCAGACCTTCAGGATTTCGAAGCCCGCCTGGCGCACTTGCTCTACCTGGCCGGGAATCTGAGAATCAAAGAGGATCAGCGGGTGCAGATTGCCGTCGCCCGCGTGGAAGACGTTGCCGACGCGCAAGCCATAACTGGCGCAGATGGCGTTCACGCGATCAAGGACATAGGGTAGTTTGGTGCGCGGCACAACGCCATCCTGGACGTAGAACTCGTGGGAGACACGACCGACAGCGCCAAAGGCTTCTTTGCGGCCTCGCCAGAGCAACTGGCGCTCTGGCTCATCCTGGGCGATGCGGACGGCGCGGGCATGATTGGTCTCGCAGACGGCGACAACCTGACTTACCTGCTCATCTACTGTATCGCGCAGACCCTCGACTTCGATGAGGAGAACGGCGGCGGCGTCCAGCGGATAGCCCGCGTGGATGTAATCTTCGACGGCTTGCAAGATGATCTGATCCATCATCTCCAGCGCGGCAGGAATGATTCCGGCTTCGACGATGCCGGAGACGGTGTTGGTGGCATCGTCAACGGTATTGAAGATACCTACCAGGGTCTTGACGGCCTCGCACTGGTGGACAATGCGCACGGTGATGCTGGTGACGATACCCAGCGTGCCCTCGGAGCCAACCAGCAGGCCGGTCAGATCATAGCCGGGCGTATCTAGCGTTGGGCTGCCGACTTCGATGATCTCGCCGTCGGGCAGCACGACTTCGAGGCCCAGGACGTGGTTGGTGGTGACGCCGTAGATGAGGGTATGTGGTCCGCCGGAGTTTTCGCCGACGTTGCCGCCAATGGTGCAGGATTTCTGGCTGGAGGGGTCGGGCACGTAGTAGAAGCCGTTGGGGGTCATGGCGTTGCTGAGATGCAGGTTGACGACGCCAGGCTGGACAACGGCGCGCAGATTCGTATAGTCTATTTCCAGGATGCGGTTCATACGCTGAAAGGCAATGACAATGCCTCCTTGCAGTGGAATCGCGCCGCCGGAAAGCCCTGTACCAGCGCCGCGCGCCACGAATGGGACGTTGTGCTGGTTCGCCAGCTTGACAATGGCGCTCACCTCGGCGGTGCTAGCGGGGAAGACGACGACATCAGGCCGGGAGCGGTCAATGGAGGCGTCGTACTCGTACAGCATCAGGTCGTAGTCTGAGGAGAGAACGTGGCTCGCGCCTGCAATGGAGCTTAGCTCGTCTATCAGGGCGGTCTTTGCCCGTGCATCCATTGTCATCATTTTGCCTCCTTCTCTGAACGAAGCTGCCTGAATGTTCAAATGGATCGCTAGATGTGGTGCGGCTGCGTTTATAGAAAGCCGATAGGATTGCTGACCGGCGGTTAGTAAGGAGCGCCTCGCTTTTCTGTGCCAGTGGTCATACCAGCAGCCGCGAAGGTTATTGACCAGCGGTCATCAAGCTGTATGATGCGTGAGAGGTCGTTGCGCTTAGGAATATGATACCATGCGTCGGTCCTGGCAGCAATTTCTAGCGCGAGGAATCGTTGATCCTTCTGTGGGCACACTTTTGATGACCTGTGACCAGAGCATCTCTGGCTGGCTAGAACCTGATACCTTGCTCAGAGGACTAAAGGAGCTGGATTGTGCGGATTGCTATGGCGCACTCGCACCTCACAACATTTGGAGGGGGCGAGCGTTTTGTGCTGGAAGTGAGTCGGCGACTTGCAGCCAGACATGAGATCACTCTTTATACCAGCAGGTTTTCCCCAGAGATGACGTATCCTGATCTTGCTCAGTTTCCTCTCGTGAAGATAGACGCATTGCAGTGGGCGCGCTTGCAGGTATCTGCCGATGCAATCCTGGCGCATACGTTTGGCGCGAACCTGCTGGCTTTGCGCAATGCCAACGTAGCTTATTATGTCCATTCACTGCGCAGCCGCTATCTGGAGGGGGGCCAAAGGCCCGATCTGATCGCGCGCAGGGTGCTTGATCGACGCACGATCAGGCGCGACCGGCGCGTTATTGCCAATAGCGCGTTTACGGCGGAGAAGTTTCAACGCCTGTATCACCAGGCTGTGACCGATCAGGTCTATTGCGGAATTGACCCGGCGCTGTTTGATTTGGCTGAAGGGGTTGGCGACCACGCGCTGTATATCGGCAGACTTGCGCCGGAGAAGGGGCTGGAGCGCTTGCTCAAGTGGTGGGCGGCGATTGATTACCCATTGCAGGTGATCGGCGGAGGCGATCCGCTCTATGTGCAGCATCTCAAAGAGCAGGCTGACAAGCAGGTACACTTTCTCGGTCCGATAGCAGGCGCAGGGGTTGCTGCGGCCTATCAGCAGTGCCGTTTTGTGGTCTATCTGCCGTTTGAGGAGGAGCTAGGGATTGTTCCCCTGGAGGCAATGGGCGCGGCGAAGCCGGTGGTTGTTTCCAATGAGGGTGGGTTGGTGGAAACAGTTATCGCGGGCAAGACAGGATTTTTGGTGAACTCGGAGGAAGAGTTTCAGCAAGCTACGCGGCGCCTGATCGCCTCAGACGAGTTATGCCGGTTGTTGGGGAGCGCAGGAAGGGTGCAGGCACGGCCATTTACCTGGGAACGCACGGCGCAGCAGATTGAGCAAATCTGCCTGGAGATGGCTGAACGATAAAGGGCAGCAGAGCGACAAAAAAAGAAGATGGCGTCCATCCTCTTTACCAGGAGTTTCTGGTAAAGAGGATGGACGCCTTTGGAAGCAGGAGACTGCATAGCAGGCGGACAGGTTAATTCGCCGAAGGCGTTGTTTCGCGTGGCAGGCTTGCTGGCTCGCCCCAGACGCCGGGGTCAGCGACGCGCTCTTTATCGACCTCGCCCTGCGTCTCCAGCCATCGCTCAGCATCGATGGCTGCGCGACAGCCATCACCAGCCGCCGTGACTGCCTGGCGGTAACGGTGATCGGTGACATCACCAGCCGCAAAGACGCCAGGCACGTTGGTCATCGTCTGGTCACGCGGGATAATGTAACCTTGCGCGTCCATGTCGATCTGCCCTTTGAAGAGGTCGGTGTTTGGTGTGTGCCCAATGGCAATAAAGACGCCCTGTATCGCCAGGGTGCTTTCAGTGCCAGTTTTCAGGTTGCGCAGCCGCAGCCCCGTCACCGCTTCATGTCCTTCTACTTCCTCAACAGCACTATCCCAGATGAAGCTGATCTTGGGATGCTTCAAAGCGCGCTCCTGCATGATCTTGCTGCCGCGCAAGCTGTCGCGGCGATGGATGAGCGTGACATGGGTCGCATATTTGGTCAGGAACAGTGCCTCTTCCAGCGCGGTGTCGCCGCCGCCGATGACTGCCAGGTCTTTGCCTTTGAAGAAGAAACCGTCGCAGGTTGCGCAGGCGCTGACGCCTCGGCCACGCAGGCGGTTCTCGCTGTCCAGCCCCAGCCAGCGCGCGCTGGCTCCCGTACTGATGATGATGGCGCGGCCAAGAGCTGGCTCGTCGCTCCCATCGGGATAGACCTTGAAAGGGCGCGCGGACGTATCGAGGCGGATGACATCCTCATCGCGCATCTCGGCGCCAAAGCGGCGGGCCTGCTTTTCCATATGCTCCATCAGGTCTGGGCCAAGGATGCCTTCTTCAAAGCCGGGATAGTTCTCGACATCGCTGGTCAGCATGAGCTGTCCGCCGGACTCCAGACCGCGAAACATGAGGACCGAGAGATTGGCGCGAGCGGAATAGAGTGCGGCAGTATAGCCAGCCGGTCCAGAGCCAATAATAATCACATCATACGTGGTTGCCATCTATTTCTCCTGTGGAGATTTCAGCTATGAGAGGCGAAATCCCAATGCTCATCTGGCGGGAAGTCCCATGCCATCAGTATTTGTTTTCATTATACCATACCCCAGGGGGGTATGTCAAGAGGATGTGGCGATTTGCGCCGAGGGTGAGCTTGGGTGTACAATTAGGACGAACTGGCCGAACGCATTCCCGACCAAAGGAGGGAAGCACTATCATGGTGGAGATGACTGTCGAGAGCGTGCGCATTAATCTGGCGACAGGGCAGCGAGTGGTGATCTTGAAAGATATGAAAGTGGACCGCTACCTGTTTATCTGGATTGCTAACGCTGAGGCATATGCGATTGCTATGGAGCTTCAAGGAACCACAGCGCCGCGCCCGCTCACTCATGATCTGCTGAAGTCGGTCATTACCGAACTTGGCGGTACGATGACCAATATCGTGATTTCTGATCTCGTTGATGATATTTTCTATGCTCGCCTGGTGATTGACGCCGAAGGGCGGCATGTGGAGGTTGATTCGCGGCCCAGCGATGCGATTGCCCTGGCGGTGCGAGCGAAGGTGCCCATCTATGTAGCGGAGTCGGTGCTAGAGCGCGCGGGAGTTACGCTGGAGAATGCTGAAGAACAACAGGAGCAGCAGAAGCAGGAGAAGGACAACCTGGATGTCTACCGCGACTTTATCAATAGCCTGGATGTGCTGGATGAGTTTGGGAAGTCTGACTGACCGGCCTACTCCTTTGGATGTGATAAAGAAGCGAGGCTGACTGATGCACGCGCAAGAACGGCTGATCCGGCGGTTATTTACGACTCAGCAGTGTAGCCATTGCCATTGTCCCTATGAGGAGGAGAATGTGACCGTGCTGGCGCGGCGCAGCGAGGTCTGGATGGTGATGGTGCGTTGCGCTTCCTGTGGGCGCAAAGGCATATTTGTGGTATCGTTCCCTGGCAGTTCTCGCAGCGAGCGGCGTAAGGCGATTTTGGAAGCCGAGGCGCTGGGCGAGGGCGCACTCACCGAGGCCGTTCTGGCCGATGAGGCGCCGTTGGGAAATGCAGATGTGCTGCCAGAGAACCCGGTGACGATAGATGATGTGATCGAAATGCACTTCTTCTTGAAGCGATTTGATGGAGATTTTGCTGCTCTGTTTGCCTCCCCTCCTGGGGGTGATCAGCGATATCTAGAGTAACAATAACAACTTTCCTGCTGCCTCCGGCTTGTAAGCTCCTGTCTGATTCTCGACATGGTGGCTATGAGTCTTGCTCATCCCCGCTTTCTTACCTTCGATGGGTTATGTCTTGATGGGGTCATTTGATGGAATGGGGCTTCTGAACTCGATGATGCTTCAGAGGCTGGGCATATCTTCACCCATCTGTCTGGTTTCTCAACAGGACTGTCACCAGCAAAACTTGCCAATTCTCCTGTGAGGGGCTACAATCTCGCGGAGAGAGCGGCTCGGCCAGAAGGCCGAAAGCTGGAAGATTTCTTAACCCTGGAGGCATCTTTGTGAATGTATTTGTATCAGGTGGGGCTGGGTTTATCGGTTCGCATCTTTGCGCTCGTCTGTTGGATGAAGGCTATGCAGTTCTCTGTGCCGATAACCTGCTCACGGGGTCGCTTCGCAACATCGAGGCGCTCCTGGAAAATCCGCGCTTCAGCTTTCTCCAGCAGGATGTGACGGAGCCACTGGACTTTGAGGCTGATGTAGTCTTCCATTTAGCCAGCCCGGCCAGCCCGGTGGGCTACATGGAACATCCCTTCGAGACGATTCTGGCGAATAGTCTGGGAACCTATCGATTGCTTCAGCGCGTGCGCGAAATTGGAGCGAAGTTCTTAATTTCCTCAACCTCCGAAGCCTATGGTGATCCCTTGATCCATCCACAGCGGGAAGACTATTTTGGCAATGTGAACCCGGTAGGGCCACGCGCCTGCTATGATGAGAGCAAGCGCCTGGGTGAGACAATCACGATGGAGTTTTACCGGCAATATGGAGTGGATGCGCGGATCGTGCGCATCTTCAATACCTATGGTCCTCATAGCCAGATGGACGATGGGCGTATTATTCCTAATTTTATTACGCAGGCGCTCGATGGTCGTCCGCTGACGGTGCATGGGGATGGTTCGCAGACTCGCAGTTTATGTTATGTTACTGATCTGGTGGATGGCTTGATGCGCGCTCTGTTTAAGCCGGAAACCGCTGGTGAGATCTATAATCTGGGCAACCCTGAAGAGCATACTGTCCGTGAATATGCTGAACTCATCATTCGTTTGTGTGGCTCATCCTCGGAACTGACTTTTGAACCGAAGCGCCAGGATGACCCAGAGCGCCGCCGACCTGATATTAGCAAAGCCAGGGGAAAGCTGGGCTGGAGACCAACGGTGGACCTGGAGGATGGGATGCGAAGGACGATAGCCTGGTTTGAGCAAGAGCGTGCCCGGCGGGCGATAGAAGTCAAAATGCCCGTAGGGTGATAGCTGTGCGGGCTAGTACTTTTGGGCGCTGGGCATAGGATATGCAGGAGCGATCATCGCTTCATTGAGGGGTCGCTTCTATTCCAGGCTGGTCTGATAGAGCGGAGGGTATTCCATTTTGCGCACTCTTAAAGAATCGGACAGGCATGACTCTGGGCCTCTTGAGAGGGTCTCTGCTGGGGAGGATAGGCACGAAGCCACCTCTTTAGACGACCCATCTCTATCTGTTGAGGTCGATGAGGATGAGCCTGAGTTGTACCCAGAGCGCCTGTCGATTGGAAAGAAGCTATTAAGCTGGCGGACGATTGTGCCATTGGTGGTGGTGGTCGTTGTTTTTGTGCTGGTGGGGCAACACTTAAGTCTGGAGTTGAATCCCAAAAGTATTGCTTTTGCGCTGGGGCAAGCCAATCTCTGGCTCTTTCTGGCTAGCTTTTTGATCTATTACTGCACCTTTCCGGTGCGTACCCTTCGCTGGAAGCTCCTGCTAGAGAATGTGGGCTATCGTAAAGAGCAAGGAGTCCGCCTGCCCGGCTTCTTCCACCTGATGGAGATTCTCTATCTCTCCTGGTTTGCCAATGTGATTGTGCCGGCAAAGCTAGGAGATGTGTATCGCGCCTATCTTTTGCATCAGGAGGCCGATGTTTCGACGACGCGCTCATTTGGTACGGTGCTGGCGGAGCGCATCCTCGATCTGATTGCGTTGTTGCTGCTGTTTATTTCGGCCTTATTGTTTAGCTTACATGGGCAGTTACCCTCAGAACTTGAATTGGCCTTAAAGGTTTGTCTTGTGCTTGTGGTTGGCTTGATGGTTGGATTGGTATTATTGCGTATCTATCGAGATAAGCTTGGCAAGCTGGTGCCAAATCGTTTTCGTCAGCACTATGTTCACTTTCAAGAGGGGACGCTTGGTTCGTTTAAGCGACTGCACCTGCTGGCGCCGTTGACGCTCGCAGTCTGGTCGTTGGAATCAATGCGCTTTATGATGGTCGCGCTGGCGACTGGCTTGCTGGGCGGCGACCTGCTCCATGTATTTGCCGCCGCGCTTTTTATTGCGCTTGGGGAGTCGTTGCTCACGACGGTGCCGTTGACCAGTGGGGGCGTGGGCTTTGTGGAAGCGGGCATGTTTGCTATGATTTTGCTCTTCACGCCGCATACAGCGGCAGCGCAAAATATGGCTGGGGCTACGATCCTGCTAGATCGCCTGATTAGTCTGGTGAGCATTCTGGTCTTTGGTGGTATCCTCTTCTTCATTACCATCGTGTTGGGCAAAGGATTGAGCAAGCGCGCGAAAAGTTGGAAAGGGGAGAATGGGCCTCCGAAACCGGGGGCGGCCACTAACATCCAGGGTGCATAGCACCACAACTATCGTGGACAGGTTCTATAGGAGATCAGGTAGCTTCATAGAATCTGAGCAATAAGCGCCACCCCTGACCGAGCAGCGAGTGGCGCTTTTCATTTCAGTTCGGAGGAGTCATGGCGCGCTATGACTATGATGTGACGGTTATTGGCGCAGGGTCAGGTGGGCTGACGGCGGCGCGCCTGGCGGCGGCATTGGGCGCTCGCACGGCCTTGATTGATAAGGAACGTCTGGGAGGCGATTGTCTGTATTATGGGTGCGTGCCAAGCAAGGCGCTCATTCATGTTGCCAAGGTTGTCTCGCTGGCACAGTCGTCGATGGACCTGGGGCTGCTGCCTGCTGATCTGAAGGTTGATATGGGGCGTGTTTCAGCGCATATTCAGCAGGTGATTGAGCGCGTCGCCGAGGGGGAGGAGGGGTATGTAGAGGGGGTGAGTGTTCGTTTTGGGCATGCTGCTTTCCGCTCTAGGCAGGAATTGGACCTGAATGGCGAAGCGCTGCGGAGCAGGAGCTTTATTATCGCTACCGGGTCGCGCCCACAGATACCGCCGACACCAGGGCTAAAAGAGGTGGGGTGTCTCACCAACGAAGATGTGTTTCATCTTCAGCATCTGCCGCCTTCGCTGGTGATTGTTGGGGGCGGGCCAGTTGGGGTGGAGATGGCTCAGGCGTTCGCGCGGTTAGGCTGCCAGGTGACGGTTATTCAGGGTCCAGATCGGCTCTTGCCAAAGGAGGAGCCAGAGGTCTCAGAGGTGATTGCCAGGGCGCTGACGAGTGATGGGGTCAGGGTTGAGGTCGGCGTGCGGATGGAGGGGGTGAGTCGCAGTGGTGAGAAAAAAGTGGTGCAGGCAAAGCGGGGCGAGAAGACGCTGAAGGTGGAGGCGGATGAGATTTTCCTCGCGTTGGGGCGCTCACCCAATGTGGAGGGGCTGAACCTGGAGGCGGCAGGGGTGGCCTATGAGCAGAAGGGTATCAAAACAGACGAGTATCTGCAAACGACGGCCTCGAATATTTATGCTATCGGAGACGTGATTGGCGGCTATCTCTTTACCCATGTGGCGGCTTATCACGCGGGCGTAGCGGTGCGCAATGCGCTGGCGCCGATTGGGCGCAAGAAGGTGGACTATCGGGTGGTGCCCTGGGTGACTTTTACCGATCCGGAGGCCGCGCGTATAGGGCTGACTGAGGAAGAGGCGATGCAGCGGGAGAAGCAGATCAAGGTGATTCGCTTCCCCTGGCATAAGATTGATCGCGCTCAGACTGAGGGGGAGCTTGAGGGTTTTATCAAGCTGATTCTGGCTCAGAAAGGCGACAAGATTCTGGGGGCGCATATTGTGGGTGGCCGGGCTGGTGAGTTGCTGGGTGAGCTAGCCCTGGCGATGCGGCACCATCTGGGGCTGCAAGCTATTCTAGGTACGATTCACGCCTACCCCACGCTCAGCACTGGCATTCAGCAGGCGGCTTTCGAGACGTACCTTGAATCGACGGCGCTTAGCAACGCGAGAAAGTTCCTCCGGCCTGTGCTGTCGCTGCGAGGCTAGAATGCTGGCGGATAAATCCGCGCTGGAGGCTGCGCCACGAAGCCCATCTGCGTGGGCTGAGACGATCACACGACGTTTTGACTGATGCTCTAATGGCTTTGCTGGCGAGCAGCATGGGCAAGAATCTCACCCTCAGCGCAGGGCGGGATTCTTGCCCATGCTGTGAAGCGAGGCCCGGAGCGGCTCCGCAGGCAAGAATCCCTAGAATCCCCAGAGTCCGACTTATTCAACAACTAGCGCATCCATGAGGGCTGCTTCGCGTACTTTGTCACTGGCATCTTCGGGGAGTTCAGGCAGGAGCCATCCCTTGCGAGTGGGAATATCAAAGACGGCCAAGGGCCAGCCGCGAATGCAGAGGGCGGCGCGCTGTCCGTGTTCGGCCCAATAAATCTGGATAAACTCCTCGCGCATGGGGTAGGGCAGGTCGGCAACTTGATAGATTTCGACGTGAGAGAGGATTTCTTTCGGGTTCAGGGCGCAGAGATAAAAATAGCCGGTCCTGGCATCCTCTTCAAAGATGGCGCCGTAGCTGCGGTCGCCATTGGCCCGCGCGACCCAGATGTTGGGCTTGCGGTTCTGGGCGTGTTTGCCTTGCGCGCGTACTTTTTGCATGGTGATCTACTCCTTCAATGTGCATCTCTGGCTTTGACCAGAGATCAAAGCTCGCGTGTAGGTGAGACGATCTGGGGCGGCCATTCCTCTGCCGCGCCCAGCGCACGTACACGGGCAAGATAGGCTTTATCATGCGCCCAGTCGGGGCGTTGGTGATCACTTTCGAGTGGTTGAATTGGCGTCTCCAGAATCATGGCGGTGTCTTGCAGGGCTGGATGCGTGAGCAAGGCACGCCAGCCGACCTCTGGGATGATGCCCTCACCGATGCGGGCGTGGAGATCGCGGTGTCCTCCCAGCGCGGTCGTGGTGTCGTTCAGGTGGATGACCGGCAGGCGGCGCAGGCCGACCAGGCGATCAACATTCGCAATGATTTGTTCTACCTCCTCAACCTTGCCAAGATCGTAGCCAGCCCCCCAGAGGTGGGCGGTATCGAGGCAGATGCCCAGCCGCTCTGTGTATTCTGGCAGTAAGGTCAGCACAGCGGCCAGGTTCTCAATCCGGTAGCCAACTTCGGCGCCCGCGCCGACATCGTTTTCTAGAAGAACGGTGATTCCATCGGGCAAGGATGGCAGGATTTGCCGGAGGCCCGCTGCGATGCGGGTGATACCGGCTTCGAGTCCTGCGCCACGATGGCTGCCGATGTGAAAGACCACATGCTGCGCGCCAAAACGTCTGGCGCGCTGGATGGTCCCGCCCAGCAGTATAACAGATTTGTCAAAAATCAGATCGTCGGGTGAAGCCAGATTGATGAGATAGGGTGCATGGACGACGACAGGCGCGAGGCCACGCTCGGCAGTGGCGATGGCAAATGCTATCGCGGGGTCTGGCTTGCCTGGAGATGGAGGCGTCTCGTGCGGCTGCCGCCAGGAGGTTGGGTTATTGACAAAAATCTGGATGGTTTCACAGCCAAGCGCCTGGGCAATCTCTGCTGCCTGAAGTGGCCGGGAGCCTGTGGGGATATGGCGACCAAGTTTCAAGCAGACCCTCCCTCATCCTCCTGATTGGGGTCTGGGAGGGTAAGCTGCTCAGTCTCGGCTGTGCCCGAAGCGCCAGCGGCGCCGTTGCCATGCCCATTAGCATGTGCCAGGCTATGGGCATGGCCGTTGGTGGGAGTGTCCAAATCCTGAAGCGATTCCAGGGAGACATTGAGCCTGGGCAGGTTGTCGAGGCTGGCAAGGCCGAACTGCTGAAGGAACTCTGGCGTGGTGGCGAAGAGCGCGGGATGTCCGACGGTGGCAGCGCGGCCTACTTCGTTGACGAGGCTATGGGCGATGAGGCTGGCGAGCGCCCGGTCGCTGTTGACGCCGCGAATGGTTTCGAGCTGGCTGCGGGTAATCGGCTGGCGATAGGCAATCACCGCCAGGGTTTCCAACGCTG
This sequence comes from Ktedonobacterales bacterium, assembly GCA_046704085.1. Lineage (GTDB taxonomy): Bacteria > Chloroflexota > Ktedonobacteria > Ktedonobacterales > DATBGS01 > DATBHW01. The sequence goes on along the minus strand of JBJKSJ010000043.1, from coordinate 3,013 downwards.
CCGTCGTGAGTTTGGCCTGGGTGGGCAGACCGAGCAGCACAGCAATATAGCGAGCGTTTTCGGGGGCAGAGACGAATTGCACTTGCTCGCCTTGTCGCTGCACGCGCACGCCGCGCTTTTCACATTCGGCAGCCAGGGCGGTCAGCGCAGCATCAAGCTGCGAGTCGCTGACCGCGAGGAGGCGGCGCAACTCGGCGCGCTCCAATGGTCGCCCGGCGACAAAGAGCAGGCTTTCGAGGGCCGATTTCAGTTGTTCGGTGTCACGTTGCCCGGTATCGGCTTCGTGGGAGTCTGCTATTTGCATGGTTGAGTATTGCTACCTGGAAGAGAGAAGCTTTCTCTAGCGCGCGTGGCGCTGCTCGATCTTAATGTTAACCCGATTATAGCACTGCTGTTGGGCGATAGCTAGCCCATGAGAAGGGTGGGCTGGAGTGGCCTGGGCGTGGTATAATACAGAAGGAAAGAACATAAAGGCGCGCTTGCGAGGGCCAGCGCGCCGACGCACCGCCCCCTCTATCTGTGGGAGGCGGCGCTTTTGCTGCGCCGAAAATGCGCTAAGGTGGAACAACGTCGGTGAAGTTGATTGTGGGTCTGGGCAATCCAGGCAGAGAGTACGAGAAAACGCGCCATAACGTCGGCTTCCATGTCGTTGATCTGGTGGCAGAGGCAGAGGGCTGGACGTGGAGCGGGAAGCATGGCAAGACGCTGTTGGCGGACGGGATGGTCAACGGTGAGAAAGTGGTTCTGGCAAAGCCGCAGAACTTTATGAACGCCAGTGGACCAGCGGTGGCTGAATTGGCACGCTGGTACAAGGTTGATCTGGCCGACCTGCTGGTGATCTGCGATGATCTTGATCTTCCTTTTGCAAAAATGCGGCTGCGCCCGCGCGGCAGTTCAGGCGGGCATCATGGGCTGGAGTCGGTCATCCAGGCGCTTGGCTCAACGGAGTTTCCGCGCCTGAAGCTGGGGATTGGTCGGCCAGCCGTGAATCCGATGCAGACGGCAGGCTATGTGCTTCAGAGGCCGCGTGGCAAGGAACAAGAGACACTGGAAGCGGCAGAGCGCTTGGCCGCAGAGGCGGTGCGTTGTTTTCTGCGCGAGGGGTTGCTGGAGGCGATGAATCGGTTTAATGGCGCCAGTGTATCTGAGCAAGCATAGGTATTCATAACGTTGGTTTAGTTCTCAGTCATGGAGATCGCGCATGTCCTTAGAGGGTTTACTCCCATTGATGATAGAGCGGCCAGAGTTTCGCCGTCTGGTCGAGCAGTTGCAACATGGCGAAGCGCCTCCTGAGCTACATGGGGTGAGCGAGGCGGGCAAACCGTATCTGTTGGCGGCGCTGGGCATGGCGCTGGGTCGCCCGCTGCTGGTGCTGACGCAGGATGAAAGCCGGGCGCGAGAAGTGGCCGAGACGCTGCGGGCGCTGACGGGCCGCTCAGAGCAGGTGCTGTTTTTCCCTGATCGCGATGCCTTGCCCTATGAGCGGATGATCGAGAACGCGGAGACGATGCAATTGCGCATGGGGACGCTGGCGCGGCTGGCGCACGCCGGGAAGGCTGAACTAGCCGCCAGCCCGGCGCTGGTGATTGTCTCGTCGGTGCGGGCGCTGACACAGCCGATCATTCCGCCAGAGGAGCTGCGCGGGATGCTGGTGGAGCTACGGGTGGGCGAGGAGATGGACCTTGAACTGCTGCTGGAGCAATGCTATCACCTGGGCTATGAGCCGGTGGCGGAGGTGGAGGAGCCGGGGCAGATGACGCATCGCGGTGGGATTGTGGACATCTTTCCGCCGACGCTGGTTCGGCCCGTGCGAATCGAGTTCTTTGGCGATGAGATTGATTCGATCCGCACGTTTGATCCAGAGACGCAGCGCTCGCTGAATCCCATCGACTCAGTGCTGCTTGCGCCGTCCAGGGAGGCGCTGCCCCGGCGTGGGCCAGAGGCGGCGGCGGAATTGGAAAAACTGCCGACAGAGTCACTGCACGCGGATGCCGCAGACCGCTGGACGCGCGATCTGGATGCGCTGCGCGCTCAGGAGTCGTTTGATGATCTGGTTTATTATCTGCCCTACCTGCATCGTCCGGCCACGATAGTTACTTATCTGCCGCCGGATGGCGTGCTGGCGCTGGATATGCCTGATCGTCTGGAGGAGGCGGCGCTGCGTCTGGCCGGGCAGGCTGAAGAGGTGCGCGCGTCGCTGGAGCGCGAGGGCGAGAATCCGCCGGGGCTGCGCCCGGCGTTTGTAAGCTGGGGCGAACTGCGTCCCCAGCTTGAGGCGCGGAGGCATCTGCGCTTTGCCAGTTTTCTGGAAGACGAGGGCACAGCGCTCGATGCGACCATTCTGGCCGGCAACGGACATCGGGCGCGGGATGAAGCGCGGGTGCTGACGCCTGATCTGCACGCGGCGAATTCCTATGGCGGGCGCTTGCGAGCGTTTGTGGTGGAGACACGGCGGGCGATGCGTGAGCAGCAGCGGGTGGTGGTGTTGACGGCACAGGCGCGGCGGCTGTGCGAGGTGTTTGGCGACGAGGCGCAGTTTGGCGAAGATGCTATCGATGTCTCGCCAGTGGTGCGTCTGCCGGAAGCGCCAGAGCCGGGGACGCTGGCGATTGTGCAGGGGCGGCTGGCCGAGGGCTGGCAGAGCCGCGCGCTGGCGCTGACGGTCTTCACTGATACGGAGGTCTTTGGCTGGTCGAAACGGCGCGATGCCATGCGGCGCAAGCCGGTGACTCCGGCGACATTCCTCGCGGAAGTGCATCCTGGCGATTTTGTGGTGCATCAAGATCACGGCATCGGGCGCTTCGAGGGGCTGGTCAAGCTGAACAGCACGGGCGTGGAGCGCGAGTATCTGCTGATTCAGTATGCCGGGACGGATCGGCTGTATATTCCAACCGATCAGCTTGATCGCGTGACCAAGTTTATCGGGATGGGGGACGCGGTGCCCGCGCTGAGCAAGCTGGGCAGTGCCGAGTGGGCGCGCGCCAAGCAGCAGGTCAAAGAGAGCGTGCAGAAT
>JBJKSJ010000042.1:0-12735 GCA_046704085.1 Ktedonobacterales bacterium | reverse complement strand
CCTTTTTGTAGCCAATACTCCTATCTTTTGTACACAAGCCCGTTCTTGTGCTACACTGGTGTCAGTCTCATTACGACCAAGGATGGGAAAGGACTCCTCGCTTCCCTGCCCGCTCTCCTGCCAGCGGCACAGACAGATGACGCGAGGAGGATACTGTCTCATGAGTCTTTCAGCCACAGAGCTTGCTATATTTGTCCAGGGGCTACCCTACCTGGCCCTCGCGCTCTACTCTGGGCGCCAATTTTTTCGTGAACCCATTCAGTCACGCTTTCATAGCTTGCTCTTCTTCGCCAGCGGCGCCTGCGCGCTGGTGCTGGCGGAGGTGAGCCTGCTCCTGTCTGTGCCAGACGCGCCAGATGGGGAGGCTGCCCTGCTGGCGCGACTGAGCCTGGTCTTCGCGCTCTGCTCCGCCTACGCGCTGTTTCTGCTGACCGCAGAGCTGACTTCTCTGCATCACCTGATTGGATGGTTCGGTGTTGCGCTCCTCCTGCTCAGCGCGGCGTTCGCGCTGGCCGCGCCGCCCACCCTGGCGGTCTTCCCCTACCCGACGCTGACCGCGCAGCCGCCAACGTTCTCGTTTTTCCTCCTCCTCATCCTCCTGATCAGTATACTGGTGCTGCCCGCTCGTTTCTGGTATAGCAGCGCCGTTGCCACAGGCGCCCTGCGAGATCGGCTGCAATGCGTGGGTACGGGAGTGACTTTGCTCGGCGGCGGCGTTGCGTTTTCGCTGGCGAGCCTGTTTACCACGAGCGGCGGGGTCGCCCTGACCTGGACTGCACACCTGCTTCTGCTGCTGGGCGGGATTCTCCTCTACGTTGGCGCTGCTCCGCCCATCTGGCTTCGGCGGCTCTGGATGCTCACGGAACTGGAACGTCTGAGCCGGTTTGCCAGCGGGCTGCTCAACTACCAGCAGCCCGCTGGCGAGGGCGAGGCGGGCCAGCGGGCCGTCGTCAGCCAGATGCTTCATTATGCCATGAACGCGCTGGGGGCGCGCGTGGGCGTGGTTGAACTCTGGCACGAGGAAGCGGGCAGACTTGAAGTGGCTGCCTCGATACTGCCATCCGAAGAGGGCTTCGTTGCTGACGCCAAAGCGGTGAACGACGCGGCTCTGGAGGAGGTCTTCCAGAGCCAGCGGGCGCTCATGCGGCCCTTCTCGGCGCGCAAATGGCCGTTTTTGCGGCGGCATTTGGATGTCGGCATAGTGCTGGCTGCGCCGCTGGTCAATGGCGCCCAGACCCTGGGAGTGTTGGGGGTCTGCTGCGAACACACGCCTGGGTTGAACGAGGGTGATCTGGCGCGGCTGCAACTCTTCGCAGACCAGATGGCGCGCTGGCTGGTTCGCAAGCAGCAGGGCCAGACGACAGCCACGCTGGCCGCTTTGCGCAGCGAGCAGGCCATGAAAGATGAGTTTATCGCCCTGATCGCGCATGACCTGCGCACGCCGCTTACCGTCCTGAAAGGGCGGCTGCAATTGCTGCGCCGCCAACTTACCAAAGAAGGGCAAACCGCCGCTGCCGAGGCGGTCGCCAAACTGGACGCGCCCTATAACCGCCTCGGCCAACTGATCAACACGCTGATGGATGTCAGCTATATCGATACCGGGCGGCTGCAACTGCTGCGCCACGCGGTTGATCTGCATGGCCTGGTGCGCAAGGTAGCGGAGGCTAGCCAGAGCCAGAGGATTGCCCTGGAGATCGTCGGGGCAGCAACGCAGGCAGAAGGAGGCGCGGAAGTCAGCAGCACGCCGATGATTATCCTGGGGGATGCCGCCAGACTGGAGCAGGCGCTGGGGAATCTGCTGGATAATGCGCGCAAATATTCGCCAGTCGAAAGCAAGATCATCGTTCGGGTCGCGCGCCGCGTCGGGGCCGAAGAGGCGCTGGTCAGCGTGCGCGACTTTGGCATTGGCATCCCACCTGCGGACCAGCCGCGCCTCTTCGAGCGTTGGTTCCGCGCCACCAACAGCCCGGCGCAGAATTATGCTGGCGTGGGGTTGGGACTCTACATCTGCCACGAAATCATCAGCCGACATGGCGGGCGGCTCTGGGTGGAGAGCAGCGGCGAGGCTGGCGAAGGGTCTACTTTCTTGTTTACCCTGCCCTTGATTCGCCCCGACAAAGTGGCGGAAGCTATCGCTCCTACGCTGCCAGGCGCGGAGCAGAGCCATTGAAAAGCTGGCGGGTAAACCCGCGCCTACGGCGGCGGGCGCTTGCCTCGGCTGGGCCTCGGCACTCTCGCTGCGCTCGCGCGCCCGCGCCTGGAGGCTGCGCCACGAAACCCGCCGACGCGGGTTAAGACGAAAAGCTGTCCCAGGTGAAAAAAGCAAAATTCATTAACCGCCAGCCCCGCTCAGGACGACAACCGACTGACGACTGACAGCACATCATCTAGATCAAATGGCTTGGGCAGCAGCGCCTCGACAACATCTGTCGCCAGATGCAGACGTTCCTGGGCCAGCCGCCCACCGGCAGACATCAGCGCGACCTTATTCTTGTCGCGCAGTTTCTGGTTTGTCTGTAACTGGTGAATAACTTCACGACCATCCATATTTGGCATCATAATATCTAATAAGATGACCCACCCGCTCTCCCGCCGGAGGAGGTCCAGGGCTTCCTGTCCATCGCGCGCTGTGTCCACCTGGAATCCCTCCTCCTTGAGCATATCTTGCAACAGCGCGCGAATCTCTTCGTCGTCATCGACGATCAGCACTTTGGTCGGCAAGGCGTCTTCCCCCTCAGAGCGGCAATCTAGCTCTCTCATATCACGATTATCCTGCTATATTAACAATAGCTGAAAGGAGGTAGATGTGTCAAGCACTGATGGCTTTGTGCAACAGGCCACGTCTGGCGCAGTGGCTGGCATCAGCCAGGCGCTGAGGTCATTTCAGGCGGTGCTTTTTCTGGCTCCTTCTGCGGGATGGGCGCTGGTCGTGACTCTGGCAGGGTCACGTCGAGAAATTTGGCGAGGCTCTGCGCGGTCGTCCAGGGGACATGAAAGCCACGAAAGCCTGCGTTGACCCGCGCCAGATCAGTCTCCAACTGGAGCGCCGCCTGTGTGACCATTGGCGCGGCGCCGCGCTGCTGATGATACCAGCCCAGATATTCTTGCTCTGTCTGGCCGGGCGTGGGGATGAGCAGCGCGTGTTTGCCCAGTTCGGCCAGTTCCATTAGCGTGGTATAGCCCGACCGGCTGACGACCAGCCGGGCGCGGTTGAGCATCTCCTCCTGGCCCTTGCGGTCCAGATAGGCGTAGACCTCGCACTGGCCGCGTCGCCCCAAAAAACCGTCGCCTGGTCGGCCCAGGGTTAGCACGCTGCGCCCCGGCAGGCGCTCGACCTGCGCCAGCAGGCGGTCCTCCAGCATGCCGCGCTGTGGCTCCGGGCCAGAAATAGTAATAAAGTAATCCAGGTCTTCGGCCAGCGGGCGGCGGCGCACGCTCGAAAGGGGGCCAATATAGGCCAGGCGATCCGGTGTGACAAAGCGCAGATCGTGGCTGAGCGCGCCGCTGAGCGAGTCGGTGGCGAAGTCGGGGACGATCAGGCGCGTGAAGGGCTGAAAGGCGCGATAATTAAAGTATTCCAGCGAGGGACTGAGCCACCAATCGCCAAAGGGCGGGATAAAGCGAATCCCATGCGCGATCAGATAGGAGGGTACGTGTGCGCTATAGCAGCCATAGCGGTTGTCCGAGACGACCAGATCAAGACGCCGCTGGCGCACCAACTGCTCGACCTGGGCATGCTGGGCCGCGCGTGAGCGCCAGAGGCTCAGCAAGAGGAGGGTATAGCGCGTGTAAAAGCGCAAGGGGGTGCGCGCCATTGGGATGGCCGAGCCGGGCAGGCGGATGACTTCACACATGCCCTGGAGTTCGCGGCGCAGCACTTCCAGGGGCGGGCCGTCGCAGCCGACGATGACCTCGCAGCCCTGCGCCAGCAAGCCGCGAATGAGCGGCAGGTCGCGGGTGGCATGGCCCAATCCCCAATGCCCAACGGCGAATAAGAGACGCTTTCCGGTTCCGCGCATCCCCTGATCCTTTCTGCACGTCCAGGCAGGCTGAAGGGAGCGGCGCTTCCTTCCGGGCGGCGTGCAAAAACGCTCTTTGCAACTTGTGGACCAGGGACTGCGGGCGCGCTGTTTCAGCGGTTCTGAGAATGTCAGCGCTGCAACTTCTCCCTTTCTGTTACGTAGAAATAGTAGCGTTGCAACGAGAGCTACTTTGAGCACACCCAAACGCTGATAGTTCACCCATCCAAGAGGAGGGTATAATAATGAATCCCTTTGATCCGACCAATGCGGGCAACCGCGAGCGCCCGGAGCCGGGCGACCCGGAGGCGCCATTCTATCCGCCTTTTACCCCGGTTGGCGATCAGGAGAACCCCAATCAGGGCGGCGCTGGCCCCAACTATGGATATGGCCCTGGCTATCGGCCCGATATGGACCCCGACGGCTTTGCCAATGGCTATGGCGGCTGGCGTGGGCGGCCAGGCTGGCAGCCCTGGGCGGGCGGCGGCTACTATCGCCGTCGTCGCCATGGCTTCTGGCCGATCTTGCTGATGATCCTGCTGGTGGCCTTGCTGATCAAGCCGGTGCTGACGTTCACCTTCGCCCTGGCGGGGCTGGCGTTCGTCATTCTATTCTGCCTGCTGCCCTTCGTCATCCTGGGGCTGATCTTGAGCCGCGCCTTTGGCTGGCGGCGCCCCTGGGGCGGTGGCTGGGGCCGCTGGTAAGCAGAGACCATGCTGGTAACAGCAGAGGGAGCAGACGATAATTCGTCTGCTCCCTCTGCTGTTTGTTTCCTTGTACCGCCGGCATCTTGCCGACAAGGGTGGGGCGGGGCGGGGCGATGGCCGCTCAGGGCGAGATGCCCGCGAAGACGGCGCTTTGATCAGGGATGAAATGGAAAGCGCCCAGGGGCCAGTAGACAAACCACGCCTCGCCGATAATATTCTGGCGCGGCACCGGCCCCCAGACGCGCGAGTCGGAGCTATCGCCGCGATTATCGCCCAGCACGAAATACTGCCCTGGCCCCAGCTTCAGGTCTGTTGGCTCGTAGGGATTGGCTGCCGCCGTCAGATAGGTTTCGTGCAGTTTGACGCCGTTGATAAAGACGAAGCCACTCTGGTCTACCACCACATGGTCGCCGGGGATGCCCACGATGCGCTTGATATAATCTTGCGTGGGATCGACCGGATAGGCAAAGACGATGATGTCGCCGCGCTCTGGCGGGTGAAACAGATAGGCCGCTTTATTCACCAGGATATACTGCTGGTCCTGGAGAGTTGGCTCCATGCTGTGCCCATCCACGCGATAGTTCTGGACGGCAAAGCGGAAGACCAGAAACATCAGGATGGTCAGCGTGATCGTTTCGACAATCTCGCGGAGCATGCGCAGACGGCGCGCCTCCTTCAGCGGATCGGGGCGCTGGTAGCGTGTGGGCGCGGCCCTGGGTGCTGGTCGCCTGGGAGGCGTTGGGGCGCGCCCGCCGTCCTGCGGAGGCGGGTGGATGGGAGCGTGCCTCAAGGCTTCCTTCCCTATTCCAGACGATTGCTGCGGCGGTGTATTCATCAAAAAGTGTCCCTGCGTTCCAGCAAGTTCAGCACGGCCTGATTGACCCGTTCGGGCCGCTAGGGCGCCAGCGTGGTATACACGACCAGCTTCTTCGTATATTCTTTCCCGGTCCAGTCGCCGGTACAGGTGATCAGGTTCAGGTTGGCCGTCGAGGCCGGGCCAAAGATGCGCTGCAACACCGGGTCGTTCGCGCCGCCGCCGGGGTTGAGGTAGGTCTCGACATCTGTGACAACAAAATGCAGGCTGGTGCCCTGGGCGGTGCGCACGTAGACTGAATCGCCGACATGCAGGAGTTTCAGCCACCAGAAGACAGCGGGCTTGCCATCTTTGCGGTCCAGATGCCCGGCAATGACCGCGTTGCCGGTCTGACCCGGCATCGCCCCATATTCCCACCAGAAGGTTTTATACCAGATCGGGTCGCTGTTTGCCCCTTCCGGGGCGGCCATCGCGCCGTGCGCGTCCACGCCGACGCTGATGATGCTGGCGTTGATGTGGGCAACGGAGGCGGTGATCCAGACTGGCGCCGGATAGGGCGTCGGCGTGGCGCTGGGTGATGGGCTGGGCGGCAGCGTTGCCGTTGGCGTGGCCCGGCTGGCTTGTTTGGCCGGGGAATGGGGCGTCACGCCAGGCGTCAGCGCCAGCGGCAGGATGATCGAGAGCGCGGCAGCAACGCCTACGCCGACCCAGATGGTCAGCCAGACGCGACGCGAGAGGCTGCGCCTGGGCGGCTGCCTGGGCACACGCGATTGCATAGCTGTCGCCTCGTCTCCTTTCCTCAGCCGGTATCTATTCTGTGTCTCAGTATAGCACAGCAGGTATGCAAACACTTTGATTGCCGCGAGGGAATAGCCTATCTTTCTCTTGCCGCAGCCTGGCTATCTTTTCCCATTTGCCTGTGTTATGCTCCTGCTGGGCTTCCTCTCGACTTCTTCTCTTCTGCCCTTCAAGGGGTGTTCACCATCAGGTAACGCATCGTTACCATCACCGTGACTTCGGTCAGGTAACATGACAAGACAAAGACAAGGGCGCCCTGATAGCGAGTAACGGGGTGAGCAAACACAAAAAGAGAGGGTGGGCGGGATGACAACACAAGGGGTGCTTATCGTAGAAGATGACCAGGACATCCGAGAAGTCACCGCTGAGGTGTTGCGGGACGCTGGCTACACCGTCTATGAAGCGCCTGACGGCAAGCCTGCCCTGGAACGGCTGCGCACGCATCGAGAGGGACTGGTGGTGCTGCTGGACTTGATGATGCCTGGGTTGGACGGCCTCTCCATGTTACAAGCGGTGGCGCGTGAATCCCCCGCTATGACGAAACATGCCTATATTCTGTTCACGGCCACCAACAAATACCACTCACGCCAGATCGCAGAAAGTTTCGAGCGCCTTAACGTGGCCTTCCTCCCCAAGCCCTTCGAGCTTGATGCGTTGCTCGCGGTAGTGCAAGCAGCAGCCAGTAAAATTGCGTAAAGCGCCCGCTGGAGAAAAAACACGTTCAGTCAGGGTGTCGCTTCAGGCAGCCTGACTGAACGTGTTTTTGCCGATTCTTCATTTTACGCCTGCTAGTCACGAAGCCGCTTCGGAGCGGCTTGGAGCGGGAGACGGGATTTGAACCCGCGACAGCCTGCTTGGAAGGCAGGAACTCTACCACTGAGTTACTCCCGCAATCTGAAGCAAGTATATCACATCCTCATAATAAGACAAGCCCCAAAAGCTGGCGACTAAAGTCGCGCCTAAGGGCAGCCAGAGGCTGCCACGAAACCCGCCTACGGCGACGGGCGCTGGACGGCGCTGGGCGCCGCCCCTCTCGCCTACGGCTCGCGCGCCCGTGCCTGCGCGGGTTAAGACGGGCGCCCGTACCTGGTGGGGAGTCCGCGCAGGCGGACCTGGTGGCCGGAGGCCCGTAGGCGCGGTTTCAACCGCCAGCCTCTTGGGGGGCTGGCATTTTGCTCCTTCCCTGCTATAATGGCAGGACAATCTCATCTGCTTCCATCCTTCCCAGGAAAATTGGCCTCAGAAATGCTCTAAGGTTGCTAGAGCAGTCTGGCGGCAGGTGCGCGCAGCGTATGCTCGCGCGCAGTACATAAAAGGAGGACTCATGGCTATTCCCGCCCTTCTCGCTGACATCACCTTTCCGATCAATTTCGGCATTCCTCAGATCATCACCCTGCTGGTGGGCCTGCTGGGCCTGGGCCTGCTGATCTGGGTGATCCTGGGAGTGACTCGCGGAAAAAAGGACAAAGACGGCAATCGCCACCGACACTTCTTCTTTGGACGAGCGCTCAGTGGCACCGTTCTGCTGCTGGTTGCTATCTCGCTGCTCTATCTGGCCTTGCTGCTCCAGAGCTATCTGGGCCTCACCGAAAATATCAAGGTTGCGCACGTCACGGCCACCCCGGTCAGCAATGTCAGCAATTATATGGTGGTCGATCTGACGCTCTATGACGACCAGGGCAATAAAGTCTCTGAAAATACCTACGGCGTCTGTGGCAATGAGTGGATGCTCCAGGCTGATGTTGTGCGCCTGCCGAGTTGGATCAATATTCTGGGAATCCATTCGGGCTATAAGCTCACCCGCCTGGAGGGGCGCTACGATGACCCGAACCTGGAGCGCAACGCTCAGCATACCGTCGTGGTCTTGAACGGGGGCGACGATAACTTCTTTACCGCAACGCGCCCAGGAGGCTGGCTCTCGTGGTTTGCCCAGGCCAAATATGGCAGCAGTACCTTCGATGGCCTCGGCTCGTATGATGTCTTTATCTCCCAGGATGCCCTGAACACGCAGCAGATTACGACTATTGTGCCCACCGCGCCTGATTTCGCCAGCCAGCCCGCTCCGCTGGCAGCGCCTCAGCCCGCCTGCAACACCTGATGGGCTATCTTGTGTTACAATCACCCTTGTCACCCCGTTGCAAGTGGTGGTAGGCTAGAAAAACGTTTCTGGCTAGGCTGATCGTTCGCCTGGGACTTCAGGAGGGCGCATGGACCCCGATAGCTGCATCGTCTGTGGCGCGACCGCCACGCACCGCGACGCCCATACCGGCGCGCCCCTCTGCGCGCAGCACGCGCGGATCGAGGTCGTCGGGCCGCGCCCGCCGCGTCGCGGCTCTGGTGGCTTTCCGCAGCTTGCCATTCGTGACCTGACGCCCGACGATCAGCCCGCCGTGCGGACCATCGCGCTGGCCTTCTGGGGCAAAACCGAGAACATGCTCACCTACGGGCAGACGTATGATCTGCTGGCCCAGCCGGGCATTGGCGCTTTTGCCGCCACCCCTGGCGGCGAAGAACTGGCGGGCGTGCTGCTCTGGACGCTCCACGAGGGACGAGGGCTGGTGATCGATCTGAGCATCTGGCCGCGCTACCAGGGGGCGGGCGTCGCCAGCCAACTGCTGGCGCTCTTTGAAGAACGCCTGCGCAGCCAGGACATTGCTGAGGTGATTCTGACCACCACCAATGATAACCTGCCGGCCCTGGCCTTTTATTTCGCGCACGGTTTTGTGATTGAGCGCGTCCTCCCCGGCGAGATCGCCCGCCATCACCTGGAATCTGGCGAGGAGAATACCGGCTTTGCCGGCGTGGCCGCGCGCGATGAGCTACAACTGGTCAAGCGCCTGTAACCGAAGGTGGTTCCGCTTTTGCTGTATGCTTTTGGAAGCAACAAGATGGGAGGAGCTTTCTACTTCTCCATACGGGGGCAATAGCATGATCATCTTCGATGAGGAAAGGCTATCGGACTCGCCTTTTGTCGAACGAATCTGGCGCAGTCATAGTGAGGGTGCTGACTCTTTTATCTCCATTGCCGAGAGCCGCTGGGAGATGGTCGTAACCAAACTCCAGGGTACGACCGCCTTGATAGTGCGAGGGCCAGAGACGAGAGCTACATTCCTGGGAGACTATCCTGCGGAAGGTGAGTGGCTGGGCATCCGGTTTAAGCTGGGTACGGTGATGCCTCATCTGCCCGCCAGCACCCTCGTCGATGGCAGAATAACGCTGCCTGAAGCGACGAGTCAATCCTTCTGGCTGCATGGCTCGGCATGGCAATTTCCTGACTACGACAATGCGGACACGTTTGTCGCGCGCCTCGCGCGTAGCGGTCTGCTGGTCCGCGAACCAGTCATCGATGAGGCGTTACAGAGGCACCTGCCAGACCTGTCGCTGCGTTCCGTCCAGCGCCGGTTCTTGCAGACGGCTGGAATCACCCAGAGCGCCACGCGTCAAATCGAACGCGCCCGCTATGCCACGCTGCTCTTACAGCAAGGCGTCTCAATCCCCGATACCATCTACGCGGCTGGCTATTTTGACCAGCCGCATCTGACCAGGGCGCTGAGATACTTCATCGGGCAAACGCCCGCGCAAATCAGCGGGAAAAGCCGATCTGAGCAACTGTCGTTTTTGTACAAGACAACGCCCTTTTGCTGAACTATACTTAGCACAGATGTTCTTAAATGAACAGTAGAAGCAGCAAGAGGGAGCAAAGAATATGAGAAAAGTCACGCTTGGAATGCAGGTGTCGCTGGACGGCTACGCGGCAACGGTGGATGGTGGCCTTGACTGGGCCTTCGCCAATTTCGATGCCGAGCTAGGGGCGTCGGCTGTCGAGACGCTCAGCCAGTTCGATACGGTCCTGCTGGGCCGTGTCAATTATCTGGAACAGGCAGCCGCCTGGCCCAACCGGGAGGGTCCGCTGGCGGATATTATGAACAACCTGAACAAGATTGTGTTCTCCAAAACGCTGGAGCAGGTGGAGTGGGCTAACTCCCGGCTGGCAGCCGGTTCGCCCGCCGAAGAGATCGCGCGCCTCAAGCAGCAGGAGGGCCGGGACATCGGCGTGGCTGGGGGCGCGCGGTTCGCGCAGTCGCTCTCGAAGGAAGGTCTCATCGATGAGTATCGCTTGACCATTCATCCTGTCGTGCTGGGCAGTGGCATGCCGTTGTTCGCGGCGCCGCTCAAGCTCAAACTCGTCAGTTCGAGGCCATTAGCCAGCGGGGCTGTCATCGCCACCTACGAGCGCGCCTGAGCGCAGACCACCCACCCACTTATGGCTACTCCCAGGTGACGCGGCCACAAGTGGGTGGGTGGCTATTTGTGGGCGTGAATGCGCACGACCACCGCCGTCAGCGCGTTGTCGCCTATCTTCATGCCGACGATCTCCACCAGGCTGCCCTGCTGCACATCGGCGAGGCTGGCGGGCTGGCCGGCTTTCAGGTACTGCGTGCTGCTGTCCGCCGTCACCGTCCAGGTCACGCCGTTCTTCGTCTGCACCATGATGGTATTCCCGTTGACGCTCGTCACCTTGCCAGCCACCTTCGGCTCCTGAATGAAGATTGCTGTCGCCGTGACGCTGGTTTTGTTCGCGAGCGGCCCGGCCACGCCGATGGTGTCGTTCACTTGAAGCGTGGAGGCTGGAACCTGCTTGCCGCCGACGTAGTATTTCGTCGCGCTGCTGGTTGTCACGCTGATCTGCGCGCCCTTGTTGCCATGCGTCAGCGTGATCGTGTTGCCGCTGATGTCTCCCACCTGTCCGCTGACCAGCTTGACGCGAATCAGCATTGCGTTCAGCGAGCCATCGCTGTTCTTGTTGCCAAAGGCCAGAATGCTCTCATTGGCCTGGAGGTCACTCAGGCTGACCTGCACTCCGCCCTCCATAATGTGGGTGCTGCTGCTGACGTTGACGTTGACAGTTCCGGTTCCCGCTTTCTTTGCCATCAAGACCGTGAGCGTGCTGCCGTTGATCGATTGAATGGCGCCCTGCGCGCCAAAGCCAAGGATGGCGATCTGCTGGATGTGTGTGGCATCTGTGCCGTGTACCATGATCCACTCGTCGGGTTGAAGATCGCTAAGCTGCGCGGGCTGACCGTATTTCGTAATCTTCGTGCTGGCGCTGGTCGTCAGCGTCTTTTGCTGGCTCTTTTTATCCGCGCCAGTGGCGACGGTCAGCGTGTTGCCATTGACCGAGACGACGCGCACGAGATGGTTCACTTTGTCGGAGCCTTGCGCCGTTGGTGTGCTGCTGCTCGTCGGGGCGCTCGCAGTCTGGGGCGCGCCGGAATGCGCGGCGCTGAGAGCCGCCGCTGCCGCCAGCCCGATGCCAGTCAGCAGCACGACGCCGATGACGATACTGCCAATCAGCAGCGCCTTGCGTGAAAATCTGCCGAGAAACTGTCGCATATCTTTTCAGCCTTCCCTATTGACCCGCCGCGCTGCTTCGACTATTTGCAGGCGCGGTCCAGAAGAACAATCTTTCACAAGCGTTTACCTGCATTGATTTATCGAGATTTTCTCGTCACTCAGAAGTATAGCCCGCTCAGCTTAGTGTCCGCTGAGATCAAGATGAGAAGTCGCTGAGATTTCCCTCGCTTCGGGCAGAGGAGGCAGAGCGAGAGGAAAAAGCTCAACAGTGCGTATATTCAGTATGATCGGATAGAAGTCCTGTTGTTCTTTTCTGTGGGAGGATGCCCAGATGGACTACACAGCAGCGCCAGAGCAGGCAGCGCGACCCGCGCCTCACTGGAGCGGACTCCTCTGGCGACCAGGGCTGGCCTGCCTTCTGGGCGCTATCGCCTTCCTGCCCTATGACCTGTCCGTCTTCGTTCCATCTGTACCGGCCTTTGTCTTCAGCTATTTCGGCTGGTATGGACCGCAGGGGCGGATCGGATTCGGCATATGGTATGTCCTGCTGGCCCAGGCGGCATTTGCGCTGATCATGCTCCTCAGCCTCCTGGCTGATCGGCGCCTCCCGCATAGCAGGAGTGTTCTGCTGGGCGCAAGCCTCCTGCTGCCAGGCATCCTGCTGGCGCTGGTGGCCTTTCTCCTCTCACAAAATCCGGTAGAAGTGTTATTATTTGCTGGCTTCTCGCGTGGCCTCGGCGGCATCCCTTTTCCTGTAGACTTCTCTCCCTTCCTCTTTGCCGCGATAGCCGCCGCCTTCGCGCTGGGGGAGTGGAAGCCAGAAGGCTCCAGGTGGCTCCAGGCCGGATTCTTCGTCCTGATTGGCGTGTTTGCCATCGCAGGCTGCGCGGCGCTGCATACGCTGGCCTTGCTGGCGACGCATGGGCAGGATGACGGCATCACTATTTTCCTGGCCGATTTCTTCTGGCTCCCGGCGCCGCTCTTGCTCATCATGGGCGTGCTGGGCGGCCTCTTCGGCGGCTATCTGCGCGTCGCGCTCGCG
>JBJKSJ010000041.1:0-9574 GCA_046704085.1 Ktedonobacterales bacterium | reverse complement strand
CGCCTGCGCTGCTTGACATCGCCCCAGGCAATCAGCTATACTCAAAGGTGATATGCCTGGTAAGGGGCAGCAGCGCGCAACCTCCCCACCTGCAACCCCAGCATTGCACCTCTACCATTCTTTAATGACGTATCAGACTGCCTCAGCATGACATCCAAATGTGTGAGCTAGTTCACAAAATGCGTCTATAGCTTATAAAGGAGCATTCTATGCCTCAGACCGAGGTTTCCAACACCGCCAACACGCTCCCACCCCAGGAGAACGCGAAGCCGGTGCGCGTGCGCTTCGCGCCCAGCCCAACCGGCATTCTGCACATCGGGGGCTATCGCACCGCCATCTTTATCTGGCTCTTTGCTCGCCATCACGGCGGCCAGTTCTTGCTGCGCGTCGAGGATACGGACCGCGAGCGCTTCGTGCCCGAAGCCGTTGATGCCCTGCTCGACGGGCTGCGCTGGCTGGACCTCATGCCCGACGAAGGGCCGGTGGTTGGTGGCCCCGTTGGCCCGTATTATCAGTCGCAGCGCCGCGCGATCTATCAATACTATGCCGAAGAGTTGATCCAGCGCGGCGGCGCCTATCGCTGCTACTGCACCAAGGAGCGCCTGGACACGATGCGCAAGGAGCAGGAGGCGCGCGGCATCATGTCGCCGCGCTATGACCGCCGCTGCCGCTTTCTGACGCCAGCAGAGCGAGCGCAGCACGAGGCCGCAGGCGAATCCTTTGTCGTGCGGCTGGCCGTGCCGCTGGAGGGCCAGACGGTCGTGAACTACCAGCTGCGCGGAGAGGTCATCTTTGACAATGACGAACTGCAAGACATCAACTTGCTCAAATCCGATGGCAAGCCCACCTATCACCTGGGCGCGATGGTGGACGATCACCTGATGGGCATCACCCATGTGACGCGCGGGGCCAACGATTGGCTGCCCAGTTCGCCCTACCATGTGCTCGTCTTTCAGTTTTTTGGCTGGCAGCAGCCCGTCTGGGTGCATCTGCCCGTCGTCCTGGGCAAAGACCACAAGAAGCTGAGCAAGCGGCACGGCGCGGAGCCGCTGAGCAAGTACGCGGAACAGGGCTATCTGCCGGATGCGGTCATCAACTACCTCGCCTTGCTCGGCTGGTCGTATGATGACAAGACCGACATCCTCAGCCGCGAGCAGTTGATCCACGCGTTCTCGCTGGACCGCTTGAGCGTTGCCGACGCCATGTTCGACCCGGAGCGCCTGCTCTGGATGAATGGCGTCTATATCCGCATGCTCAGCCCGGAGGAACTGGCCGAGCGCACCATTCCCTTCCTGGAGCGACCAGAGGCGCAAGGTGGCTTGCCGGATAGCGTCAAGCGCCCGCTGGACAAAGCCTACGTTGCGCGCGTGCTGAAGCTGGAGCAGGAGCGCATGAAGACCCTGGGCGAAGCGGCGCAAATCGTCACATTCTTCTTCACCGATGATCTGGACTACCAGGCCGACGCGCTGATCGGCAAGGGCATGGACCGCGCGCAGGCGCGCACCGCTTTAGAGCGCGCGTTGGCGCTGCTGGAGGGGCTGGAAAACTGGGAGGCCGCCGCGATGGAGCCGCCCATGCGCGCCCTTGCTGACGAGCTTGGCCTCAAGCCGGGGCAACTCTTTATGACCGCCCGCGTCGCCGTCACAGGCCGCACCGTCTCGCCGCCGCTCTTCGAGACAATGGAGGCGCTGGGCCGCGAGCGCACCCTGGCGCGCATCCGTCAGGCGCTGGCGAAACTGGCGGGCGAATAAGCAGGCCTGGCGCGCGGGCTGGTGAGCAGTGACTCACCAGCCCGCGCGCCATTTACGTGGCAGTCAACAAACAGTGGCGTAGCTCATATACACTCTTGACGCTTTAGGGTATGCTTGAAGCAGCACGAGGGATGCTCTCATCGGCATCAGGAGAGCAACACTTCAGAAGGGGTGGGCTGACGCATGACGAACCGCGTAGGAGAACAGCTTGGCAACTATCGGCTGACGCGCCTGTTAGGCGAGGGCGCTTTTGCCAAAGTCTACCTGGGCGAGCATATTCACCTGGGCACCCAGGCAGCGGTCAAAGTCCTGGATACCAGACTCACCAGCGAAGAGATGGAGCGCTTCCGCAACGAGGCGCGCACCATCGCTAATCTGCACCATACCAATATTGTCCATGTGCTCGACTTCGGCGTGCAGGAGGGCATTCCTTTCCTCGTCATGGAATACGCCCCCTATGGCACGCTGCGCCAGCGGCACCCACTCGGCACGCCCGTCCCGCCCACGACGATGCTCCCCTACGTGAAACAGGTGGGCGCTGCCCTCCAGTACGCCCACGACCATCATCTGGTGCATCGAGACATCAAGCCGGAGAATATGCTGCTCAGCGCAGAGAACACCGTCTTGCTCTCGGACTTTGGCATCTCGATGGTGGCAAGCTCGCGCTCTGACAGCGGCGATGAGGTGGCCGGGACCATCGCCTATATGGCCCCGGAGCAACTGCGCGGACATCCGCGCCCGGCCAGCGATCAGTATGGTCTGGCCGTCGTCGTCTACGAGTGGCTCAGCGGGGACCGCCCGTTTCGCGGCTCGTTTACCGAGGTGGCCTCGCAGCAGGTGCTGGCGCCGCCGCCGCCCTTGCGCCAGCGAGCGCCAGGGATTTCCCCCGCCATTGAAGAGGTCGTGCTGACCGCCATGGAAAAAGACCCGCAGCAGCGCTTTGGCAGCGTGCGCGCCTTCGCCACCGCCCTGGAGAACGCCGTCCAGAGCCAGCCCGGCGCGCAAGGCTTCTCGGTCTATGCTCCAAATCCGCGCCCGTCATTGCCCTCGTTCCCTCCACAATCAGGCGGACTGCCTTCGGACCCACCCGGCTCGCTGGGCTATGCCAACTCGCCGCTGCCCTACCAGCCCACCCAGGCAACCCCGCCAGTCTTCCAGCCGAGTGACCCGCCGGGGCAGTGGCGGTCTTTCCCGCCAGCCCCGCCGCCCGCTCCGGCTATGTCGGTCTCTCCCGCCACCTTCCCGTCTCCGCCCACGCCAGGCGGGGCACCTGGTCCGGTCTTCCCTGGACCGCGCCCCCCTCGGAACCTGGCGAAGCTGATCGCGCTGATCCTGGCGATTGTCTTCATACTGGGCGGCGTGAGTCTGGGCGGCTATCTGATTCTCGGCCATTCCAGCCCGAAGACCGCCAGCGCCACCCCAACGCCGCACCCACCCACGCCCACGCCGCTCTATCAGGACACCCTCACCAGCAACCGGGGGGACTGGGACTGCACTTCTGGGGCCACCTGCTCGTTTCGCACGGATGGCTATCATATCGTCGCGCCAGATAATCAGTTTATTTACGAGAGCCTGCTGCCCAAATCGTTTGGTGATTTCGTGCTGGACGTGCAGTGTCAGATTGCGCAGGGAGACCGGACGCAGGCCGTGCTGGTTATCGGATTTCGCGTGCCACAAAATAACGAGCTAGAGGGCTATGGCTTGCTGCTCTTCCCTGATGGCACGTATCTGGTGAACAAATATGACTCAAATGGCTCTCCCAAGACCGTCATCGATCAGCTTACCTCCAGCGCCATCCATCAGGGACTGAATCAACAAAACGAGGTGAAGATTGTCGCCACAGGCGCCCAACTGACCGTATTCATCAACGGCCAGCAGGTCAACCAGGCATCAGACAACTCCTATAGCAGCGGGTATATCGAGCTTGGCGTCATTGGCTCAAAGACCGAGGGCATCTTCTCCAACCTGCTCATCAATAAACCCTGAAGACGCATTCAGTCGCCATGCTTCCCTTTAGAAAGTCTTGACATGTTCCACACAAACGTGGTAAATTAGTTAAGTATCTAAAGTATTGAAGCTCTGAAGGGAGCAACACGCATGGCTTCTGAGGATTCTTTGACGATGAAGGAGCAAACGGACGCCACTCGGCAAAACGGGGCCAGACGTCGCTCCCAGGCCAATAGCGCCGGGCCGCTGAAGGGCAAGGCGCTCATGGCTGTCGTGAGTGGCCTGCTGCTGGGCATGCTGCTGGCCGCGCTCGACCAGACGATTGTCAGCACGGCGATGCCCAAAATCTTTGGCGAGTTAGGCGGCGGGCAGCAAAACTACACCTGGGTATTTACCGCCTACCTGCTCACCTCAACGGTCACTGTCCCTATTTATGGCAAACTCTCCGACATCTGGGGCCGCAAATGGTTCTTCATGGGCGGCATTGGCCTGTTCCTGATCGGCTCGGCGCTCTCTGGCGCATCGCAGAGCGTCATTCAGTTGATCATCTTCCGCGCCCTGCAAGGCGTCGGCGCGGGCGCGATGATGCCTATCGCCTTTGCCATCATCGGCGACATCTTCCCACCAGCCGAACGCGGCAAGTGGCAGGGCCTCTTCAGCGGCGTCTTCGGTCTGGCAAGCATTGTCGGCCCGGCGCTGGGCGGCTGGATTACCGATAACTTCTCCTGGCGCTGGATCTTCTATATCAACATCCCTCTGGGGATTGTCGCCCTGTTTGTGCTGTTCTTCACGCTGCCCGTCTTCCGCAACCCGCGCGCGTCGCGCGAGATCGACTATCTGGGCACCGTGCTGCTGGTCGTGGGCATCACGGCACTGCTGCTGGGCTTCTCGCTGGCGGGCACTGGCCCCGGCCTCTATGCCTGGGACTCTGTGCAGATCATCGCGCTGTTCTCGGTGGCGGGCGTGGGCATCCTGGCTTTCGTCCTGTGGGAACTCTTTGGCGCAAAAGAGCCGGTCCTGGACCTGCGCCTCTTTACCAATCGTATCTTCACCGTCTCCATCATCATCACCGTGATGATCGGCGCGGCGATGTTCGGCACCATTCTTTACATCCCGCTCTTCTTGCAGAATGTCACTGGCGTCAGCGCCACCAACTCTGGCTCACTCTTGACGCCGCTGATGTTGGGCTGGGTCGTCGCCAGCATCATCTCTGGGCAGTTGCTCTCGCGCTGGGGCCGCTATCGTATCCTGGCGCTGGTTGGCCTGGCCTTCGCTGCGGTTGGCATGTACCTGATGACCCGCATTCAGGTCAGCACCAGCCAGGGCGAGGTCGTGCGCAACATGATCATCCTGGGCATTGGCATGGGGACTGGCATCGCGCTCTTCACCATCGTGGTGCAGAACGCTTTCCCCATCTATCGCATCGGCGTCGTCACGGCGGCCCTGACCTTCTTCCGCCAGATCGCCAGCACCATCGGCACGGCGGTCTTTGGCGCGCTGCTGACCAACCGATTTCTTAGCACGTTCTCAGGGCAAGTACAAGCGGCCTTCCCGAAAGGCACACCGCAAAACGTGTTGACGCAGTTCCAGCAAAACTTCGCCAACTATAACCTGCTTCAAGCGACGCCACAGCAGATTCAACAGAGCATTGCGCAGGGACTGACGCAGCACGGCGTGCCTGCGGCGCAGGCGCATAGTCTGGCGGTGCAGTGGCAGGAATCGCTTTTCACCGCGCTGAAATACTCGCTGACCGCTGGCTTGCAATTGGTCTTCTTGATCGCGTTAGCCCTGCTCATCGTCGCATTTGTCGCCGCGCTCTTCTTGAAGGAGATTCCGCTGCGCAAGGCTGCCGGTCCTGCTGGCCTGGCAAGCATCGGCGAGGGTGGACATGTCTCGGCTGAAGAGACACCCTCGGCGGCCAACCTGACAGAGCGCGAACTGGCGGGCATCGTCCCACCGATGGCCCCGGACTACAACGGCATGGAGGAGGCTGAGCAGGAGCGCAATGCCAACGAAAAAGTCGGGCCGCCCAGTGGCGATTAACCGCTGAGCGTGGGCATCGTGGCATAGTTTTTGATACTATTCCTCTTATGACACGAAATGGAGAGAGCCAACACATAGAAGGGCGAGACGGTTTCCCCTCCGTCTCGCCCTTCCCGGTTTCGGGCAACGCGCCCGAACCGGCGCCGCCTGGCCTGACCCTGGCGCAGGCGGAAATGCTGCGCCAGGCGCTCGCCCGGCGGCCACGCGGGCTGCTGCTGGATATTGACGGCACCATCAGCCCCATCGCCCCCACGCCAGAGGCGGCGCGGCTGCTCCCAGGCATTGCCCCGCTGTTGGAGCAAGCTGCCGCGCGCTTTGACGTGATCGCCGCCATCTCTGGGCGCGCCGCAAGCGATGCGCGGCGAATGGTCGACCTCGCCAGCCTGCTCTACATCGGCAATCACGGCCTGGAACGCTGGAATCCCGGCGAAGACGCGCCGCAGGTGATCGCGGCGGCGCGGCCCTATCTGCCCGCTATTGCCCAGGCGCTCGATCTCGCCGAGCACGAACTGCTCCCGCGTCTGCCGGGGCTGCTGGTCGAGCGCAAGGGCGCCAGCGGCTCCATACATACACGCGGCTGCGCAGAGCCGCAGGCAGCATTACAAAGCGTGCTGGAGACCCTGCGCCCGCCCGTCGCGCAGTTGGGCCTGCGCCTCACCGAAGGCAAGCTCGTTGCGGAGATTCGCCCGCCGCTGACGCAAGACAAAGGCACAGCGGTGGATGCGCTGGCGCGGGAGCGCGGCCTGCGCGGCGCCCTCTACCTGGGCGACGACACGACCGACATCGACGCCTTTCGCGCCCTGCGCCGCCTGCGCGCAGCGGGCGTATGCGAAGGGCTGGCCGTCGCCGTGCTGCACGAAGAAGCGCCGCCCACGCTGGCCGCCGAGGCCGACCTGACGCTCCCCTCCATCGACGCCGTGCCCGCCTTCCTCGCCTGGGTCATCCGCTAGCCCCGCATCTGGCTGGAGGGTGGGGTGATAATTAAGTCTCGATTTTGTTGCATAGTATCCTCTTTTATGGCATACTATGCCTATGAAGCTCTCAGAGTACGCAAAACAGGTTGGTGTGACCTATAAGACGGCCTGGAAGTGGTGGCAAGCCAGACAACTGGATGCCTACCAACTGCCAACCGGCACGGTCATCGTGCGGGAAGCCAAGCCCACTCCTTCTGGCGTGGCCCTCTATGCGCGGGTGTCCTCTGCCGACCAAAAGATGATGCAGCCCGGCAGATGGAACGTCTACGCGAGTACGCGGCAGCGCGGGGCTATCAGGTGATGGCTGAAGTGACCGAGATTGCCTCAGGCCTGAATGAGGACCGCCCCAAACTCAAGAAGCTGCTGACCAATCCCAAAATCGGTGTGCTGGTGGTGGAGCATCGAGACCGGCTCACACGCTTTGGCTACGGTTACATTGCGACCCTCTTCGAGCAACTGGGCCGCCGAGTCGAAGCCATCTATCCCAGCGATACGGGTGATGATCTGGTCGATGACTTTGTGGGGGTGATTACGAGCATGGCTGCTCGTACCTATGGCCTTCGCAATAGCAAACGCCGCGCCGAGCGCATCAAGGCGTGCATTGAGCAAGCCATGCAAAAAGGAGATGCTTGATGCTGGTGACGCGGGCCTACAAAGCCGAGCTTGATCTGACCGACAAGCAAGCCACTGCCTGCAAGCAGCATGCTGGCGCGGCGCGCTGGGCCTACAATTGGGGTCTGGCCCGGCGGCAGGAAGCATACAAAGCGAGCAAAAAAAGCCTGAACGCGCTAGACCTCCATCGGGAACTGAACATGCTCAAAAAGACGGATGTTCCCTGGATGTATGCGGTGTCCAAGTGCGCGCCACAGGAAGCCTTGCGCAATCTGGATAGCGCGTTCAGTCACTTCTTCCGCCGTTGGAAGCTGAAGCAAGCGGGCCAATGGAAGGGCAAGCTGGGCTATCCCCAATTCAAGAGCAAGAAGCAAGGGCTGGGCAGCTTCCGGCTCACTGGCTCGATTGCGGTCTTTCCTGATGCCATCCAATTGCCTCGCCTGGGGCGGCTGCGCGTGAAGGAACACGACTATCTGCCTAAGTCTGGCGTCAAACTCCTTTCGGCGACTGTCTCCGAGCAGGCAGGCCATTGGTACGTCAGCGTGCAAGTGGAACAAGAGCAAGCCATACCGAAGAACACTGGCCCCGTTGTCGGGGTCGATTTGGGCGTGAAGTCTCTTGCCACTTTTTCAGATGGCACGGTCATTCCCAATCCCCGCCATCTGAAGCGCCGCCTCAAGCAGATCAAGCGCCTGCATCGGGTCATCTCGCGCCGGAGCAAAGGCAGCAAGAACCGGCGCAAGGCGGGCAAGCGACTTGCCAGACTCTATCGCAAGGTTGCCAACCAGCGCAACAACACGCTACATCAGGTGACGACGCGACTGGCGAAAACCAAGCAAGTCATCGTCATTGAAGACCTGAACGTCAGCGGCATGCTCAAGAATCACCATCTGGCCCAAGCCATTGCCGACGTGGGCTTCTACGAGTTCAAGCGGCAACTGCTCTACAAGGCCAGTTGGTATGGCTCCAAGGTGATGCTGGCAAGCCGTTGGGAGCCATCCAGCAAGACCTGTTCCGGCTGTGGCTGGATGAAGGAAGCTTTGACGCTGGCAGATCGGACGTTTCACTGCCAGCAGTGCGGCCTGGTCAGAGATCGTGACCTGAACGCAGCCATCAATTTAAGCAAGCTCGCCGGGAGTTCCCCGGAGAGCCAAAACGCCTGGGGAGGGGCCAGCGCTGGCGCGCGTCGGAAGGCGCGGGCGAAACTGACCCCGGTGAAGCAGGAACTAGATGCTGTTTAGCCTTCGGGATAAACGGGTAGATTCTAGAGAACGGTTGTAGCGCCATGCCCCCGTGCTGACCGGGGTGGGGCAAAGCTGACTTGCCGAGAGCCTACCGCCCCGGCCTGCTTCTGGGCGCCTGCGGTGGCCGACCATAGCCCGTTCCCGACCCGCCCGGCCAGCGACCACGCGGGTCTTCATACGTTTCCTCGTCGCCCCATTCATCACCTTCCTCATCCCAGCCATCCTCCTCGTAGTCATCCTCCGCGCCGTAATAGTCATCGTCCTCGTCGTAATACCCGTCGTCGTCCTGGCTGCCCCACACGCCGCCAGCCGCGCCCCAGCGGCCCACGCCGCCAGCCGCCCCAGCCGCACCGGGCACTGCCTGGGGTCGCCTGCTGGTATAGTAGTAGAGGCCCACGCCACCCCCGGCAAGCACGATCACCCCCAGCAAGAGCAGCGCGATCAAGAAGAGGCTGGGGCCACCGCCGCTGGTGTTGGGAGCGTCACCACCGCTGCCATTGTCGCTGCCGCTGCCTGGCGCTCCCGGCGAGGCTGTGGCTGTGGCGGTTCCTGTCGGCGTCGCTGTATCCGTCGGCGTCGGTGTGCCTGTGGGGGTATCCGTCGGCGTCGCTGTATCCGTCGGCGTTGGCGATGGCGTTGCGGTTGGTGATGGTGGCGGCGGGTCTGGTGTCGGGTCTGGCGTCGGATCCGCTGTTGGGTCCGCTGTCGGGTCCGCGGTTGGGTCTGCTGTCGATGTCACCGTTGAGGGCGTCGAGGTATCCGTCACTGTCTGTAGAGGCGTCTGCGGCTTGTGTGGCGTGTATGTACTGCCATCGGCGAGCGCGAAGGCTCCCTGGCTAAAAAGCAGCGTAGTGAAGAGGAACAGCAGCAAGGCCGGGACAAGCAGGGAGAAGAGCCTGGCTCTCCGCTCTTGAGCGGAGCCTTTCCAGCCGCCCGGTCTCTGTGATCCAGGAGCCATTCCCACACCTCATTTTCCCCTCCCTGGGGCTTCTCTCTGCCAGAT
>JBJKSJ010000040.1:0-17463 GCA_046704085.1 Ktedonobacterales bacterium | reverse complement strand
GCCGCTGCACGCGCTGCTCAGCACGCTCCAGTTCCGAGTGATGAACGTTTGTCCCTGACATACTCGTCCTCGATCTAGCGGTTAGCAGAACCAGTTACAGCCTTCCAGCCAACAGCTTAGCTCGCCTTGCGCGCATTGTTATACTCGCGGCTCAGTTGGCGAATCAGCGCGCTGGCCCCCGCAAAGGTGAGGACATTTGGCGCAGGCTCCTCGCGGCCCAGCGCCGCGCAGAGCTTGCGAATGCTGATAAGCTGCTGCTCATTCGCAGGCGGCTCTCCATCTACGCCAGCCTGTTCCTGAGCGGGCGTCTCTGTCGCTGCTGTCGGGGCTGGCGCCCTTGTCTGAGCGCGAGCAGACGCCTCGTCGGCTGCGGCACGATTGATTCCAGTGGGCGCGCCCCGGTTCGGGCGCTCCACCGGGCTATCCACAATGCGCTGCTTCTCGTCCAGTTCGGGCGCAAACTGCGTTCCAAACGACAGCCCAGCCAGCGCCCGGCCAAGCGCCTTGGTAGCTGCCTTCTCGTAGTACTCGTTAAAGTCTGCCCGTGTTTCAGAGCCTTCACCGGTAGCAACACGCCCGCAGACATCGATCTCCACGCCGCGAATATTCACATGCCGCCAGGTCTCGTCATTGCCATCCCAGGCAATCGTAAAAAACTTGGCAAAACCTTGCTGGCGATCATGATCTAATTCAACGGTCACATACCCGGCGCGCGACCCGGTGGCCTGATGGAACCAGACCAGCCGCCAGCGCACTGGCAGATAATCCTTTCCCTGTATCCGCAACAAATGCTCATTGGGGTTAAACTCTTTGGTGGGAGCTTGCTCCTGGCTCGCCATAATCTGCCTCCTCCTGCCCGATCTATCCGGCAGACACTAGAAATCTTGTTCTAATTTTAGCACACAAACCCTGTACAGTCAAATCAATCGACTAGCCGCTAAGAACGCTTGCCAACTGCTCTCGCGCTCGTTACATCATTCTTTTTGAGGAGGGTAAAAACGGCGTTTTCAGGTGCGCAATCTGAATCACCGATCCAGGCGCTGGGTCAGCCGCCGAGTCTTCTGGCTGATCTCCTTGACCATTGTCTCAGCAGTATCTCCGCTTGCTCGCCCTTGTGCTAATTGGCTGAGCGCACTTTGTGTTTCCGGGTCCAGACTCGCCAGCACATTGGGGGCCAGGCGCGTGGTCACTTTGCCTGTCTCGCGGTATTCATCCAGCGCGCGTGTGACCAGCCGATGCGCGTTGCCCTTCTCGGCCATATTCATCACCCGCGCATCCACTGCCTGCGCCTGCGCCGCATCGGCGACATATTCGACCAGCGCATCAGTCGCCACCGTTTCATTGAAGAGGCCCAGGTTGGGCACATCATAGGCCACTTCGACATGCGCCAGTCGAAATCCTCCTGGTCGCTGCGTCACGACCATCAGTTCGACCAGCGTCGCCTGGGGCGACCCGCGCTCAATATCTCCCAGCGGAACCAGCACGCGCCGATCCGAGAGGCCCGACTGTCCAAGATCGCTGATCAGAGGCAGCGTTTTGATCGCCCGACGCGGCGTTACCCCCACCGGCAGGTCCAGCGTCAGTGTCGCATTGCGCACCGCCACTGCCGCCGCGCTCTGAAACTGCTGTTGAAAGATCGCCAGCGCGTCGGCTGGCTGGCGAATAAACTCCGCCGGTTGCCCCCGACTGCGATTCCCAATCTCATCCAGCAGTTTCTCGTTCCACTCCGAGCCGACGCCCATTGGGTGAATCGGGATTGCCAGCACGCGCGCGCTATCGGCCAGTTCCAGGCATTTGCTGCGGTTCGAGGTGCGCCCATCGGTCAGCAGCACCATGCGCGTGACGACATTCGGGCTATGCCACTTGCGCAGTTCCTCCAGCCCCAGGGCTATCCCCCGCGCCATCTGCGTGCCACCGCCAGCGCGCAATCCCGCCACAAGCTGCTTAATCGCTTCTTTGTTGCGCGCTGGCTGTGCTTGAACGATCACCTTGCCGTTGCCGGAAAACGAAACCACCGAGACAATATCATCGGGCAGCATCTGATCGACCAGCATGCTCACCGCCGTGCGCACCGCCTCGATCTTCTTTCCGCTCATCGAGCCGGAAGTATCCAGAACAAAGCAGAAGTTCAACGGAAAGCGTGTCGCCTGTACTGCATCAGTAGCCTGCACAGTGACAAGGACATACGCGACCTGACCAGTCGGCGCCACAGCCATCCGAGGCCGCCCGACCTGACAGTGCAGGTGTAATGCTGGAACGTGAGACTCCCTCCCTGAAGCAGCATCTCCTGGCAATCCAAATGGCATCGCAGCTTCTCCATTCAAGGCATGCCTTTCTTTGCCTGCCGTTTTGATTGGCTATTGCCTCTCTCGAATAAATCATCATCTTCCATGCGCTCGGTCATGCGGCGGGTGCGGGTATTGATGCCCTTGAGCAGCATCGGCGCCTGCTCAGGAGCCACCTGCCCGGCCATCAATTGCTCCACCTGCGCGCGCGTCAGATCGTCCAGCATCGATGTGACATGCCTACCCATGCGCACTGTTGTGCGCCCCGTCCGCCGATACTCATCGACCGCCCGGTTGACCAGGCGATAGGCATTGGCGCGCTGCGCAAAAGCCATCACCGTTTCGTCAGGAGCCACAGCCTGCGCCGGGTCATTGACAAACGTCGCCACCACATCCTGGCGCGCGCTCTGCTTCAGCAATCCCAGCAGCGGAATATCATAAGACAACTCCACCTGAGCGATGCGAAAATGCCCGGCGGTGCGCGGCTCGATCAGCAGTTCCAACAGCACAGCCTGCGTCGCCTCGCGTGGCAGATCACCCAGGGACACCTCAACCAGCTTGCCATGCAGCACCGCCTCGCCCAGATCATCCACAATGGGCAGCATCCGCATGGCGCGACGCGCGACCACCCCCGGCGGCAGGCGCAGCCTCAGCACCGTGCTGCGCACAGCGACCGCTGCCGCCTGTTGCGCCTGCTCTTGAAAGATACGCAGCACATCAGCGGGTTGTTGCACCAATTCTGCTGGCATTCCACCGCTGCGCTGCCCCAGGTCATCCAGCAGCGTCTCATCCCAATCGGCCCCAAGGCCCAGCGGATAGATACCCACGCCCCAGGCGCGCGCCTGATCGGCCAGTTCGCGGCACTCGGCCTCATCCCCTGACGTGCGCCCATCGGTCAGCACCACCATCCGGCTGACCACATCCGGGCGCATATGCTTGCTCAGTTCCTGCAAAGCGCCGCGCAGACCTTCCGACATCTTCGTGCCACCCCAGGCGCGCATGCCCTCCACTGCTGCCTTGATCGCTGCTTTATTCTGTACCGGCTGGGCAGGCACAATTACATCCGCCCGCCCCTTGAACGAGACCACCGCCAGATAATCTGATGGTCCCAGCGCATCCACCAGCAGGCCCACGCCTTCTTTCACTGCTTGCAGATTCGCCCCCCGCATCGAAAACGAGCGATCCAGCGCCAGGGCAAAGTTCAGCGGAAACCGCAGCCCTTGCAGCGCGTCTCCAGGTCGTACCAGCACCAGAATATAAGCCACCTGCCCCTCGCTCGCTACTGGCATGACTCCTCGGTTGATCTGGCATTGCAATAAAACCTCACCTGCCATCAGACACCCTCCTTTCGGTCTGAGCGACGCGCGCCCACCAGCCCGTCTTCCTCACCTGACTCGCTCAACAGCTACACCATATATGGTATCAACCTGTGCTGTCAACTGCAACCACAGAGCGGTCAGCGCGTCGCTCCTCTCGTAACGAGGCCGCTGAAGCTGTATGGCAAGAATCTCTTGACGCACCGCCAGCCTTATGCAACAATGCGCAAACAACGTGAGACGAAAGGCGAAGCGCCAGAGCCAGACCGAGGATCGACTGTGATGCAAACCGTTGAGCTTATCAAGAAGAAGCGCGATGGTGGCGAGTTAAGCACTGAAGAGATTGAGTGGCTCGTTCAGGGCTTCACGCGTGGTGACATCCCCGACTATCAATGCGCCGCGCTTTTGATGAGCATCGTCTGGCGAGGCATGAACGCGCGAGAAACCGCCGATCTCACCCTGGCAATGGCGCGCTCCGGCGCGCAACTGGAGGTGCGCCAGCGCCTCTCGCCCGCTGTTGATAAGCATAGCACGGGTGGCGTTGGCGATAAGGTCACGCTGGCCGTTGCGCCGCTGGTCGCCGCCTGCGGCCTGCCCGTCGCCAAGATGACCGGGCGTGGTCTGGGCCACACGGGTGGCACGGTTGATAAGCTAGAATCGATCAGCAACTTCCGCGCAGGCCTCTCGCGCGAGGAGTTCTGGTCGATTCTGCGCGCGCATCAGTTGGTTCTGGCCGGACAATCCAGCGACCTGGCGCCCGCCGATGGCAAGCTGTACGCCCTGCGCGATGTCACCGGGACCGTTGACAGCATCCCCTTGATCGCTTCCAGCGTGATGAGCAAGAAACTCGCCATTGGCGCTTCGCATCTGCTGCTGGATGTCAAAGTCGGTTCGGGAGCATTTATGAAAACGCTGCCGGACGCCGAGACCCTGGCGCGCACAATGGTAGACATTGGCGCCCGCGCCGGGGTTCATACCGTCGCCGTCATCACCGCAATGGACCAGCCGCTAGGACAGGCAGTGGGCAACGCCCTCGAACTCAAAGAAGCGATTCACATCCTTCAGGGCAAAGGACCGGCGGATGTGAACACGCTCTGTCATCACGAGACCGCGACCCTCCTGGAAATGACCGGCCTGGCTGCCAATTACTCCGAGGCCGAAACGAAAGTCCGCCAGGCCATCAGCAGCGGCGCAGCCCTGGAAAAGCTGGCAGCAGTCGTCGCCGCTCAGGGTGGCGACGCGCGCCAGGTCGAAGACCCCTCGCTGCTCCCTAGCGCGCCGATACAGATACCCCTGCTGTCTCCACGCGCAGGCTACATCGCTGGCATCGATGCCGAGCGCGTCGGCCTGGCGACGATGAAGCTGGGCGCCGGGCGCTTTAAGAAAGGCGACCCCATCGACCACGCCACCGGCTTGCTGCTCTACGCGAAAATCGGCGACCATATTGCGGCAGGCCAGCCTCTGCTAGAGATTCACGCGCGTTCCGAAGACCAGGCTCAAGCCATTCAGGCTGAACTGCTCAGTACCTATCGCTGGAGCGATAGCCCGGTCTCGCCTGGCCCATTGATCTACAGCCAGATCACCCCGAAAGCATAGTATTCTAGCTGGCTTGCGCTCTCTTAAGCGGGTCTTATCGTAGAGTAGGTTGTGGTTCCCCCAAATGGCGCTCTTTTGCCACAGAGCCACGCTGATTCTGACACACTTTTGACATACCCAGCGGATATACTCAGATTGTCGAACGAGAGAGACAATCAGATCAGCCGCTTACAAGAGTGAGCGTATCGAGGTGATATATGGACTATCCCGGCTACAAGGCGCAGCCTGCCTGGGCAGGGGGATTCTTTGGCGTCGTTCGCCAAAAGCAGACGTATCGCAGCATCCTCTATTTACTGCTGTTATTTCCACTTGGCACCCTGTACTTCATCCTGCTTGTCACCGGGGTATCACTTGGCATTGGCACCCTTATCATCTGGATCGGTGTTCCCATCCTCGCCTTGACCATCGTCATGTGGGCAGGCTTTGCCGCGTTCGAGCGACGTATCGTCACGAGCTTGCTTGGTGTCCCCATCCCTTTCTTACCGGACCCTCGTATCGCCGGAATGACCTGGATGGGCCGCCTCAAAGCATATCTCAGCAATCCCGTGACCTGGAAGAGCCTGGTCTATCTGTTTCTGGAGTTTCCCTTTGGCATCTGTTCATTCACTCTCGTCATCACCCTGCTGAGTGTCTCGCTCAGCCTCCTCTTCGGCTGGCTGGCCTACCTGATCGACCTGCTGGTCTATAACGCGGTTGGCGGCGGCTATACCTCCTATGTCTTCTTTGTGCAGATCGATGGACGGTTTGAGCCAGGAATTATCGCGCTCTTCCTTGGCTTCGCCGCGCTAGGCGTCTTCGCGCTGATCGCCGCGCTGCATGTCATCAACGGCATTGCCTACGCCTGGGGCCAATTTGCGCGCCTGATGCTTGGCATGAGCAACACCGCTCTGCAACTGGCAGAGGCGCGCGCCATCGCCGCCCAGGAACACGCCAAGGCGGAACGCTCCGATCAAAGCCGCCGCGAACTCATCGTCAATGTCTCCCACGAACTGCGCACACCCATTGCCAGCATTCGCGGTCATGTCGAATCATTGCTCATGGCAAATGAAGATCAGCCTGGCACTGGAGCGGTCCCACCGGAGCAGCGCGCCTATCTGGACATCGTGCATCGAGAAACCGAGCGGTTGAGCGCGCTGGTCGATGACCTGCTCGCCCTGGCGCGCGCAGAAGCAGACGAGCTTCGCCTGGACATCGCGCCCCTCTCCGCCAGTGAAGTCGTCGAGGAGGTCTACCAATCTCTGGCGCCGCTGGCGCGACGAGAGCGGCAGGTCATGCTGGTGCGCAATATGCCTCCCGATCTCCCCCAGGTGCTGGCTGATCGTCAGCGGCTCGCGCAGGTGTTGCTCAATCTGGTGCGCAACGCCATCACGTATACCCCCGCAGGTGGCATCGTCTCGATCTCGCTCGAACGAGCCAACAACGCCCAGCTCGCGCTCACCGTCGCCGATACTGGTATCGGCATCCCGCCGGAAGACCTGGAGCGCGTCTTCGAGCGATTCTATCGCACCGACGCCTCGCGGGCGCGTGCCACTGGCGGCTTCGGGCTGGGGCTGGCAATTGTGCGCGATCTGGTCAACGCAATGGGTGGCTCGATTACTGCCGAAAGTACCGTTGGGGAAGGGAGCCAGTTCCACCTCCTCCTCCAGGTGGTTCCAGCGCCAAACCAGGGCCAGGCCACCAGCAAGCCACATTGAGGGCAGCGAGAGGAGCAGCATGGCAACCATCCTGATCGTCGAGGACGAGCGAGACCTCTGTAACTTAATCCGCACGCACCTTGAGGCCGAAGGCCACACCGCCCATCAGGCATTCGATGGGCCGTCCGCCCTCAAGCTGGTCGAGGCCCATCTGCCCCAACTGGTCATTCTGGACTGGATGCTGCCCGGCCTGGATGGATTGGCGGTCTGCCGCCAGATACGCCAGAACCACCTCATGCCCATCCTCATGCTCACCGCTCGCTCAGAGGAGGTAGATCGCGTGCTGGGGCTGGAGGTGGGCGCCGATGATTATGTCGTCAAGCCCTTCGGCATGCGCGAACTGCTGGCGCGCGTCCGCGCCATCCTGCGCCGCGTCGAGTTGGATAGCCGCCTGCCCGCCGCTGCGTCAGCAGCGCCAGAGGGCGCAGGCGCACAGAATACACCAGGAGCCTCCCTCCCTGCACCCGTGCCGGTTGTGAGCGGTTCCCTGCGCATCGACCTCGCCAGGCACAGCGTCACTATCGATGGCGCCGAGATCGAAGTCACGCCCAAGGAGTTTGATCTGCTGGTCCTTCTAGCCTCCCATCCGGGCCGAGCCTTTAGCCGAGAGTTCCTGCTAGAGCAGGTCTGGGGCTACGAATACGACGGCCTGGACCGCACCGTCGATACCCAGATTACCCGCCTGCGCAAGAAATTGGGGCCAATGAGCGAGAAACTCGTCACCGTCTGGGGCGTCGGCTATCGCTTCATGCCCTGAACCGCTCAGCTAGCTCACCAACATCACTGACTGAAACGTACAAGCGCATCCACAACCTGATCTTCAGCCACGCTGGCCCTGGCACTGTTGATAGTGCCAGGGCCAGCGTGGCTCACCCCACTTCCTTTCTTTGCCAGATACATGGCGAATCCATGTCGACGCGGCACAGGACTGAATCCCAAATGGCACACCATTGTCATACGCGCGCCATATCTACCAGGCATACTCAAAATGACCCTGAGATGGGGCCAGCATTCTTGAGCAATTTGCACTGAATTGAAAGGAAACCTTTATGTTCACTTCAGCCCCTCTTTCACCCATTGGATCGGTTGAACCGCTGGTCCGCGCCGAAGCAATCTCCAAAACGATTGCCAGCAAAGCAGGCGCGATCACTATCCTCGATGCGATCACGTTTTCGGTCCCTACTGGCAGCCTGTTTGCGATTAACGGCCCTTCCGGCAGTGGCAAATCAACCTTGCTCAACATCCTGACCGGCATTGATCGGCCTACCACTGGACGCATCCTCTTCGGCGGAGAGGAGATTCGCAAGATGAGCGAGAACCAACTTGCCAAATGGCGCGGCAAGCATGTGGGTATCGTGTTTCAGTTCTTTCAACTGCTGCCCACGCTCACCGCCCAGGAGAATATCCTGCTCGCCCTCGAACTAGGCAGCCTGGTTCCGCATCACAAATGGCGCGCGCGCTCACTGGAGTGCCTGCAACTCGTTGGGCTAGAAAACTGTGCCAACCGTTTGCCCAGCGAACTCTCCGGCGGCCAGCAGCAGCGCGTCGCCATTGCCCGCGCGCTGGCAAATGACCCTCCCGTGCTGGTCGCAGATGAGCCAACTGGCAATCTGGACTCCAAAAGTGCCTTGCAGGTCTTTGGCCTGCTGGAAGAACTCACCAAACGCGACAAAACCGTTATCTACGTGACCCATGACCGCGATCTGGCGGCGCGGGCCACTCAGCGCATTGCTCTGCTGGATGGCCGCATTCTCAGCAACACTGGCGCGCTGCGGCTGGCCCAGATGGAAGCCAGTAAAGGAGCATAAACATGAAAGCGATCAATAAAAAAGCCATCAAGGACATCACGCGCCGCAAGCTGCGCACCACACTGACAGTACTGGGAATCGCCATCGGCGTTTTGGGCCTCTCGGCGATCAACATCGCTTCCGGTCAGTTCAACAGCAGCTTGCACTACAGCATCGACGCCTCAGCGCAACCGGACGTTTCCTTTTTCACGACGCCAACCAATCCTGCTCCAGTCGTCCAGGCGCTTCAGGCACAGCCGAATGTCAAGTTCGCCGAGGCGCAGAATGTTGTCTCTGCCCGCTGGAAAATCTCTTCTGGCTCTTACCCGCTGAACATCACCGGGCTGGCCGACTTCAACAACGTGCAGTTCAACACCTTTGAACTGGTCTCAGGCCATCTGCCAGGCCCCAACGAGATCGTCCTGGAATCCAGCGATCAGGCGATAGCCAACCTCCAGGTGGGCAGCCAGATGGTCGTTGAAGTGCGCGGCGAACCCCAGCAGTTGACCGTCTCAGGTTTTGTGCGCACGCGCGGCTTGCCTTCGGCCATCATCCTGGGTGAAGCGTCTGGCTACATGAGCCAGATCGACGTGCAAGCGATCTTCCAAACCAACGGCGTCAACAATTTTCTCATCCGGCTGGACAACTACAACCAGCGCAATGAGACGGCCAGGCAGCTTGCCCAGGTGCTGCAAGCCCGGCATGTAGTGGTGCTAGGAACCAGCATCGGGCACACCGATCATAACGATGGAACCATCGTGAACGGTCTGCTTGGGATCATGCAGGCGCTCTCGATCATTGCGCTGCTGCTGAGTGTCTTTTTATTGCTGAGTACTATCACGACTCTGGTCACGGAGCAGATACAAATCATCGGAACCATGAAGGCGATTGGAGCGATCCGCAGACAGGTTATGCGCAATTACCTGACCTCCGTAGCCATCTATGGCGTGATTGGCGCCAGCCTCGGCCTGGTCCTGGGCATCCTGGCCGGTTATCTGCTAGCCAGCTTCTTTGGCAATCTGCTCAGTCTGGATATTGGGCCATTAACCGTGAGTCCGTCGCTCGTCCTGTTGAGCATAGCGATTGGGATCGGCGTGCCGCTGCTGGCAGCGGCACTGCCGGTCTACCTGGGTACGCGCATCACCGTCCATCAGGCGCTCAGCGGCTATGGCCTGGGTGGCGGAGTACGCCAGCGCGGCAGAGACTGGGCCAAGGTGATTGGGCGCATCTGCGCATGGATTCCACAGACCATGCAGCTAGGCGCGCGCAGTCTCTTCCGCAAGCGCACTCGCGCCATGCTGACGCTGATGGCGCTGCTGATCTCCGGGGCCGCGTTCCTCTGTGTGCAAACCACCACCGCTTCATTCAACACCTTGCTCAATCAGTTGCTCAGCACCTATCACACCGATATGTTCGTTGACCTGACGAACCCGCAGCCCTACAGCCAGCTACAGCAGGAGCTGGCTCGTGTGCCTGGCATAGCCGAGACAGAACCCCTGTTTCAAGATGATGTTCAGACACAGTGGGGCAATGGATTGCTCACCGGCGTGGAACCAGACGCGCATCTCTACCAGAAGCAGATGGTTTCGGGGCGCTGGTTTACCGAGAGCGACCAGAACGTTGTCGTCATCAGCCCAAATGCCGCCAGTAAATCGGGCCTGAAGGTGGGCGATACACTCTCTGTCCATACTGCCCTCTACAGTGCCCGCTGGAAAATCATCGGGCTGGCTCAAGACTATAACAGCCCTCCTGGTGGATTAGGAGTACTGCTGGCCCCCTTGCAACAGGTAACGGCCTTTGAACATCTGCCCCCAGGCTTCACGCAGCAAGTCATGGTGCTTTCAGCCAGCCGCAACCAGACTGATATTGATGTGCTGGCAGCCCATATCGATGATACCCTGAGCAAAGATGGCATCCCAACGAACGTAGAGACAGCCCGGCAGGCGGCTGAGCGCATCCAGGGCCAGTTCCAGATCATCTACGCCCTTTTCTACAGCGTGACCGTGATTATCGCGCTCGTAGGCGCCATTGGGCTATTCAACGCACTGGCAATGAGCGTTCTGGAGCGGCGGCGAGAAATTGGCATCTTGCGCTCGATGGGCGCCACCGGGCGCAAAGTCGCGCAGGTCTTCTGGATCGAGGGTCTCTCGCTGGGGGTCATCGCCTGGTTCATCGCGCTGGTCATCGGAATTCCTGGCGCCTATGGTTTTGTCTGGCTCCTGGGGAACCTTTTCCTGCCGGTGCCGTTTACCTTTAACCCGACCAGCCTGTTCGTAATGCTCGGCTTTATGCTCCTCCTGGCAACCCTTGCGAGCGTTGGGCCAGTCTGGGGAGCCACGCGGATCAAGATTGCCCAGACCCTGCGCTACGAGTAATCCTGCTTTCTACACAAAGAACAGGAGATGGGGCAATGGTTGCCCTATCTCCTGACAGATCTCCTCCTACAGATTAGACGCGCAGCCGAGAAGGCAGAATGCGCATCGACTCGCGGTATTTAGCGACCGTGCGGCGCGCAACATTCATACCGCGCTCGGCGAGCGCCGCCGCCAGTTCTTCATCGCTCAGCGGGTGTCGAGGGTCTTCCGATTCGATCAGTTCACGCAACGTATCTTTCACACGCAGCGAAGCATCGAAGAAATCATCAAACGAGATTGTGCGCCCTTCGGGCAGCAGGACAAACTTGTTGGCGGTGGCCCGGCTGATAGTCGATTCATGCAGCCCCACTTTGCCCGCCAGCTCTCCGCGTGTCAGCGGGCGCAGAAAGCGCACGCCCTTCTCCAAAAACTCATTCTGATACTCAACCAGCACATCCGAAATCTTTTTGAGCGTTTCCCAGCGTTGATGAATACAATCGATAAAAAACTGCGCCCGCGAGGCATACTGGCGAATGTGCTGGCGGTCCTCTTCACTGCTCTGGGAGGGGTCCAGCGACGTAATCAGGGTGCGATACGTCGGATTCAGGCGGAAGAGATATTTTTTATTCTCCACCACTTCAGCCTCAAAGCCCGTCTCGGACCGGCGAATGACCACATCCGGACGCACCAGTGTTGTGCGCGCCCGCCCGCCCGAAAGACTGCTGCCAAAGGAATCATAGGCGTGCGCCGGATACGGATTCAGATTGGTGCGGATAAATTGCCACGCCTGGCGCACATGCGAACTAGGCACATGCAGCTCGCGGGCAATCTCCATAAAATGGCGTTCGCCCAGCCGCGACAGATAATGGGAGACAAGCTGCTCCGCCAATGGATGCGGCTGGCCTTGCTCGCGGAACCAGCGTAGCTGAATCAAGAGGCACTCACCCGGATCGCGCGCCCCAATTCCCACCGGCTCCTGCATCTGGAGCAGACTCAGCACCCGCTGCACCCGCTCAACATCCACCCGCAGGGTACGGGCAACCTCCTCCACCGAAACCAGCAAATATCCGTGACTATCCAGGCTCCCAATCAAATATTCAGCGATAGGAAGATCGCCAGGCTCAATAATCGCTTGCATTTGCCAGAGCAAGGTTTCTTCGAGCGATGCGGTTGCCTCAACACGCGCCAGGGGATCGAAATCTTCATCATCCCCCCCTGCCAGCCCTCGCTCGTTAAAATCATCCCATTCGCGGGCGCCATCCGCTTGCAGAGTACTGATCGTGCTGCCACAGTTCGGACAGACCCCCTCCTTCATCTGCGCCCCACAACGCTGGCATTGGCTCACCTCCTCCATCTCAAAGGCCGGGTTCTCTAATGCCTCCTGGGCAATCGACTGCTCAAGTTCTTCGGCTGAAAGCTGCAAAATCTTGATGGAGGCGATCAGCTTAGCAGAGATATTCACCGACTGCTGTGGTGAAAGACCTTGACTTTGATCCAAAAACATTGGTCTATGCTCCCATCTGATTGCCGTCTTCCTATCGCTTTAGTACATACCAACAGAAGCAGAATGAGAGGTTGCCTTATTTTCAGTATAACAAACAAGAGCGATTTCCGCCAGTCCTCCACCTGAACAACATCATCCCTTGCAACCATACTAGCAGACTGCATGCCGAATTTGGGGGGCACCGATGCTGGCAGACATCTCTCTTGTAAAACGAGCGAGAAGGGGAGATGAGAACCTGCAAGCTGAAACGCGCCCAAGAAGAAGTGAGGAAACGACCCTATACCCAATCGCTGGCCTCAAGCGCCAGCCGCGCGGCTGCCTGTTCGGCGATCTGCTTATTGCGCCCCTGGCCCCGACCAGCAACCTCGCTGCCCAGCATCACCTCAACCGTATACTGCCGGTTGTGCGCTGGCCCTTCCTCGGCCACCACCCGATAACTGGGGGTCACACTGAGATGCGCCTGCGCCAGCTCTTGCAGCAGCGATTTATCGTCCTTCAGGCGCCCGGCGGAAATCACTCGCTGCCCCTCTTGCTCCAGCAGAGGCAGCAACAAGGGGCGCACCGCATCCAGCCCACCATCAAGATAGAGCGCGCCAAGCAGCGCCTCAAATGCAGCAGCCAGCAGCGGGTCACGGCTCCGACCGCCGCTGCGCTCCTCGCCTCGGCCCAGACGTAGGTACTCGCCCAGATGCAGATCACGCGCAAAACCCGCCAGCGTCGGCGTTTTCACCAGGGCGGCGCGGGTATCGGTCAGTTCACCCTCGCTGAGCGTCGGATACACACGAAAGAGATGCTCCGCGCTGAGAAAGGCCAGAATCGCATCCCCCAGAAACTCCAGGCGCTCGTTGGGTGCGATCTCCTGATGAGAGGTTTCAAAGGCATACGAGCGATGAGTCAGCGCCTCCAACAAGAGCCGTTGCTCCCGAAAATGCCTGCCGATCCGTTTTTCCAGCGGATGCCAGCGTGTCCGCTCAGCAGCGGACTGGTCCTGATTTCCGCTCGTACTGGCAGCGCCAGTGCCTCTTGCTTCAGCAGAATCATGCTCATCGCCAACAGCCACGCAGAATATTCCTTCCCATAGGCCGGGCTACCACTCCCAGCGCGGGGTTCCGGGCAGCGCTGCCCACGCTCAAACCACTACGATCCCCTGGTCAGCCGTCACTTCCCCGATCCACCAGCAGGATAGTCCAGCCTCCTCGAAGCGCGCATGCAGTGTCAGCCAGGCTCCTGGCTCGATAGCAGCCAGCAAACCGCCAGAGGTCTGTGGGTCGAAGAGCAGATGGCGCTCCGTCTCACCCAGATAATCTGCCAGGCGCACATGCTCTTCCAGAAACTCCTCATTCCGCCCTGTGCCACCAGGCACACACCCTGCCTCGGCGTAGCGCCGCGCACCAGGAAGCCAGGGCAGATGTTCCCACACAAAGCGCATACCACCCTCGCTTTGCTGCGCCATCTCCCACGCATGCCCCAGCAGCCCAAAGCCGGTAATATCTGTGCAAGCATGCGCCGCAGACATACACAGCAGCCGCGACGCTTCGCGGTTCAGCGCCGACATGCTGGCAATCGCTGCCTGGAGGTCAGCTTCATCTACCTGATTGCGCTTGTGGGCCGTCGTAATCACACCCGTTCCCAGCGGCTTCGTCAAGATCAACACATCCCCAATCCTGGCGTTGCCCTTGGTCAGGATGCGCTGAGGATGCACGACGCCCGTCACCGACAGCCCATATTTGGGTTCTTTATCCGTGACGGTATGCCCACCCGCAATCACGCCACCAGCCTCCGCCACTTTATCGCGCCCGCCGCGCAAGATCTCCGTGAGAATCTCTGGCTCAAGAGTGTCAGGGAAAGCGACCAGATTGAGCGCAAAGAGTACCTCGCCCCCCATCGCATAGACATCGCTCATCGCGTTGGCCGCCGCAATTGCGCCAAACGCATAGGGATCATCCACAACGGGCGGAAAGAAATCAGCCGTACTCACCACCGCCTGCCCATCGTTCAGGCGGTAAACCGCCGCGTCATCGATGCTGGCAAGGCCGACAAGCAGATCGGGGTGGTTGTGTTCCACTGTCTGAGTTAATGGACGCAGCACGTGCGCCAGGGCCGCTGGCCCCATCTTAGACGCTCAACCAGCGCAACTGGCAAGCGACGTCAGGCGAATCCGCCTTCCAGTACTCATCAATGCCTCCCTGAAATCTCGACCATCCTGGTACTTCCGCCTCTACGCTTTTCATTGTAGACGCTGCCAGAGCAGCGCGTCAATGCAGCCAAAGATCAAAGAGCAAGAGATCAGAGGGCGCTAAGGAATGCCTGTCATCCCATCACCTGACGAAGCCGCTTTGCCAGGGTTGCCATCAACGTGTAGCCAAATAACGTAGGGTACTTGTTAAGAAAAGCGATAGCAGTATTATCCTCATAAATGACGTGATGGCGATATAGTGAATTTCACGCCAGCATCTCACACAAAACAAGGGCCACTGCGACTACGATCAAGATAGGCGCCCATATCAAGGACCGACGGCTGCTCAATCACACCTCTCTTCCAGAACTCTCAGGAACATACAAGACCCATCCCACAAGACCATAGGCAAAAACCCTGGGCTGTTTCTAAAGAGAAGCCTACCGCATGCTCAAGGAGAGCGGCAAGCCATGTTATAATGCGAGCATTCAGAGGCAGCGCTCGAACGCAGATGCAGACTACCTGCAACGCCTCGCTTCCAATCTCTCAACCCTTCAATATTCAGGAGGAACAGCGGCAATGCGCCGGATTGCGATATTGGCTGAAGGTCGTTTTCACTGGCAAGGCGCGAAAACAGCAGTAGGGATGATTCGCTATGGACACGATCAGGTCGTGGCCGTCATCGACAGCACCAAAGCCGGACAGGATGCCGCGCAGGTGCTGGGCAACGGCCTCGGCGCGGGCATCCCCATCGTACACGATGTGACCGAGGCGCTCAATCATCAGCCAGATAGCCTGCTCATCGGCATTGCCCCGGTTGGGGGCCTTTTGCCAGACCCCTGGCGGGCACAGGTCATACAGGCGCTTGAGCGCGGCCTGCACATCATCAGCGGGCTGCACGAGTTTCTCGACGACGATCTTGCACTGCACGCCCTGGCGGAGCAGCATCACGCGCACATCTGGGACGTGCGCCGCCCGCCGGCAGATCGGGCCATGCTGATCGCCAAATATATCCCCCACCGTCCAGGCAGCCATACGGTCTATCTGGCCGGGAGCGACTGCAACGTCGGCAAGATGACTGCCGCGCTGGAACTGCACCGCGAGGCGCAGCGGCGTGGCCTCTCATCAGGCTTCGCCGCCACCGGCCAGACCGGGATTATGATCTCCGGGCAGGGACTGCCAGTGGACCGGCTGATCAGCGACTTCACCGCAGGCGGGGTCGAGGCGCTGGTTCTGGAGTTCACCCAGCAGTATGATTGGGTCTTCGTCGAGGGCCAGGGTTCCTTGATTCATCCAGCTTATTCTCCCGTCACGCTGGGGCTGCTGCATGGCTCCATGCCAGATATGCTGATCCTCTGCCACGAGGCGCGCCGGACGAAGATCAAAGGCTATAGTGTACCCATCCCTCCGCTGCCGCGCGTGATCGAAATCTACGAGCAGGCGATAGGCTGGCTCCGCCCGGCTCCAACGGTAGGTATCACGCTGAACACCTATGAGTTGGATAAAGCCAGCGCGCTCGACGAGATTCATCGCGCCGAAGCGGAAACCGGACTGCCAGCAACCGATTGTGTGCGCTTTGGCGCTGGAAAGCTAATAGATGCGCTGCTTCAGCGCGCACAGTCTTGATCCACCTACCGCGCTGATTGGGGAGATGATCACCTCATGTTGAAACTTGAAACCGGCCTCATCAACCTGAAACTCACTGAACCGTTCCGCATCTCACGCGGCGTGCAGCATTACGCGCAGCGGGTCGTGGTCAAGATCGCGGGCGAGGGTCAGATCGGCATCGGCGAAGCCGCCCCTTCCACCTTCTACGGCGAAAATCACGAAACCGTATTGGCCTGCCTGACCACCTATGCAGAGCATCTGGGCGATGACCCTTTCGCCCTGGAAGAAATCCTGACGGCGTTAGAGAAAACCATCCAGCGCAACGCCGCCGCCAGGGCCGCCGTAGACATGGCCCTTTACGATCTGACAGGCAAGCTCCTGGGCGTGCCACTCTACAAGCTGCTAGGGCTGAACCCCGCCAGGACAGCCTACACCTCCTTCACCATCGGCCTGGACACGCCCGCCGAAATGGCCCGCAAAGCCCGCCAGGCCAAAGACTT
Source organism: Ktedonobacterales bacterium (assembly GCA_046704085.1). Taxonomy (GTDB): domain Bacteria; phylum Chloroflexota; class Ktedonobacteria; order Ktedonobacterales; family DATBGS01; genus DATBHW01. Next base: position 643 of record JBJKSJ010000040.1, on the reverse strand, counting down.
TCCCATCCTCAAGGTCAAGCTGGGTTCACCGCAGGATATTGATTGCATCAAAGCCATCCGGGATGTCTCCGGCGCTACCATCCGTGTCGATGCCAACGCAGGCTGGACAGTGAAAGCGGCCATCAAGCTCATCCAAGCATTGGAGCCGTACCGGATCGAGTTTGTCGAGCAGCCCCTGCCGCCCACCGATCTGGATGGCCTGCGCCTGCTGCGAGAACACAGCCCTCTGCCCATCTTCGCCGATGAAAGCTGCGTCACCGTCGAAGATATTCCGCGCGTGGCAGGGTGCGTCGATGGCATCAATATCAAGCTGATGAAATGTGGCGGCATCCGCCAGGCGCTCAAGATGATCCATACCGCCCGCGCCCATCATCTACAAATCATGCTGGGCTGCATGATCGAAAGCTCGCTTGCCATCACCGCTGCTGCCCACCTCACACCACTGGTAGACTATGCCGACCTGGACGGACACTTGCTGATCGACAACGACCCCCACCTGGGCGTCCAGGTTGAAGCCGGCAAGCTGATCCTGCCCGACAGACCCGGTTTAGGCGTCATAGAACGCTAGCGATCACGCAACCTGGCAACGATGATCAGTAACAGATCCGTCCCACCCAAATAGCTGCCGAGGCGCCATTTCGAG
>JBJKSJ010000039.1:0-6027 GCA_046704085.1 Ktedonobacterales bacterium | reverse complement strand
GCCTCGTAGTTGAGCGAGGGATGCGTCGGATCACGCTTCAACCTGGTCACACACTCCCACACCGCCGACTGAGCGGCTTGAGGGAGCTTTTGATAGGCCCCGAAGAACCGCAGCGAGGCCACCATGTTCGAGGACGCTTTCTGCATCGACATCGCTTCTGCTCCTTCCCTCGACTTTTTCGGCTGAATGCGCCCCAAGTATACCTGAGTAGAAGCTATCCAGCAAGAGAACAAGAGGCTGATACGGGGACTCCGGTGGAGGGTCAAGTAAGCGAAGCTATTGGTGGTACAATAGTGATAGAAGGTTTATTAGTATGTGCCATCAGGACGTGCTAGACCCGGCAGAAGGGCGGGCAGCGCCATGAGTCAAGAGCAGAATAAGCAGCAAGTAACGATCCCGGCAGAAGAGGAGCATCAGCTTTCCGATTTCTGCCCACGCTATCACCACGCGATGGAGTTAATTGGCCGACGTTGGACAGGAGCCATCCTGCGGGTACTTATCAATGGCCCGCATCGCTTTAACGAACTCCTGGCGGCAGTGCCTGGCCTCTCTGATCGCCTATTAAGCGAGCGCCTGCGCGAGCTTGAGGCAGAAGGGCTGGTCACACGCCAGGTGATTCCTGGCCCACCTGTCAGAGTGGAATATGCGCTCAGCGAGCGCGGCCACGATCTGAATCGAGTAATCCGAGGCATCGCCTCGTGGGCAGAAAAATGGCTGCCACCTCCCCTGGAAAGCTGAGGCAAGGGCGGCAGCCTCGCCCATCCGCCGCGTTACATCGATGAGATCGTCAGATCGTCGATCACCTCACGCACCTCAGCAATTCGATTTGCCACTTCCTCCGCATTCTCCGCATCCGTCAGATCAGGCACCGTCCCGCGCAGGCGGGCCACGCCCGCCAGCACCTCGACATCAATCGACAGGTCCGTCGTTAAGGCATCCTCGCGCAGTTCGCGCCGAATCGCATCGGCCAGCGCTTCATCACCTGGCCGATCATCCTCGGCGGAGTGCTTGACATGAATACCGTTCGTTGATGAGGCTGCAAATCCACCCAGCACATCAATGGTTCCCTGGGCATTGGCTGTAATCACCGGGTCGGTTGATGGAAAGAAGGCAGGTTCCGGCTCTTCAGGCTCATCGTCGTCACGGACATCCGGGTCTACCACGTTGATCTCGTTCGTCTCTAGCGGGAGCCTGCTCGTATCGGCCTCTATCTCAACGCCTTCCTGCTCGAAGCCAGTCAGGCTTACCGGTATCTCGTCATCGCTAACTTCATCCTGAATCAAGGCGCCGTTCCCTTCACTTCCCATCGGGAGGAAGCGTTCAACATCCAGATTGTTTTCTATGCGCTGATCTGGAGCCATCCTGGAGACAATTTGCTCTGCTATCTGTCGCTCCTCCGCTGAGCGCACTCTGCCACTGAGCAGTAGCACATCCTGCTGCTGCGCCACGACAATATGAATATCAGCCTGCTCAGCCAGGCGCTGTTGAATGCGCCTGGCGAGTGAATCCTGTCCCATGTTGCGCTCCTTCCCGCTCTCATCGTACTCATAAGCGTCTTTGGGTCATCAGTGATTCGTTCATTGTCCTTTGCTGCGCAACGTATATGCCAGCGATTCTATGGGCTGCCGACGGGGCATGACTTACGGCGCTCATGGCACACAATATGCAGCAACCATGCTTATCTGCCAGCGCGGAGTCCACCCGGGCAGATAAGCATGCGAACGAATAAGGCACATCGCAGGAGGTACGATACGATGGCACTGGACCGTTGGGATCCCTTTCACGAGTTGCCAGGCATCCATGACACAATGGGACGGCTGATGCACGAAGGTCTAACTCGCTCCAGCAACGCGCTCAACTTGTTCCGCCAGGGATCGTTCCCGTTAGACCTGGCCGAAACAGAGCATCACTTTGTGGTCCAGGCGCAACTGCCAGGGGTCAAGCCTGAGGATATACGCATCATGCTTTCGGGCGACACCCTCACCATCAGTGGAGAGAGCCGGACTGAGCATGAGCAGCAGGGTCAGCGATGGCTGCTCCGCGAGCAGCGAGCAGGGCGGTTTCAGCGTTCGCTGCGGTTGCCCGCGCCAGTGAACGCCGATCAAGCCGAGGCACAGATAGCGCGTGGTGTCTTGACGCTGACGCTGCCCAAGGCCGAGGCCACCAGAACAAAGCAGATCAAAGTCAGCAGCCAGGCCACAGCGTCTGCACAGCCACAGGCAACCCCCGCTGCGCAGGGCCAAACAAATGAACAAACCCGGGCAAGGGCCAACAGAGATCAGGTGGAGGAAGCATCGATGGATTCCTTCCCGGCCAGCGACCCGCCAGCCTGGACGCCCCGCTCGTAAAGCCACGTTTTATCGCCTGTTGTGCCCGTGTCCTTGAGCACGCTCGATCATGCGCCATAGCTTCTGCTACACGTTTCTAACGTGAGTCTGCGCCCTTTCAAGCGCTTTCGTCGGAAGGAGCGCTTTCGAGCCGGAACCAATAAAACCCATGTGGGCCAAGCGAGAGGAAGTACGGTTCCTCGCGCACGCACGGGAAGCGCGTCTCGCCAATCAGTTCAACTGGCGTCGTACCCCGAAAACGCTGAAGGTCCAGATGAACCGGCTGGGAGAAGCGCGAGAGGTTCGCCACGACCAGCACCGTTTGCGAGCCATCGCTGCGCAGGAAGGCCAGCACTTTCCGGTTCTCCGGGAGCAAAAACTCGATGGAACCGCGCCCAAAAACGGGATACCGCTTGCGGATGCGGATCATGCGCTTGGTCCAGTTCAGCAGCGAGGACGGAATGCGCTGCTGGGCTTCCACATTCACCGCCTGATAGCCGTACACTGGGTCGAGGATGATCGGGGTATAGAGTTGCGCCGCGTCAGCGCGCGAAAAACCCGCGTTGCGATCACCGTTCCATTGCATGGGCGTGCGCACGCCGTTGCGGTCGCCCAGGAAGATGTTATCGCCCATGCCTAGCTCGTCACCGTAATACAAGATGGGGCTGCCGGGCAGTGTAAAAAGCAGACTGTTCAGCAGTTCAATCTGCCTGCGGCCATTGCCCATCAGAGGCGCCAGCCGACGGCGAATCCCCAGGTTCAGCTTCATGCGGGGATCGCCCGCGAACTCGTGGTACATGTAATCGCGCTCTTCGTCCGTCACCATTTCCAGCGTCAACTCATCATGGTTGCGTAGGAACAACCCCCATTGGCCCGAGGCGGGAATCCCTGGCGTCTGCTCAATAATATCGACAATAGGCAGGCGATCCTCGCGCCGAATGCCCATAAAGAGGCGCGGCATCACCGGAAAATTAAAGGCCATGTGGCACTCATCGCCATCACCAAAATACGCGCGCACATCCTGCGGCCACTGGTTGGCTTCGCAGAGCAGCACGCGCCCCGGATGTGTCCGCTCTACTGCCCGACGCACCTCGCGCAGATAGCCATGTGTCTCTGGCAGGTTCTCGCAATTGGTGCCCTCGCGCTCATAGAGGTAGGGCACCGCATCCAGCCGAAATCCATCCACGCCCAGGTCTAACCAGAACCGTATGACCCGCGTCATCGCCCGACGCACCTGGGGATTATCATAGTTGAGGTCGGGCTGGTGGCTGAAGAAACGATGCCAGTAATAGGCGTTCGCATCCATATCCCAGGTCCAGTTGGAGCGTTCGGTGTCGGTGAAGATGACGCGGGCATCGAGGTATTTCTTGTTCGTCTGGCTCCAGACATAATAATTGCGGTAGCGGGAGTTTGGCGAGCGACGAGACTCCTGAAACCAGGGATGCTGGTCAGAAGTATGATTCATTACCAGATCGGTAATGACCCGAATGCCTCGGTGATGCGCCGCCCGCAGAAACGCCTTGAAATCGGCCAGCGTGCCATAGGATGGATGGACGTTATAATAATCGGAGATGTCATAGCCATCATCCCGCAGCGGCGAAGGGTAGAATGGCAGAATCCAGAGGCAATCCACGCCCAGGTCTTGCAGATAATCCAGCTTCTCCATCAGCCCCCGGAAATCGCCGATGCCATCCCCGTTGCTGTCGTAGAACGCCTTCACATGCAGTTCGTAGAAAATCGCATCCTTATACCACAGTTCATCCGCAATCATTTTCTACCCTCAAGCAAAGTATTTTTTTGTTGTAATCAGCTTACGCCTTCATTCTATTCCATCAGGAATTGCGCGGTCCAGGGGTGGGCACGGGCACAGCCGGATTGGATGGTTCAGCCCTCCTCCCAGGCATTGTATACCAACGAAATAGGACATTAGCGTGGTCTGGCGCGCAGAATCTTGCGGTCGATCTTGCCGATGGGATTTCGCGGCAGCGCGGGGATGAACTCGATGAACGCTGGTGTCTTATAGTTCGCCAGGTACTGGCGGCTGAACTCCATCAATTCTTCGGCTGTCGCCTGCTTGCCATCCTGCAAGACGACGTAGGCCAGCACTTCTTCGCCCATGCGCTCGGAGGGCACACCAATCACGGCGCATTCCATCACCGCCGGATGGCGCATCAGCACCTCTTCGACATCGCGCGGATAGATATTGAGGCCGCCGCGAATAATCAGGTCTTTCTTGCGCTCGACGATATAGATGTAGCCATCTTCGTCCAGCTTTGCCATATCGCCTGTGTGCAGCCAGCCACCGCGCAGCGCCTTCTCGGTTTCATCCGGCATGTGGTAATACTCGCGCATGAGGTTGGGGCCGCGCACCAGCAGTTCACCCACCTCACCGATGGGCAGGTCGTGGTCGTTCTCATCCACCACGCGCACCTCCACCCCGTTCAGCGGCTTGCCAACGGAGCCGGGCTTGCGCACCATATCGAGCGCGTGGCCGGAAACCGCCGTCGTCGCCTCAGAGAGACCATACCCCTCGCGGATGGGACAGTTGAAGCGCTTCTCAAAGCCTTCCAGCACGCTCACCGGCAGCGGCGCCGAGCCGCTGACGGCATATTCCAGGCTGCTGGTATCGTATTTCTCCGCATCGGGGAAGTTCAGCATGCCGACGAACATCGCGGGAACCCCGGCGAATCCAGCAATGCGATGCTTTTCAATCAGTTGAAAGACCTGCTCAAGATCAAAGCGAGGCACCATCACTGTTTTCGTCCCGCTCAGATACGCCACATTCGAGACGGTAATGCCAAAAGCGTGTGCCAGGGGAAGAACCGCCAGCGACGCCTTCCCTCTGGTCACTTCTGGGTCGTCGCCAGCCCCGGCAATGGCGTTGGAGATCAGGTTGCGATGGGTGAGCAGCACACCCTTGGGGCGTCCAGTCGTGCCAGAGGTATAGAGGATGACCGCAGGGTCTGCCGGCTTGATCTCAACTCCTGGCGAGGTATCGGGCTGATTGGCAATCAGCGCGTCATAACCGCGCTGCTGATAGCTGGCGTCTTCAGGAGCGGGCGTGTCGCCCCCCTGCCCCACAACAATCACATGGCGCATGGAAGGCGCCGCTTTCAGCCCTTCCTGCACGATATGCAGCACCCAGGTGCTGGTGAGGATTGCCACCGGCTCGGCATTGGCGGCGATGTAAGCCACCTCCGGCGGCTTCAGCAAGGGCAAGACTGGAATAGTGATGGCGCCAATGCGCGCCAGCGCCTGATAGCCGATAATAACCTGGGGGTTATTCTGCATCATCACCAGTACGCGATCCCCCTTCTGCACCCCCAGGCTTATCAGGGCGTTCGCAAGCTTATTTGCCTCGCGGTCCACCTCCAGATTCGTAGACGTGCGCTCCTGCTCTGGAAACTCGTAGACGAGCGAGGTATATTCACCAAAGCGTTCGCGGTTATAGCGGCCAAGATCGGCCAAGGTTTCAGGAAGCGAGGGATTAGCGGCGTTGCTACTGCTCATGCGGGCCTCCATGATGGAATGCTAGAGGAAGGTGAGGTCATCTTATCCCGCATGCTACCATTGACGAGGATTTGTTGCAAGAGGGAGCCAGCAGGGATTTCGGTGTTTCTCGTCAACCCCTTGACTTTGATAAATCGGACTGGTATATTTTTTAGTGGATGAATGATTCATTCATCCAAAAGAGGGCGTT
>JBJKSJ010000038.1:0-68027 GCA_046704085.1 Ktedonobacterales bacterium | reverse complement strand
CGTTGATAGTGGTCTGAATCAGCGGAATCTCGTCGGTGGTAAAGAGGGGGGTGTTGCCCGCTGAGAGCGGGTTCGCCGGAAGCGCCTGGAGGATGGTGAGCGCCGTCGTCAGCGCCTCGGCGCCAAGGTCGCCAATATCAACTCCGGCTTTGGCGATCACCTGCACCTCTTTGACCTGTCGGGCATAGCTGGGTATCAGACTTGCCAGGCTGAGCAGCGTGGGATGGCTATTTAATTCGGTAGTAAGCTGTTGAAAATCGGCGCCAGCGGCGACAAAATCGGCATATGCCTCGTTCAGCGTGGTTTTATTGGTCAGCGCCTTGGTGTCGATCTCGCCGAGCGAGATGCCGCCAGGCAGGATGCTGGTCGAGGTAGGCGTGGGACTTGCGCCCGGTGTGGCGGTCGAGCTAACAGTGGGCGTGGCTGTAGGCGTAGCGGTGGCGCTGCACGAGGAGCCATTCGAGGAGCTTTTCAGAAACAGGTCTTTAGCATCTAGAATATGGTTGACGCCATCTGTACCAAGCTGGCGAATATGATCATACACCTGATACGCCGAGGCTCCGGCCATTGCCAGAGGAGTCAAGATAAAGGTTAGGACCAGGATGGTCAGAGCAAGATACGCGATGCGCCGCCGTGTTTTGGAGAGGCGTTTGAATGAAAGCCAATGGAGACAAGCCCGCACTTTTCCCCCAACTGTTCCGCGCATTCGATTCACCTCATATGATCTAGCAGAGAGAAATCCTTAATAGAGAAGACGTTTTGATAGAAAGATAAAGCTCATCGGAAAAACACCGGACTCCTTGAAGAGAAACTCAACTATCCTTCCAAGATAAGACGAGCACGCGTCAGGGGGGTAACGGCCTGGCGCTTCTCTTGTCGGCTTGTACTCCCTCCCATCTGTTTGAGTTGGAGCGATGATCTGAAGCGCCGTCTTCCAGGCAGGCTCAACCCCGCGGGCCGTGGTAGACGGCGCTCCAATGAGTCCTGAGTCAGATGTGGGGCTACTGGCGAAGGTGTTTACCTTTCTCATAGTCTTCCCGCATCTGCTGCACCAGTTCCTCCCGGCGCGCGTAAAGACCCCGGCGCGGGCGCGGCTTCGCTTTGCTGATGGCATAAGCCGCCAGCAGCGGCAGGGCCAGGGTGGTGTCGGCGTAGACGACAACGGTATCACGAAGCTGATCGGGCTTGATCTTACCCCAGGAAACCGCCTCTGACGGGGTGGCCCCCGAAAGGCCGCCCCAGTGCGGCGCGTCGCTGGTGATCTGGATGAAATAATCGTGGCCGCCTTTGTTGATGCCCAGCACTTCCCAGAGCTGCGGCTGGGTCTGCAAATAGAAGTTTTTGGGCGAGCCGCCGCCCAGGATGATCACGCCGTTGCGCGTGGCGTTGAGGACCAGCGCGGTCGTCTCGTTGACATCCATCATCGGGTCGATGGTCAGGTGCGCGCCATCCAGCGCGTGCCGCGCCAGGTTCATCCCGATGGAAGAGTCGCCTGGCGAAGAGGTGTAAATGGGAATATCCCAGGCTGCCGCCTGCGCCAGCACAGAATATTCGGGTTTGACGCCCACTTCAAGCAACCGGCGACCAATGTGGTGATGCAATTCAGCAGTGGACATGGGCCGGTCTGGCAGCGACTTGAACGCCTCGCGCAGAAAGGTGTCGGTATCCAGCAAGACTTCATCCTTGAAGAGAATGTCGTAGATGCGGATGACCCCTTCGCGTTGCAGGTCCGTATCGTCCAGGTCGAAGCTGCCACGATGGAGGGTATAGGCCAGCGCGTGGTGAATATCGTGGTAGAGGTTCGCGCCCGTGCTGACGATAAAATCGATGAAGCCATATTCCATCAGCGTGAGGATGCTGCCGCCCAATCCGGCAGGCGTGAGCGCGCCCGCCATCGTAAGCGCGATGGTCACATCCTGCTCTGGATCAAGCATATGCTCGGCATACAGGCGACAGGCTTCGTTCAGCCGCGCCGAGTTGTAGGCTTGAAAGGCGCTCTCGACCAGTTCAGTGACGGTCATATTGGGGCGCAGGCGCTGGGGCAGGATGTGCTGGCCACTGAGATACCCCTGGGTGGATGGCTGCTCTTGCTCCTGCCCATCATGCGCGGGCTGCTGTGGCTCTGGATGTCGATGGTGATGTGGCGTACTCATCCGCCAGAGGTTCCCCTTTCTTCATGATTCTTCTTTCTTTCTTTATCTCTCACGGCAGAACGACTGAGATGGCAAAACCATCCATGCCGTCGTCGTCCATAGGAATCAGGATAGAACGGAGCTTGGGATCGCTCGCTGCCCGCTGGTTATAGGCGGCAATGCCCGCGTTGTCCGCGTCCGGGGGCGGCTCCTGGAACGGCCTGCCGTAGCGGATATTATTGTCGGCAACAATGATGCTGCCAGGGCGGGAGAGCTTGATGGCCCAATCCAGATAAGTTGGGTAGCCGCCCTTGTCGGCATCGATGAAGAAGAAATCAAACGGCGCCTCGCTCTGGAGGGTGGGCAGCAGTTCGCTGGCCGCCCCCACGCGCACCTCGGTGCGGTCGCTCAGGCCCGCGCGGGCAAAAGCGTCGCGCACCTGTTCGGCGTGTTTGGCGCTGATCTCCAGCGTAGTCAGTTTGCCACCAGCGGGCAGGGCGCGTGCCAGCCAGGTGCCGCTGTAGCCGCCCAGCGCGCCAATTTCCAGGATTTTGCGCGCATTGCAGGCAGCAACCAGAACTTGCAGGAGTCGCCCCTGAATGGGCGAAATCTGAATCCCCGGTAATCCGGCCTGGTGCTGCGCGGCAAGCGTCTGGCGTAGCACGTCATCTTCGGCAGCAAATCGCCGGGTGATCTGCTCCTCAATCTCCCGCCGGAGTTGAGCGTTGCGTTGCAGTTCTTCGACATTGCTCTCGGCCATTGAGATGATAGCTCCTTTATAAGACAGAATGGACAGACACGCAGGTGTCCGCAGCGCTCCAGCACCTCTATGTGTGGGAAGCGAATGGGCATAGCGCGGCCTCTATTATCGCATATTTCGTGCTAGGAAGCATGGGATTGGTTATCAGATCGCTTGCCGGAATAGACACTTGCACGCTGGTGGGCACAGATGCCCGCTTTTTGACCATCTGTGCCCACCAGCGTGCTTTGGCCTTATGGCAGAAACTGGTTGGTGAAGAACTGGCTTTCGTCCGGTTCGGAAGTGACGGGGTTGCCATTGGCGTCCGCTAGCTTGCCTGTCTCGAAGAGGAAGTGGGGGTAGTCGTGCCACTTCTGGAGGGTCTGATAGCCCCACTTGGGCGCGCCAAGCGCGTATTGCTTGCTCAGGTATTCCTGGCTCTGCGTCACCAGGCCGGGATCATCAAACGTGCCGGGGGGCACAGCGTTAATCAGGATGTTAGCGGCGTCATCGGGGTGAGCAATGGCGTAATTGTAGCCCTGTGACGTGGCGGCCATGAACTTGCGCACCAGATCAGGATGGTCGTGGATAAACTTGCCGCTGGTAATGATCACCGGGGTATAGTAGTCTGGCACGCAGTAGTTCGAGATAGGGAACATGGTAAGCTTCATATCCATGCGCTGTGCCTGGATGCCCTCCCAGCCCTCAAAGATCCATACATAATCCACCTGCTTGCTCTGGAGGGCTGCCAGCGGGTCTATATTCAAGGTGGGACTCTTTGAGCTAATCTCGCTGGGCGTGACATTACCGCCAGCGCAATTGATGACATCGGAGATCACGTATGGCTCGAACGGGTCGCCAAACGCGCCATACACTTTGCTCGCAAGCTGAGCCGGGCTGGTGATGCCTGATTCGGCGCGCACCGCCAGCGCGGAGGTATTATGCTGCACAATGGCCGCGATAGAGACCAAATCCTGGCCGGAGACACGAGCAGTGGTGACGCTTTCCTCAAAGCTGATGGCGAAATCTGCCTTGCCAGAGGCGACCAGTGTTTCTGGCGCGGCGTTTTGCGAATAGGGGAGGATCGACAGATTTAGCCCCTGCTGTTGATACCAGCCTTTCTGCTGAGCAACGTAGATGCCGGTGTGATTGGTATTTGGTGTCCAATCCAGGGCAATCGAGACGGGTGTGAGGTGTTGTGACCCCTGGCTCTGTGCAGCGGTTCCGCAGCCTACCACTAGAAATAAGCCCGGCAGCAGTAAGAGCCAGATGCGACGAAGCAGCGACTTCATAATGTCCCCTTTTCTTCAGGCTGGAACTTCCTGGGTTGGCTCTGCCTGGACTGTTTCAGGCAGGTTTGTCGGATGGTTGCTCCGGCGCGCAGCCCGATGGCGGCGTTTCGGACGTCGCCCGGCGTCGCGCCAGTCGCGCTCGCGCCCAGCGGCGTAATACCAGGGCAGGGCGACGCGCTCAATCAACGAAACCAGCACAAATAAGGCAATACTGAGTAACGCGGTGATGATGGCATCCCCAAAGACCAGATCAGTGCGGAACGAACGCTGCTCCAGTTCAAGCAGCACGCCCAGGCCATACGTTGCGCCGACGTACTCGCCCAGAATGGCGCCGATGACGGCATAGGTGGCCGCGATGCGCAGGCCAGAGAAGAACGACGGCAGCGCGTGTGGCAGGCGCACGCGCCAGAAGATGACCAGTTCACCCGCGCCAAAGGTGCGAAAGAGCTTGATCAGTTCGGGGTCGGTGCTGCGCAGGCCATCGGCCATCGAGACGGTTATGGGAAAGAAGCAGACCAGGGTGACGACAATCACTTTTGGCAGCAGGCCATAGCCGAATGAGAAGATGAGCAGCGGGGCGATGGCGACGATGGGGATGGCCTGCGAGGCTACCAGTATCGGATAGACGGCCCGCCGCAGCGGGGAAGAGAGGTCGATGATGGCCGCCGTCAGCACGCCAAACGCCAGCGAGACGCCCAGGCCGACCAGCGTTTCATAGACGGTCGTTCCGATATGCGCCGCAAAGGTCGAGCGGTTGGCGATGGTCGCCGAGAAGATGCGCAGCGGCGCGGGGAGAATCAATGGGTCGATGTTCTGAGTCTGCACATACAACTGCCAGAGGGCCAGCAGCAAGAAGATGAGCAGCACTGGCGGCCAGGCGCGCAAGATTGCGCGGAGGATTCTCATCGTGGCGCCTCCTGGGCAGCTTCTTGAGGCTGCGCCTGATCCTGAAGCGGCTCCAGCGGGACATCCTGGCCGGTGAGCAGCGCTCGCAGGAGCCGCGCTTTCAGGCGCGCAAAATCGGGCGTGCCGACGATCTCTGCCGGGCGGGGGCGCGGCAGAGCCACATCCAGCGTCAGGATGACCCGCGCCGGGCGGGCCGAAAAGACGTACACGCGGTCGGCCAGCAAGAGCGCCTCTTCGGGGTCATGCGTCACGAGGATGGCCGCTTTGCCCAACTGCCCCCAGATGTCGAGCAGCCAGCGCTGCATCTGGAGGCGGGTAAAGGCGTCCAGCGCGCCGAAGGGTTCATCCAGCAGCATGAGGTTGCGCGCGGCCAACACGGTGCGCGCAAAGGCGACGCGCTGGCGCATGCCGCCGGAAAGCTCGTGGGGATAGCTGCGCTCGAACTCGGCCAGGCCAAACTGGCAGAAGAGGTCATGGGCGCGCTTGCGCGCCTCGCGTTTGGGCATCCCCTGCACCTGGATGCCAGCAAGGGCATTGTCCAGTGCGTTGCGCCAGGGCAGCAGCAAGTCGCGCTGGGGCATATAGCCGATCTGCCCCAGGCGCGGCGCGTCGGGGTCGCCGTCCAGGGCGATGCTGCCCTCGGAGGGTTCTTCCAGCCCGGCGATGATCGAGAGCAGCGTGCTTTTTCCGGAGCCGCTGGGGCCAACGACGCTGATAAACTCGCCCGCGCGCGCCTGGAGCGAGATGCGATCAAGCACCGCCAGCGGGGACTTGCCCCGCTGCGGGAAGACTTTGGAGACGCCCTCAACCGCGAGCGTGACGGGCGTCGTCAAGGATAAAGCGTTCATCACTGGCGCCACCAATACAAAAGGCGCTGGATACTTCCAGCGCCTGCCTGGTGGTGCCTATGGCATCCCCTGCTCCCTGCGCTGGCATTACCCAGATCAGGTTCCGACGGTCGGCGACGATGCTGGTCGCCCTCTCAGCCTGGCTTTCCCAAGCTCCCGTTGCGGCAACATGTTTTCTTACAAGGTAGATACTGTTCCCTGCATGGATCATACCATACCTGCGAAGCAAGCGCAAGAGATGCGCAGCGCCAACCTTCCTGCCGAAGCAAGCTCCCCCTGTGCGCTATCTTTCCGGGAGGGAGTTGTGGCCCGTTTGTGCCATTGGATGGAATGTTATCTACTTATTTCTGAATCGGGAGGGTATAATGCTTTTCGGACCAGCATGCGTGCTGATGAAGGTTTGTTCAGTTTGGGTAGGAGAACCCTGAGAATGGCTATTAAAGAGCTGCCCCTCCAACGTGAGCAGGGGCAGACAACAGGAAACGAGCGCCAACCATCCCAGAAGCAAATTGTTCAGCGGGTTGTGATCCCGCATGCCCCCAGGCGTCGGTTCCTGCGCGCTATCGGCGGTGGACTGCGCCTCTCCGGGCATCAGCCACGTGCGCTGATAGGCTATGCGGCGGCGGCGCTGGGGGTCGCGCTGGCAACACTCTGTATTGGCCTCGTGACTGCTTTTTTTCATGTTAACAACCTTTCGCTGATTTATCTTCCCGTTGTTCTCTGGCTAGCGGTTGCCTTTGGGCGCCGTCCGGCGATTCTGGCCTCTTTTCTGGCGTTTCTGGCGTATGACTTCTTCTTCGTCCCGCCGCTCTACCGCTTCACAGTCGATGATCCCGCGCAGTGGATTTCATTGTTGGCATTGCTGGCGACGGCGCTGGTCATCGGTCAGCTTACGGCGACCGTCCAGGCGCATGTGCAGGAGGCGCTTGCCAGCCAGCAGCGCACGGCCCGCCTCTACGCGCTAACACAGATGATCGCCTCGACGACGGATGAGGAGCAGTTGCTTCAGGGGCTGGTTCAGCAGGTCACGCAGGTCTTTGCCTCCTCTGGGGTGGCTGCTGCCGCGCTGATTGTGCCAGATGCGCAGGGAACACTCGTCACGCGAACGGTCACACCCGCTGGTAGCCCGGCGCAGAAGGCGTTGAACCTGGAAGTGCGTGAACAGGCATTCCTGGCGAGATGGGCGTTGCAGCATGGCGCTCCGGTGGGTCAGGATGTCTCTTTGGATCAGGAGGGCGGCTATACCGTTTTCTACGTTCCCCTGCTCAGCAGCCATCGCGTCCTTGGGTTGCTGGGGATTGCAGGGAGTTCTGAACTTCATTGCCTTGTGACCGGGCGAACCTTGCTTGCTGTGGGCGCCGCGTTGAATGTGGCCGCAGAGCGTGAGCGTGGCCCGCAAGCACAGCTCTTTCTGACCTTCTGCGGCCAGATGGCGCTGGCATTAGAACGGCTCGCGTTGCAGCAGCAGGCCATCCATGCCGAGGCGCTGCGCGAGAGCGACCACCTGAAGAATGTGCTGCTAGGTTCTGTCACCCATGATTTGCGCACCCCGCTCTCGGCGATCAAGGCCGCAACCAGCAGCCTCCTTCAGCCAGGCATGACCTGGCAGGAGAAGGATCGCCTGGAGTTCATCGAATCGATTGATGCCAGTGTTGATCGGCTGAACCAACTGGTCAGCAATCTGCTGGACCTCTCTCAATTGGAATCGGGCACGGCGCAGCCAGAGAAAGACTGGCATCTCATCGGAGATGTGATTGCAACGGTCCTGGACCGGCTTGATCTGGCTGGGCAGACTCGCAACCGGAAGATCGAGGTGGAGGTTCCAGAAAGCCTCCCGCTGGCGCTGTTGGATCACGGGCAGATCGAGCGTGTCCTCACCAATCTGATCGAGAACGCGCTGAAGTATTCGCCGCCCCAGAGCAGCATTCGCGTGCAGGCGCGGGTGGTTGGCAATCCTGGGGAGTTGGAGGTGCGTGTCTCAGATCAGGGCATTGGGATTGCCGCCGATCAGTTGAAGCTGATCTTTGATAAGTTCTATCGCGTCCCGCAGGTTCGCCTCCCCTGGGCAGATATGCGCTCGCCCGCCGGAACGGGCCTGGGCCTGGCGATTTGCGCCAATATTATCCGCGTCCACCAGGGGCGCATCTGGGCGGAAAGCCGACCTGGCGAGGGGTCAAGTTTTCTCTTTACGCTGCCGATTCCTGCTGATCGGCCAAGCGGCGAATTACCTGAACTCGCGCCTTCTGCCAGGGGCGCGACGATACCTACGATGGAAGCCAGCGATGAACAACGAACCAGCGCCAGCGCCTCGGCCCCCTGACTCCAGGCCAGCGGAGTTGCTGCCTGAGCAGCCAGAGACGCTCGCCGCCTCGCGGGTGACAGGAGGTGTGCGCGTGTTGGTAATCGATGATGAGCCGGAGATTCGACGGGCGCTGCGCACTGGCCTGGCGGGAGCGGAGTTCGCCGTCGAATGGGCGCCCACTGGCGGCCAGGGCATGGAATTCGTCGCGCGCTGGCACCCTGATGTGGTCATTCTCGATCTGGCGCTGCCAGATATGGATGGTATCGAAGTCTGTCGCCAGCTTCGCGGCTGGTCCTCCGTCCCCATCATTGTGCTTTCAGTGCGCGGCGCCGATCAGGATAAGATTACGGCCCTGGAACTGGGCGCGGATGATTATCTCACCAAGCCGTTCAGCATGGGCGAGTTGATCGCCCGCGTGCGTGTTGCCCTGCGCCATGCGGCGCATGCAGGCGGTGGAAGCGGCGCCGAGGCGCAGTTCCAAACTGGCGCGCTGCTGATTGACTTTGAGCGTCGCCGTGTGCTGGTTGGACAGAACGAGGTGCGGCTGACTCCCACGGAGTATGAGGTACTCAAATACCTGGCGATAAATGCTGGGAAAGTGGTGACGCACCGCACGCTTCTGCGCGCGGTCTGGGGGCCAGAATATGAGGATGAGGCGCACTATCTGCGGGTCTTTGTAGGCCAGCTTCGGCGCAAGATTGAACCCGATCCCAGCCGCCCACGCTATCTGCTGACCGAGCCAGGCATTGGCTATCGCCTCCAGATCGGCGGCTGATGCTTATGCTGGCTCTGAGTGGCGGGATCGGGAAACTCGGCAAGACCGAGGTCTTGCCGACGATCGAGAAGCTTACCCACTTCCCATGATGCGTTGCTTCTCGTTTTGGAATTCCTCGTCGGTCAACACCCCGGCCTGGTGTAGCTCACCCAGTTGCTTCAACTGTGTCAGTCGATCTGCCGCTGGAGCCGGGGCGGGAGCCGAAGCGGCTGGTGGTGGCGATTCCGCAGGCATTGTCTGCTGGGGTGGATACGCTGAAGGGCTGGCATAGGGCGCCGCATACATGGGCGGCGGACCACCGGGCATCCCCGGCTGGGGTGGATACGCCGGAGCAGGAGGATAGCCGGGGGGATACCCGGTCGGAGCGGGAGTTGCTTCAGGCGTTGCTGCTTGCGCTGCTTGAAGATCCTGCACCTGTCCTTCGAGTGAGTTCATCTGCTGGGCCTTATTGGCCGCGCTCTTCCCGGCCAGATAGCCCGCACCGCCGACGGCTGCTGCGCGCAGCAAAGGGCGACGTCTGATCATCATAAGCTTCCTTTCTTTGGCGCGTTTCGGGTCACATCGATGCTTCCTGGTAATTTAGGTGTTGGTATCCAGATTAATGCCCAGGGCATAGGCCAGTTCAGGCGCCGTCTCCACCACGCGGGCCATCCCCACCGTCGGGGCCAGCGCCACCATCACTCCAAGCATCTCCTCTGGCGTAGCGCCACTTTCGCGCGCTATCGTCACCTGCCAGGCAAACGAAGCTGGCGCAGCATCGATCGCAATTAGCGCCGCAATCCTAACCAGGGCATGCGTCTTGGGATCGAGGCCGGACGCAGCGAGATTTTGCATCTGCATCTTGAGGAGCGATTCGATAAGTGTTTCATCATTGGCCGCCAGGCCACGAAGCACCTGCTCATAGTTACTGGTCATCGTTTCTGCCATGGGGAGCCTCCTCACTCCGATGATTTCAATGCTATGTGCCCCTGGGGCAACTTACTCAAATGAAAACAGCGCGTATTCGCTCAGTTGCCCATTTATCTCCTGGCAGGTAGTGCCCACCATATCAGCATGGAGATGAGTATCCAGAACAACATACGAAAGGACGTGGCCCTTCTGCCCGTGACGCGGGCAAGCAATCTGGACACCAGATGCCGTCACGGCGGGTCAGGAACCAGGCGATCTGGGCAGCGCAGCAGATCCCACTCCCTGTCGCTCCCTAGAATATACCTGCTCTCGCTGCGCGCCTACATGTATCCAAAGATGTATTCCTCGGCGCAGTAGCAGCAGAACCGCTGGCGCCAGGGCAGGCATTGTTGCCTGGCGCGCGGTTTGGGCGTCTCTGGCAAGAGGGAACGAGCAGCAAAATACATCTTTAGATACAGGTGTTCTGGAGAAGGGGGGAGCGTGATAGCCTCTCCGTTCCTCATCGTTGCGATGCTGATGACCTTCATCAACCGCAGAGTGAGAGTACCCGGAGTGGACTGAACCCAGGTGTACTTACCGCAGCGGCCAATGAAACCTGAGGTCTCGGTCAGTTCAGAATGCTTATGAACTTCCTGCCTTTCATCAGCACATGTAAAGGCATACTCTATGCAGCAATCACCATTTCGGTCCGAAGAGCATGGTCTTCTTACACAAGACCAGAGATAGTATTGATGAAATGTAGCTTGCTGGGACGCCAGAGAATAGGAGGGATACGCTCCTCTCCATCGCTCGAAGTGTTGTTGCCCGCATTCCTTGTGTGTTGCCTATGGAAGGGACTTCAAATGAGGCATCTGCTGCCTGTCATTTCTGAGGGACTCTTGGTGGAGCGTGACGATGCTGGTGCGACGCGCTCTCTGCCGGTTGGTTCTGCTGAGTGGTTTGCCTGGCTGAAAACGGCTCGTTTCTTTGCCTATCACGGCGCTGGAGGTCGCTTTACGGCTCGTAAACAGCAGCGTTCAGGCGCCTGGTTCTGGAGCGCCTCGCTCCGGCAAGGAAATCGGAGTCTTACAGTGGACCTGGGAGCTACGGAAGAACTCACGCTGGAGCGCCTGGAGACCGTTGCACAGCGGGTTGTGAAAGAGAGCAAGAAGAAAATGCTTGCCGCTTCTCAGTCTCGCTCTGATGTCGCTTCCGCTGGATCTAAAGTACCCTCCTTGCTGCTTCCGCAAGAGTCGAAGTTGATCTTGACCAAGCTCTCAATACCCCAGTTCAGTTCTTCACGTTTGATTCAGACGCAGGCGCTGGAAGCCTTGCAGCTTGTTGCCCACTACCCGCTGACAGTGCTGAGTGCCCCTGCTGGTTTTGGGAAAACGACACTCCTCTCCATGTGGGCCAACTCGACGCACCTGCCAGTGGCATGGGTTTCCCTTGATGCAGACGATCATGATCCCGTCAGGTTCTGGTCTTACATATTCATGGCGTTCGACACGCTGCTCCCAGGCAAGCTTCCCATTGTACACGCCTGGCTGCACGATCCCCAAACCCATGTGACCGAGCGAGCGATTACACATCTAATCAACGTCCTGACGGCCAGTGCGACGCCTGTGGTGTTGATCCTGGATGATTATCACCTTCTCGCCCGTGATAATCATCGCCTGCACGAGATGGTCGTCTCGCTCATAGAGCGTCTACCGCCGCAAGGCCATCTGGTGCTTGCCAGCCGCTCCGAGCCTCCCTTGCCGCTCCCAAGGCTGCGTGCCCGTGGGGCCATGCTCGAATTAGGGGCGCAAGACTTGCGGTTGACTCGCTCAGAGGCGGCTGAGTTTCTTCAGACACGACTCGGATCCCAGTACTCCACCGACCTGTTCGAGGCGCTCTATACCCACACAGAAGGTTGGGTGACCGGGCTGCATCTTGCCGTTCTTGCCCTCCAGCGGCAAGAGGGAGGGGCTGTCTCTCCTCCTTTCAGTGGCAAAGACCGCTATCTCGTGGATTACTTCACCGAGGAAACATTGAGAGGTCTTCCCTCTTCTTTGCAGTGGTTTCTACTGGCGACGTCCATCCTGGATCGGCTCTGCGCTCCCTTGTGCGATCTGGTGTGCGGGATCGCCAATAGCCAGGAACAGTTAGAAACCCTCGAGCAGATGCGCCTTTTCATTGAGCCGTTGGACCAGCAGCGGAACTGGTATCGCTATCATCCCCTCTTTGCCGAAGCCCTCCGGTTGCGCCTGGAGCATGCGCTGCCTGAGCGTATCACCGAGTTGCACCTGCGCGCCAGCCTCTGGTATGAGGCACAAGGGTTGCTTGATGATGCGATTCGTCACGCCTTTGCAGCCAGCGACGAGCATCGTCCTGCCCGGCTGCTAGAAGCCTTTGCGGCCAGCGCCCTGGAGACCGGAGCATTCGCTCAACTGCATGCGTGGTTGGAACAGATCCCGGAGCCGGTGATGCGTACCCATCCGGTGTTATATCTGGCCTCTGCCAGGGCACTGCTTGCCATGGGGCACTTTGAGGCGAGCGAGCGTTCCATCCAGAAGGCAGAAGAAATCGGTCTGCGCAAAGGTTGGACCAGCCAGCCTCTCCGCGTCTCTGCGCTCCAGGGCAATATCCTGGCAACGCGGGCTGCCCTCCTGCTGATGCGTGGAGATATTCCTGCGTGCGTCCATGCCTGTTCGCAGGCACTTGAGTTCTTTCCATCAGATGTGGTCAGCCGCCAGCACATCCTGCTTGTGCTAGGAATGGCCCGGTATCTTGATGGCGCGCTGCTCCCTGCCCGGCAAGTTCTCACGGAGGTGATCCAGCTTGGCGAGGCACAGGGCCAGCAGCACTCAAAGTATTGGGCCATGAATCTCCTCGCCCAGACGACCTTCCTTCAAGGACACTTGCGTGAAGCCCTGCGGCTTGCGCAAGCAGCAAGCCAGGACATAGCTCACCACAGATTCGCGTTTGCAGAGATGGGTATCAATATGGTCCTGGGCAAGTTGTTTTACGAAATGAACCATCTCGATGCTTCAGCCACCGCGCTTGAAGCTGGGATAGCACTCAGCAGATCGATGCGCACATCGCTCTCTTCACTTGTTGGAGCTTGCTGGTTGGCACAAGTCCGCTTTGCCCAGGGTCATCCCCAGACTGAAGACATGGTGCAAATACCCTCAGGGGTTGTGTTGCCAGAGCTAGAGGCATGGACGACGCGCTACGCGCGTGCCGATCAAGCGCGCCTGCACGTCTTACAAGGGAATATGAGTACAGCCTTTGCTTGGGCCAGGGAATGGGAGCAACATTCCCCTCCAGCGGGCTATCCACGCGGAATCTGGGAATGGGAGGAACTCGTCAGCGTTCGCATCGCGCTCGCGGCAGGCAAAGTACGTCAATCGCTGGCAACATTAACCCGCCTCGAGGCGGACGCTAAGGCGGGCGAGCGAATCCTCCACGTGTTGGAAAGTCTGGTGCTGCAAGCCGTAGCACACGAGATGCTCGGTGACACCACGGCTGCCCTGAACCACTTGCGGAGGGCGCTGAGGCTGGCAGAACCAGAAGGTTTTGTGCGCACGATTGTGGACGGTGGCCCTCAGATGAGACGACTGCTTACTTTGCTCAAAAAGCGCCAGGCATACAGGCAGGGGGCTGTCCTGTCCGATCAACAGAACTCCTATCTTGAGCGATTATTGTCTGCGTTTGCTCCCAATGAAGCTGAAACCAATCCAGAAGAGCAAGAAAGCCTTTGGTTGTCTGCAAGCAGGAGCAAGCCTTATCTGGAAGGAGGAGCGCCTTTCCAGGAATCCCTCAGCCCGCGAGAGCTTGAGGTGCTTGGCTTGCTTGCGGAAGGGGCATCGAATCAGGAAATAGCTGAATACCTGATGATTGCCGTAGGAACTGTCAAACGGCATACCAATGCGATCTTTTTGAAGCTTGGGGTGCAGAGCCGAACCCAGGCGATTGCCGTCGCCCGGAAACGGCAGATTCTGAGGCCGATGCTCCTTCGATTGGTAGCTGCTAATGAAGGCCCATCCACCCACCAGCAGTTGCAAGCTCCCTAATCAGGGTGTTTGCAGAAGTATTCGCATCCCCACGGGTGGCTGGAGGACCATCTTTAGCTGGTCCCTCCCGCAGCTTTGATCAATTGCTGGGCTATCTGCTGAGTACGATTGGAGGAAATGGCGAAGCCAATCCCACTGGCTGGCGCGCCCGACCCTGGGGAAACGAGGCCAAACGTGGGAACACCAATCAAATGCCCCTGCAAATCGACCAGGGCGCCCCCACTATTGCCAGGATTAATAGGCGCACTCGTCTGGATCAAGTCGGTCAGATTCTCTGCCGGCCCAGGAGGTCCCTCCGTCGCATTGCGGCGCAGCGCGCTGACGATCCCCGAAGTCACTGACTGCTCTAAGCCTAAGGGGCTGCCAAGCGCAATGGCGACCTGTCCGACGATGACCTTGTCAGAGTCAGCAAATTGGATTGGGGAGAGTTGATTGCGGGCTATCTTGAGGACCGCCAGATCTTCCTGTGGCGCCTCTCCAATCAGTCGTGCTGGCACGGTCGTGTTGGTAGAAAGCGTGACCGCAAAGCTGGTAAAGCCACGCACGACATGATCGTTGGTCACAATATAGCCATCACTGGTCAGGATCTCGCCCGATCCTATCCCCCCGCCTTGTGGCCCCTGGGTTTTGACTGCAACAACTGAGGGCTGGGCACTATTGATGGCTTGAATCATCTCTTGCTGGAAGTCTTGCTGGTGGGGACCAGCCACTGCCAGGCCAATCCCAAAACCGGCCAGGAGGGTTGCGAGCAAGAGGCCCAGCGCTACCAGATAGACCCAGGCCGGTTGAGCGAACTGCGCCCGGCGAGGCACCCCTCTTTCTGGCGCGGAGGGCGGCGGCGACTGCTCTTGGGTCGGTGGCGATGGTTTCTCAGCGGAAGGTTCCCCGCCCTTGAGAGAGAGATTTAACTGCGGTGGTGGTGCGTCAGGGTGATCCTGGCTTGTTCGAGGTTCTTGTGGGATGCCTTGCTGAAACACGGTATGCTGCTCCTTTCGGAACTCCGCTGCGGAACCCAGAGCAGGGGTATCTAGTGGACCCTATCAAGAAGGGTAGTCGAACGAGGTTAGTGGGACATGTATCAAAAGATGTATTTGTCCGTATCACCTCGGCATCGCTTTCGGAGCGCCGATGGAACACAGGCGCTGCAAAAAGATTGCCGTATAGGACTGATTGGCATATTCCTTGCAGCGTTTGCGGCCAGTTTTTTGAGGTCTTCAGAGGAAAAATCAATCCCCAGGCAGAAACCATCGGTGACCTTCCCGCTGATAGAAAGGCTCAGGATTAAGCGTCATGACGCAAGAGGAACAACGATTGCAAGAGGCGCGCGAACGCGCTATCCCCTGGAAAAAATGGGGGCCGTATCTGAGTGAACGGCAGTGGGGAACAGTCCGTGAAGATTACAGCCCCTATGGGAGTGCCTGGGAATACTTCAGTCATGACCAGGCACAGTCCCGCGCATACCGCTGGGGCGAAGACGGCCTCGCCGGGATTTCTGATGATCAGCAGCAGTTGTGTTTTGCATTGGCACTCTGGAATGGCGTTGACCCTATCCTGAAGGAACGCCTGTTTGGGTTGACTAATTCCGAAGGCAATCATGGCGAGGATTGCAAGGAATACTACTTCTATCTGGATAGCACCCCGACGCATTCCTACATGAAGTATCTCTACAAGTATCCCCAGGCGGCGTATCCTTACGCTGATCTGGTGGAAACGAATCGTCGGCGTAGTCGCTCTGAGCAAGAATATGAACTGATCGACACTGGTATCTTCGATTTGGATCGGTACTTCGATGTCTATGTGGAATATGCCAAGCATTCCCCTGAAGACCTGCTTATCCAGATAGGCATTTCCAACCGAGGAGATGAGACGGCAACGTTACATGTGCTGCCAACCCTCTGGTTCCGCAACACGTGGTCATGGAATTCTGCTGCCCAAAAACCGGCGCTGAGGCAAGCGCCTATGCAGGGAGGGAGAGCCATCCTGGCCTCGCATTTGCTGCTGGGCGAACGGTATCTGTTTTGTGAAGGGGAAGCCAACCTCCTTTTCACGGAAAACGAAACCAATAATGAGCGCTTATTTGGCGTGCCCAATGCTTCCCCCTATACGAAGGATGGCATACATCAGCATGTGATCTTTGGGCAATCGGGCGCAATTAACCCGGAGCAGGTCGGGACAAAAGCTTCAGTCCATTACCGATTGGAGCTAGGCCCAGGGGAGACTCGCATCATCCGGTTGCGCCTCACAGAAAACGCTCCATCTGCCAATGTCGAGGGGAATGGACGAGGTTCTGTCGTTGGATCGGATTTTGATCAGGTTCTTCAGACTCGTCGCCAGGAAGCAGATGAGTTCTATGCTGGCATTACTCCAACTGCCATAAGCGAAGATGCGCGCAATGTGATGCGACAAGCCTTAGCAGGCATGTTATGGACGAAGCAATATTATTGCTATAACATCGACGATTGGCTCCAGGGAGATTCCCTGATCGCTCCACCAATTGAGCGGCACCTTGGCAGGAATACTAGCTGGCCGCACCTGGCAAGCGCAGATATTATCTCGATGCCTGATAAGTGGGAATATCCCTGGTTCGCTACCTGGGATCTGGCAGCGCAAGCGATCCCTCTAGCAATGGTTGATCTGGACTTTGCCAAGGACCAGTTACAGCTTCTGACCCAGCCCCTCTACATGCATCCGAACGGCCAGGTTCCAGCCTACGAATGGGCGTTTGGGGATGTGAACCCGCCGATTCTCGGCTGGGCTGCCTGGCGGGTCTATATCCTGGAGCAACAGCAGCGAGGAAAGGGCGACCGAGAGTTTCTTAAACGTCTCTTTCAGAAACTGGTGTTGAATTTCACCTGGTGGGTGAATCGCAAGGATTCAGACGGGCGCAACGTCTTTGAGGGTGGCTTCTTGGGTCTGGACAATATTGGGGTCTTTGACCGCAGCGCCGCGCTTCCCACTGGCGGAAGGCTGGAGCAATCCGATGGGACGAGCTGGATGGCCCTGTTCTGCCTCAATATGGTCGAAATAGCGTTGGAACTTGCCAGAGAAGACCCTGTTTACCTGGATATGGTTGGCAAGTTCTACCAGCATTTTCTCTACATTGCCACCGCGATGGATCGTATAGGGGTCCATGAGGACGAGTTATGGGATGCGGAAGATGGCTTCTTTTATGATCTGCTGCACTTGCCGGATGGGCGCACGATTCGCCTGAAAGTGCGCTCTCTGGTAGGCTTGTTACCTCTGTGCGCAACGGCCCTGATGACCCCTGAGGAATTACAGCTTGTTCCTCACTACTCTGACTACATTGCCTGGGTGTTTCGCCACCGTCCCGCGCTGGCTACCCATATAAGTAATCTGGAGAAACCGGGAGTTGACGGCTTGCGCTTGCTCTCGGTCGTCAATGAGGCCAAGCTCCGCAGTATACTCAGCCGTATGCTGGACGAGAAAGAATTTTTGAGCGACTATGGCATCCGCGCCATCTCCCGCTACCACAAAGACCACCCTTATGTCTTTACCGTTGGTGGGCAGGAGTATCGCGTTGATTATGAGCCAGCGGAGTCGTCCACCGGGCTGTTCGGCGGCAATTCAAATTGGCGCGGCCCGATCTGGATGCCGGTGAATATGCTGCTGATTGAGGCACTGGTAAAATTCGGGTTGTTTTACGGTGACAGCTTCAAGATCGAATGCCCCACTGGTTCGGGGAAGATGCTCACGCTCCTGGAGGTAGCCCTGGAAATCAGCCAAAGGCTCCAGAATATTTTTCTGCGCACAGAGGATGAGCAGGCGCCAGAGCAGCATCGGTGGCGCCGCCCGGTCTATGGTGCAACGGAAAAGTTCCAGACTGATCCATACTGGCGTGATCTGATCTTGTTCTACGAGTATTTTCATGGCGACAATGGGGCAGGCATTGGCGCCAGTCACCAAACTGGATGGACAGGAGTAGTCGCCCGGTTGATTCAGACATCTGCGGTGAGCCAGGGCGGGCCTTTTAGCCTCCAGGCGAAGCCGGGACAACGGCAGGCTGCCGGAGCAAATATCTAGCCGGAACTGAAAATACATCTTTCGATACAGGCAAAACCTCACAGGCAAGGGTATCCTTTCAGTGTGATTATCGCGGGACTCACCTCGCCCAGTGTACTCCTGCCCAAAGGCCATACTCAGATGGCCGACAAGGTGAAAATCACACTGTCATGGCGGCCCATCCTGGAAATGGAGAGAACTGATGCGGTTTTGGGATTGGTTCTGGCTGCTCTTCTGGTTCTTCCTGATAGTGGTTCCAGTGACGGTTCTTTGGATTTCCGTCTTGATGGATCTGATCCAACGCCCCGATCTGGTCGGCTGGAAAAAGGCTCTGTGGGTGCTGGGGGTGATCTGTTTTCCGCTGCTCGGTGCGCTGATCTATCTGATTGCCAGACCTTCAAGACTTTCCTGGGAAAGGCAGATGCAGGAGCGACAGGCAGTAGACGAACAGCGCGTCAGGAAAGCAATCGAAGGCGGAAGTGTTCCTCACTAGGGAAGAGTCAGACAGTATGTATCAAAAGATGTACGAGCCTCCAGATATGAGAACTCCTCCTGAGTGAACGAACTCCGTCGTGACGCGGAAAGCTCCCCTCTGGTCCAGGCCAATGGTTCAAGAAAGATGGCAAGCGGAGCGGCAATGGAACAGAGGCCAGAACTACATCTTTTGATACATGTAGAATCCTACTCAATTCAGTTATAGTCGGTGCTGAGTTGCTATGGCTCCTCAGCAGGTCATCAACCGAGTTAGGCATCACCTTCGACAGCAACACCGAGAGGGCACGATATGAAAGCAGTCGCAGTCTATCCCGGTCAGCCGCACTCGCTGCATCTGGAAAATATTCCCCAGCCGCAAGTAACCGCTATTCCTAATGGGCGCGGCGTCCTGGTGAAAGTGCTGCGCGCCGGGGTGGATGGAACCGACAAAGAAATCATTGAAGCCCTATACGGTCAGGCTCCAGAGGGAGCGCATTTTCTCATCGTAGGCCATGAACATGTTGGTCAGGTCATCGAAGTGGGTCCACATGTGCCCTCTACGATCACACCAGGCGCCTATGTAGTGGCAACGGTGCGTCGGCCAGGTACGAGCCTCTACGACCAGATTGGCTCTCAGGATATGACCACTGATGCAGCCTATTACGAGCGGGGCATTCATCTGCTGCATGGGTTTATGACGGAATACTACGTAGAGGATGCAGCTTATCTGGTGCCGCTCCCACCGATGCTGCGGGAGGTCGGGGTCTTGCTGGAGCCGATAGCCGTAGTTGAGAAAGGAATCAATCAGGCGTTCGAGATTCAGCGGCGACTCAAGCTCTGGCAGCCGCGTCGCGCTGCCGTCATCGGCGCTGGCGCCATTGGTCTCCTGGCTGGGCTGGTCATGCGCCTGCGTGGCCTGGAGGTGACGTGTTACTCCTTGCGTCCTCCGCCTTATCTTAATAGCGACCTCATCACGCAATTAGGCGGCCATTATGTCTGCTCCCAACTGGAAACGCTGGCCGAGGTCAGCCGCACGTTTGGCCCCTTCGACCTCATGTTGGAAGCAACTGGATATAGCCCACTCGTGTTTGCAGCCGCTGAGGCGTTGGCCCCCAATGGGGTGCTGGTGCTGGCGAGCATTACGGGGGGCGAGCGGCAAGCCACCGTCCCCGCAGATAAGATCAATCAAGGCTTTGTCCTAGGCAACAAGGTGATGGTTGGCAGTGTGAGCGCCGCCTATAGCGACTTTCTTGCTGGCGTGGACGACCTGCTCAAAGCGGAGGCATTCTGTCCCGGCTGGCTCAACAGGATGCTGACCACGCCGGTACAGAACCTCGACCAGCACGCCGAGCTGCTGCATCACCTGTTCGAGAACAAAGATGCCATCAAGGTCTTTGTCGAGGTCGCGCAAGCAGAGACAAACCAAAGAACCCAAGGATGAAGCGACTTATCAGCGATAGCATTGCGAAGGCAAGAGGAGGGTCTGTATGAGTGATCTCCTGGTGATCGGCGGCGGGCCAGCCGGTGTGTCGGCAGCGCTGCGCGCGCGTGAACTGGGCGCCAGGGTGACTTTACTCGAAAGTAAACGGGTAGGTGGGACCAGCATCAACGAAGGGCCTGCGCCGATACGCACCATCGCTCGCGCCGCTCGGCTGGCACGCGATGCCAAAACCTGGCCGATCTTTGGTCTGAATGGGGCACAGCCAGAAATCGATCTGCCCGCCGTGCTGGCAAACGCCAACCGGGTCGCCAATTACGCGCATGAGAAAAAACATCTGGCCGAGTCGTTGCGCCGGATCGGCATTGATCTCATCGAGGGAGCCGGTCCGGCCAGGTTTCTCGATCAGCATACGCTCATGACCCCTGATGGTCGCACATGGCGCGGCGAGCGAATCATTATTGCAGCAGGAGGTCGCGGCCAGAAACTGCCGATCTCTGGCGCTGATCTGGGGCTGACCTATAGTGATATCTGGACGTTGCAGACCCTGCCTGCACGCATAGCCGTCATTGGCGGTGCAGATACCGGGTGCCAGCTTGCATCGATCCTGGAAGATTTCGGTTGCCAGGTGACTCTGGTTGAAATGGCCCCCCGGCTGACCCCAGGAGCCGATGAGGACATCTCCGCCGCTCTGAAGGCCGCCTTTGAGGAGCAAGGCATCACGGTGATTACCGGGGCCAAAACGGAGCGCCTGGAGCAGACGCAAAGGGGAATTGAGCTGTTTTATGAGCAAGTAGGGCGCTTGTTCAGTGTGATTGTTGATGCTGTTTTCTTTGCGGTTGGCTGGCCGGGGAATGTCGATGTGCTGGATGTCGCTGCTGCCGGAATAGCGACAGAGCGGAGTTATATCGTAGTCAATGATTACCTGCAAAGCACGACGCCGCACATCTATGCCTCTGGAGACATCAACGGGCGGAGCATGCTTGCGCAGAGCGCAACCTATGAGGGGCGCCTTGCCGCTGAAAATGCTGTGCTGGAACCCCACCGCCGGTTCACCCATGAGATTGTCCCCAGTGGCAGCTTCACCGACCCGGAATATGCCCGTGTCGGGCTGACTGAGGCGGAGGCGCGTGCCCTCTACGATTGCGCGGTGGCCGTTGTCCACTACAGCGACTTACTACGGCCCGTGGTTGATGCCCACCCGGAGGGCTTTTGCAAGCTGATCGTCGAGCGGCGCTATCGGCATATCCTGGGAGCGCATGTCCTGGGTGAATACTCGGTGGAAGTGATCCAGATGGTAGCCGCCTGTATGGCAGGTGGTATGCGGGTTGAGCAATTGGCGGAGGTCCAACTGGCTTATCCAACGTTTACAGAAGCTGTTGGATTGGCTGCCCAGCAAATTGTGCGTGAACTGGGGCTGGCGCCAATTGCGCCTTCGTGGAGCAACACCGAACAGCCGATATTTAGATAACAAAGAGTAGATGTCATCATAGTCCGATCTGCCGCAGGGCGCCGCTTCATCTGCTTGAGAGGGCTGCTGGCATAGTCTTTGATGCAATGTGGCCCTATATTAAGAACTCAGGCTACATTGCGCTCTGCTGAAAGGCACGACTATGAAACGACCACTTGTCGTGACGATTCTGGCGGTGTTGATCTTCCTGTATGGCTTCCTGGTGACGGCGCTGAGTCTCTTCGTGCTGGTCTTGAGCCTGCTGCACTACAGCGGCAATCTGGCGCCTGCGTTGGCAGTGGTGGTGCGGCAATTGTCAGTGGTCGATCTGTTTCTGGTGGCCGCGCAGTTAGCCCTGGGCGTGTTTGCTCTGGTGAGTGGTCTGGGCATGCTGCGCCTGCGGCCCTGGGCCTGGCTGATGAGTATGCTCCTGCTGGGGTGCCAACTGGTGATTCAGCTCAGCAATTATTTTCAGGGGCGCCCAGCCTATGTGACGCTGTTGATTACGGCACTTCTGGTGTTTTATCTCAATCAGCGCCCTATTCGGGAGGCGTTCTCCATTGAGGCGACGTCTCCCGCTGTCTCAGCGAGCATGGACATCGAACCCGTCGGCAGCACCAGCGCGGTTGAGCCGCCTGGCGCGCTGGAAGCGTAAGGAGCAGCAGCAATGGCCCTCCGCCTTCCCTCAGATGCGGCGCCAACGACGCTGCTCTCCCCGGATGATCTGGCACTGCTGCGCCGCTTCGAGCCGGTTCTCTGCTTTAACCGGGGGGAGCAGTTCTATCCAATGGATGTGGACCGCTATCTTGCCGAGGCAGCCCTTTGTATCAAGCGTCCTAATGAAAACCCCCAGGTGTTGGTTCCACGCGGCCAGTTGGATGTGGACCTGCTGGTCGAGCGACGTCTGCCCGCGCCGGGGTCGGTGTATTACCTGAGCGTGGCCGATCCGCTGTCGGGGGCGAAGGTGCGCGAGTTTCACCATAGCTCAACGCTCAAGGACTTTCACCCAGGCCCGGGGCGGCTGGCGCGGGTTGGCCTGGTTGCACGGCTGGGGGATCTGCTCTTTTCGCTTTCGCTGATCCTACGCGGCAAAGCGCCAGGGGGTCTGGCGGCAAGCTCGGCGCTGCACTATCAGGCGCTCCAGGAGCAGAGGCCACGCTACTGCTATCATGGCCGGGTGGTGCGCGAGCAGGGCTATATCACGCTGCAATACTGGTTCTTTTACGCTTTCAACGACTGGCGTTCCTCGTTCCAGGGAGTCAATGATCACGAAGCCGACTGGGAGATGATTACGGTCTACGCGGCAGAGGATAAGCAGGGAAGGGCGCAGCCCGCCTGGGTAGCCTATGCCTCGCACAACTATGAGGGCGACGAACTGCGTCGTCGCTGGGACGACCCGGACCTGGCACGGGTGGGCGAACACCCGCTGGTCTATGTAGGTGCAGGCTCGCACGCTTCCTACTTCTTCCCCGGCGAATATCTGACGACGGCAGTGCTGCCCTATACAGCCGGGCTGATTCGGCTCTGGAAGGGGTTGCGCGGCGTGTGGGCGCGTCTGGGCCAGGGTAATGCGCCTGTGGCCGGTTCGGCGCCGGGTCTCTTTCGTATCCCCTATGTCGATTACGCGCGCGGCGATGGGCTGCGGATTGGGCCAGGCCAGAAAAACCCCTGGGAGGTGTGTCCGCTCCAGGAGACCCCTGAGCGGCCAGCGCCGCCCTGGGTCGATGGCTATCGTGGACTGTGGGGCCGCTATATCGGCGACCCCTTTGCGGGCGAGGATGCCCCCACCGGCCCCAAATTTCAACGCGATGGGCAGGTGAGGAAGGCATGGTATGACCCGGTGGGATGGAGCGGGTTAGACAAAGTGCCGCCGCCCGCCATGACGCTCGCGGCGCTGGAGAAGCAGCAGGACCGCCTGCGCGCGGAGCAGCAGGAACTGGTCCAGCAGATTGCCGACCTGGCAGATCGCCAGCGCGGGCTGGAGATGGAATCAGCAGCAGTGCATAACCGCCCAGCCTTGCGGGCGCAGGCAACGAACCTGGAGCGCGAGATTCGGGAGGGCAGCGCTGCCTTCGACCAACTCAAGGCCCAGCGGGCGACCAACGAGTTGGCGCTGGCAAGCTGCGCCGATTATGCCGCCCAGCTTGCTGCTGGCGATCCCGGCGATCCGTGCGCGCACCTACATCATCCGCACCTGCCCACCAGCCCTGTTGATCTGCGGCTGAGTCGGCTGGCGCAGACCTGGAGCGCGATCAGCATCGGGGTGCTGCTGCTGGCCTTTGTCGTCCTCGCCCAGTTTTCGCAAGACCTGGGGCCAGGACTGCTGGTGCTGCTGGGCATCTATGCCTTCATGGAGGCGCTCTTTCGTCGCTCCATTCGCACGCTGGTGAGCGCGTTGGTCGTGGCGCTGGCGCTGTTCACCATGCTGGTCTTGTTCATCACGTTTGCGCGCCTGGTGATACTCGTCGTGCTGGTGCTGATCGGACTGTTCCTCATCATCGACAATCTGCGCGAGGTGTGGTCCTGAATCAGTCGCGCGCTGCTCTGGCCTGCGCCAGCGGCAGAATAAACCAGAAGGTGGAACCCTGTCCGGGGGTGCTTTGCACGCCGACCTGCCCGTGATGACGCTCGATGATCGTTCGGCTGATATAAAGGCCCAGGCCCAGCCCAACGCCAGAGCCGCTCTGAATCTCAATGCCTTCCGCCCGGTGGAAGCGTTCCCAGATGCGCGCCTGTTCTTCCGAGGGCAGCCCTGGCCCCTGATCGCGCACCCAGAGGCGAGCGTGCTGGCCCTCGACCTCCAGGCCCACCTCGACCGGATAGGCTTCCTTCGAGTATTTGAGGGCGTTGGTGAGGTAGTTGGTGACCACCTGCCCGATGCGGTCGGCGTCCACGAAGACGCTGAGATTCGGATGAGCGGGAGGCTGAAAGCGAATGGTCCGCTTTGGCGCGAGTTGAGATTGCTCTTGCACGGCATCGCGCACGATGGCGACCAGATCGCCTTGCTCCAGGTGGAATTCGAGCTTGCCTGACTGGATGCGCGAGACATCCAACAGGTCATCTACCAGGCGATTGAGCAGCCGTGTCTGGCGGTCTGAGCGATTGAGGAGCGTCTGGAGCGCGTCCAGCAGCGTGTTGAGATCAGCGAGAGAGCGGGACTCTGGCGGGGGCGCCATCTCCAGGCGGCGCTGCGCCAGTTGAATGCCAGCTTTGATGCTGGTGATGGGCGTTTTGAGTTCGTGGCTGGCAATGCCCAGGAAGGCGTCCATCCGCTCGTTGGCTTGCCGCAGGGCCAGTTCGCGCGCGCGCGACTCTTCGCGCTCATGCAGCAGCCGCGCGCGCTCGACAACCAGGGCCTCAAGCTTTGCGACGCTGCCCGCCAGCGCGATCTCCTGAGGAGAAAAGGCGTGTTCTGCCCCGCCATAATCAAGCGTGACCACGCCGACAATTTGATTGCCCACGTGCATCGGCGCAATGAGCATCGTGGTCACTCCATAGGGATTTGGATACGCATTGAAAGGCGGCTGCCGCATATCGAACGTCAGCACATCGCCGCTGAGAAGGCGAGCGACAAGTTCAGGCATCGGGCTGTCCTCCAGCCGCGACTCGGCGGGCTGCTCGGCCCACCATTGCTGCTCTTGCTCCGGGGAAAGACCCACAATGGCTACC
The DNA here is from genome assembly GCA_046704085.1 of Ktedonobacterales bacterium. Classification (GTDB taxonomy): domain Bacteria; phylum Chloroflexota; class Ktedonobacteria; order Ktedonobacterales; family DATBGS01; genus DATBHW01. The sequence goes on along the minus strand of JBJKSJ010000038.1, from coordinate 43,036 downwards.
GGGCGTGCGATCTGCGTCTTTGGGTCGATGGCGCTCAGACTGACCCGCTGGCAGCCAAGGACACTGGCAGTCAGTTCTGCCAGGCGGCGCGCGATGCGTGTGGTGTCGGAGAGCGTTTGATTAGCAGCAAGCTCTGTCTCAGGGCTATCGAAGACGAGCGCCTGGGCCATCGCCAGCAAGGCGTTGAGGGTCGCTTCGGTGCGTTGTTCGATCTGCCGCCGTTCTGTCACATCGCGCAGCAGGAGGATGCCCCCAATAATCTGGCCCTCCGAATCGCGCACGGGCGCGCCGCTGGCGTTGAACATCACCTGGCGACCATCGGATGTCCGGGTTTCACTCTCGACAGAGGTTGCGCCTTTGAGGGTCTCACCGTTCAAGATGCGCCGGGCCGGCCAGCTTTCATCGGAGAAAGGCTGCTTCTGCTCATCCCAACTGGGAAAGAGGCGCATACGCTCAGAGAGCGGCAGCGTGTAAACGTCCGACTGATCAGAAGCCAGCAGTTCGCGGGCGGCGGCATTCGCCTGAAGGATAGTACCATCTTTATCATAGACTAGCACGGCATCGGCGATGGCCTCGAAGGTGGCCTCAAGCTGGCTGGCGCGGGCGGCGGCCTGCCGGGTCGTGGCACGCAATTCGATTTCGGTCATCACCGAGGCGCTCAGGTCTTTGAGTATCTCGATCTCCTCCTGGGTCCAGGCGCGCGGGTGGTTATCAATGACGCAGAAAGCGCCCAGCGCGTAGCCTTCCTGGGTGATCAAAGGAACGCCAGCGTAAGCCAGCGCGCCCAGGTCGTCGATGGCGAGGTTCCCCTGGACCAACGGATGCTTGCGCGCATCTTCTACCAGCAGTGGTTGGCCGGTTATCGCGACATACCGACAGAACAAATGAGTGAGTAGTGTTCCTTGCTGAGAGGTCCAGGGTTCTGCCAGGCCCGCGTAGCTTTTGAAAAACTGGCGATCCTGGTCCACGAGGGAGACCAGGGCCGTTGGGGCGCGCAGGATTTTGGCAGCCAGGCGGGTGAGCCGATCAAATGCTTCCTCTGGCGGGCTATCCAGGAGCATGGTTTGCTGAAGGGCAGCCAGCCGCGCAGGATCATCAAGAGCGTGCTGTGCGTCGGATGTGCCCGCGCCCATCGTCTGTATCTGCGATGTCCGGCTGGTGGTTTCCGTGGACGGGGCAGGCGGGTTGTGATGGGTTTGTCTGGAGGGAGGGTGCCGATCTCGCTTTATGCCCATAGCTCTTCTCTCCGCAAGAATCCTGGCAATCTAAATTAGACTCCTGTTTGGGACCGTCGGTAGAGCCAGTATACACGATAGTGTGGGAGGGAGCATAGAGACAGTGAGGTTGAGCTTACTCTCTGGGCAAATACAGGCTTTCAACATCTCAATGGGGTTAATGTCTCAAGGCGCAAACCCCAATGAATCCCTACCATTGCCTGCTGAGTGCCAGCAGGAAAGGATTCTTTGGGGTCAGGCTTAAAAGAAGCTGAGAAAGTGGTAGCAGTTCTCCGCTGGCGCCGCGCTATAATATTTTATGAAACAACAGTACAACACAGACGGCTAATAATCGCTGGAACGAGAGTATCCATGAAAACTGATTTTCTTCCCGATCAATCGCTTCTGGCGGCGCTGGATGCTGACCTTGATAGGGACGAACCGCCAGCGCCAGCGTTGCCCGAACAGCCTGGGGGGTTTGGCAGGCGCCTGCTGGCGATGCCTTTGTACTATAAAGTGCTGATTGCTAATTCAGCAATTGTCGTCTTGGGGGCGCTGGCCGGAACGGTCATCACCTTGCGGGTAGCACGGGCGTATCCTGATGCGCGGCTATACCTGCCGCTCTGTCTGCTCTTTACTGGCGTGGGCCTGCTTTTGAGTATGCTACTGAATGGCTTGCTGCTGAAGGCCGCTTTTGAACCGCTGAAAAGTTTGCGCGCAACGGCCAGCCTGGTAGGGCGCGGCGATCTCTCTGTGCGGGCACATCCGTCCGCGCTTGCGGATGGCGATATGCGCGAACTGGCCCAGACACTAAACAGTGTGCTGGATGATGTGGAAGACTATCGCACGCAGATGCAGGCGCTGGGTGGCCGCGTCATCCGCGCGCAAGAGGAGGAGCGCCGCCGGATTGCCCGCGAACTGCATGACGATACGGGACAGACGCTGACCCTTCTGCTGGTGCGGCTGAAGCTGCTGGAGAATGCGGCAGCTTCTGAGGCGCGCCAGGCCGAGATTGCGGCGCTGCGCGCGCTCGTTTCAGCAGCCATTGATCGCGTGCGCCAGTTGGCGCTCGATCTGCGCCCGCCTGTACTCGATCATTTGGGCCTGGTGGCCTCGCTGCGCTCGCTGGTGCGCCAGTTGAAGGAGACGACGGCCCTCGCCATCTCGCTGGAGCTGCCGGAAGGGGCGATCACCCTACCGCCGGAGCGCGCGATTGCGGTCTATCGGATTGTGCAGGAGGCGTTGACGAATATCCTCAAGCACGGCGAGGCGCAGCATGCGCAGGTGCGGCTGGCGCGCCAGGATGGGCAGTTGATGATTCGGATCGCCGATGATGGGCGCGGCTTTGATCTACGTGTGCTGGAGCGCGTCTGGCGACAGGATACGGATGGCCGAGGGCTGGGTCTGTTTGGTATGGAGGAGCGCGCTCACCTGATTGGCGGGCGCTTCTCCATTGAGTCGCGGCCAGGACATGGCACGACGGTGCAGGTGACGCTTCCATTGGAGGAGGTCAGTAAGCGGGGGGAGGAGGCCGATGAGCAAGCTGCACATTCTGCTCGTTGACGATCATCCCATCTTTCGCGCGGGCTTGCGTACACTGCTCAATACCCAGGTGGATATGGAGGTGGTGGGCGAGGCGGGCGATGGAGCCGAGGCGCTGGAGCGCGTGCGCGATCTGACGCCAGATGTGGTCGTAATGGATATTACTATGCCCGGCATGGATGGGCTGGAGGCGCTGCGCCGGTTGCACGCGGCAAACCTACAAGGCCGCGTGCTGGTGCTGACGATGCACGCCGAAAACGAGTATCTTTTTCAGGTGCTGGAAAATGGCGGCTATGGCTATGTGTTGAAGCAGGGCGTCGATTCTGATCTCTTCGAGGCCATCCGCACAGTGGCTGCTGGCAACGTGTTTCTCTATCCGGCAGCAGCCACTCTGCTGCTCTCGCGCTACCTCGAAGGCGGACGCCCCGCGCAGGAGCGCGACGCCTACGACGGGCTGAGCGAGCGCGAGCGCGAGGTGCTGACGCTGACAGCGGAGGGCTACAGCAGCAGCGAGATTGGCGACCAACTCTTCCTCAGCCCCAAGACGGTGGAGACCTATCGCGTGCGCATCATGCAGAAATTGGGGCTGCACCATCGCTCCGAACTGGTCCAATACGCCTTGCGCAAAGGGCTGTTGCAGGCGCGCGAGGCCGAATGAGTGGAAACGATTGACCACTACCAGGAACACCGCTTGCCTCGCGCTCAAGACCTGTCAACGAGGATCAGGCCAATAGCTTTATCGAGCAACTCCAGGCAGAGGGTTATGAGTCTGTCAGGGTTTCCCTGACAGACTTTTCCTTTGCCCTCCTGACAATATCTTCATGCCTGCCGCGCTATGCTTTGGTTGCAAACAACAGTACCGTAATGCAGATGCTTGCGGGGCATGTGAACTGGCCGCCCGCTGTTCTGGGCAGCCTGGCCCGGCAAGCCAGGGGGCATGAAGATTGATGACGAATGACATCTATGCGCGGGCGTTGACGGGTTCAACGCTGGCGATCCACATCATTTTTGCGGTGATTGGGGTGGGCTTGCCGCTGTTTATTTCGATTGCTGAACTGGCAGGCATTGTGCGCAAAGACCGCGATTTCCAATTGATGGCGCGCCGCTGGACGACGGCGCTGGTGATCCTCTTTGCGGTGGGGTCGGTGACGGGCACAGCGGTGGCATTTGAACTGACGCTGCTCTGGCCGAACTTCATGCAGATTGCCGGAAAGGTGATCGCGCTGCCCTTTGTGATTGAGGGCTTCGCGTTCTTTGTCGAGGCGATCTTCCTGGGGATATACGTCTACGCCTGGGATCGCTTCTCCAATCGCTGGTTGCACTGGCTCTGCTCGCTGCCCATTATTGTCGCTTCGGCGGCGTCGGGACTGCTGATCACAACGGTGAATGCCTTTATGAATAGCCCGGTGGGCTTCCAACTCAATCAGGGGCAGGTGCAGAATGTGCAGCCGTTGGCCGCGATGCTCAACCCGATGGCCGCAAGCGAGATGCTGCATGTGCTAACGACGGCCTATCTCGTTGTAGCCTTTCTGCTGGCGGGCATGGCGGCCTGGAACCTCTTGCGCGGTCGCAGCCTGGCGTATTTCAAGAAGGCGCTGGCGATTGGGATGAGCGGCGCTTTGCTGGTCGCTACGCTGACGATCTTTACCGGCGATATGTCGGCCAAAGATATTGCGCGCTATCAGCCAGAAAAGCTGGCTGCCGCCGAGGCGCTCTTTGACACGCAGACGCGCGCGCCGCTAACGATTGGCGGCATTGTGAACCCCACGACGCATCAGGTGATCGGCGCGATCCAGATTCCTGACCTGCTGAGTTGGCTGGCCTATGGCGACATCAATCATCCAATCCAGGGGCTGAATGCCTTCCCGCAGGCCACCTGGCCGTCGCTGGCGATCCACTATGCCTTTGACGCGATGGTGGGCATTGGCTTCTATCTCTTTGGCATCGGGCTGCTCTTCGTGCTGGCGCTGGTTTTCCGCCGCCGTCTGATGACCCACAGGCTCCTCTTGCTGGGCGTGCTGGGCGGAAGTGTGCTGTCGTTCCTGGCGATGGAGCTTGGCTGGATGGTCACGGAACTGGGCCGCCAGCCCTGGATTCTCTATCACATTATGACGGTGCAGCAGGCGCTGACCAGTTCGCCCTATGTGGGCTTGCTCTTCTATGGCCTGCTGAGCTTCTTTATGCTGGCTGCTGTCTCCACCATCTATATTCTGCTCAAGTATTTCCGCGCGCATCCGCTGCCGATGCTGGCCCTGAACAACGGGCGTGGCCCGCGCAGCGACGATGGCTCTGCGCCGGGGCAGGATGACGAGCTTGAGCGCCGCGAGGACCGCGCACAGCAGCAGGAGGTTGTGATTCATGGATAACCTGACGATTGCCTTCGTGGCGCTCTGGACGTTTCTCTTTCTTTATGGCGTGCTGGCGGCGATTGACTTTGGCGCGGGATTTCTCTACTGGTGGGCCGACCTCACTGACAGAAACTCCGCCGTCCAGCGCGTGATTCTGCGCTATCTCTCGCCCGTCTGGGAGACGACGAATGTCTTCCTGGTCTTCTTTGTCGTTGGGCTGGTTGGCTACTTTCCGCGCGCGGCAGCAACGTTTGGCACGCTCTTGTTCGTGCCGGTGGGCATCGCGCTGATGTTGATTCTGCTGCGCGGCGCGTTCTTTGCTTTTCACCATCTTGTAGGGAAAGATCAGCGGCTCTTCGCGCCAATCTTTGGCATCAGCAGCTTCCTGATTCCGCTCTTTCTCGTTCCATTCCTGGCGGTCTGGGATAACGCGCAGTTCGTTTCTGGCAGCGGCCTGGCGCGGGTCAGCGTAGCAGCGGTGTTGTTCAATCCGCTGAGCGTGGCGCTGGCGCTGGTGGCGCTCACGATCCTCTGTTCTCTGGCGAGCCTCTTCCTCAGTTGGTATGCGGCGCGTGTAGGCGAGGAGCGAGCATTTCGTTATTTTCACCGGCTGGCGCGTGGATTTGCCCCGCTGATGCTGCTGGGGGGCGTGCTGCTGGCGGTGGCGCTGCGCTTCTACGCGCATTGGCACCTGACGGCGCTGGAGGGCTACTGGCCCTGGCTGTTGCTGGCGGCGCTCTGCCTGGCTGGCGCGTGGCTCTTGCTGCTGCGTCGCCCACGCCCTGATCGGGCCGGGCGCTATGGTCTGGCGCTGCTGCTGAACGTCGCAGGGTATGGGCTGGTCTTCTATGCTTATGGGCTATCGCATCTGCCCTACCTGCTCTATCCGGCGCTGACGCTGAGCAACACGGCCACCGATCCGGCGATGTTCACGGCCCTGACCGTGACGGTGATAGGCGGATCGATCCTCCTGATTCCGAGTCTGCTGCTGCTCTACGGATTGTTTCTGAAGCCGGGCCGCAAAGCGCAGCAAAGCGCGAGCAAGCCAACAATCGAAGCGCCGCCCTTGCAGGAGAACGCGCGTCGCTAGTTGGCGTTCTTCCCCTACAACCAGAAGAGATCGCTTACAATCAAGTCGGTAAGCGATCTCTTGCAAACGGGTCGCATTGTTGTGGCGTACTATGAATGACCATTGTGTTTCAATCACTGCCGACCTTCTGGCTGATTTGGGCCTGGGTCAGCCTGTGGGGTTGCCGCGCCAGACCGTGAACGTGCCGGCTCAGTCCTTCTTGCCCCTGAGGAGTTCGAGAATCTCCGCCTGGCCTTTGAGGATCTCTAGCTGCTGGATGTTCATCTGGTTTAGTGCCGTCAGGGTTTCGTGGTCGGCCTCTGCTCGCGCGTCCTGCGCTGCTGAGATCACGTTCTGTCCGACAATGATGATGGGCAGCAACACCAACTGCAAGAAGTTCGAGGACAACCAGTTGACCAGGACGGTCGGGGATCCCTGCTGGATGGCTGAAGGCAGGGCGACAAAGGCAATGATGGTAAACACGTAGGCACAGTACATGGTGCCAACGATCCTGGTGATCCGCACCGCTACCCAGGCGTTCATGCGCCCCAGCGGGCCGGAGCCGTGAACCTGGGCTTGGATCTGCTCCTTCCTGACATGGCGGGGGATGTGGAGGTGGGGGACGCGGCGGGCCAATTCCAGGGCTTTCTCGTGTGCTTCCTTGGAAGGAAGCGCGGATTCGTTCTGGCTCATCTTGATCGACTCCATTTCTCAAATCGTCTGCTGAACAACCTCGCTCAATTTCGTGGGGTTCGTTTCCCTATTCCAAACAGGGCGCCCGTATGCTGGCGTGGATGGACTGGTGGTTGTGTCTATGGAGTGGTCTCGATGATGACCCAGGCCGAGGCGGTCTTCCCTTGCATGTGAATAAACCTCCCTTTGCTAAAATGTGCTTGTTTGCCACAAGCTGTCTCACACTATAGCACCCCTTACCATGTCTGTCTAGAATGGATGAGGGACTTGCACAGGCGCTGGCTCGATAGCTGGTGTCTGGGTTGTTCTCTTTATCCAGGGCCAGAGCGTAGCAAGTAACAAGACCAATGCAAGAGTGGGCAACGCCGTAAAGAGGGCAGCCGCCAGGCGCAGCGGCCAGGGCAGCGCCGTCTGCGCCTCAAGCTGGAAGGCGGGGATGCTCCAGCCGAACGGGAGGGCCAGCAAGACGAGCGCGGCCCCATAGAGCCATCTCGCTCTGTGATTGCCAGGCCGCATGACCTGCACGGCCAGCCAGAGGAGAGGCATGGCAAGCAGAACTAGATTCCACTGCCAGGCCAGTGGGAAGACGAGGAATGAGAGGATGAGGACGAAAGCAAAGCTGGCATCGTCGCGCTCATCCCAACTTCTGGGCTGCGCGTGCGCCCCGCTATCGCTGGCCTTGCGGCGCCAGAGCCTAGGGCCGAGCGCCAACGCGACGGCTGCCGCCAGCAGAGTGCCCAGCAGCAGCGCGGTATCTAATGAGATGTGCGGCAGGAGCGGTGGGAGATCGATGAAGGCGCGGATGGCGCCAGGGTGCAGGAACTCGTGATACCCAGCGCCCCAGCGCGCCACCAGACCGACGAGCGAGAGGTTTCCCGGCACCGGCACGCCGGGACTCTCGTTGGCGCGCACCGGCCCCAGGTAATCGGTCCAGGGCTGCGGACCCATGAGCGCTAACGAGATCAAGACGCCCAGCGCCAGCGTGACCGCCATGCTGACGGCAGCGCGCCACTGCCGCCGCAGCAGGAAATAGGGCAGTAACAGCAATGGCAGCGGCTTGAGCAGCAGCGCAGTGCCGCTCAGTATCCCGGCCTGGGCCTGCTGCCTCCGGCGCAGCGCCCGCCAGACGAGCGCGATGAGCAGACATGAGACGCCTGCGCCCACATTGCCAGAGCGCGTGCTGTCCAGGGTTGGCTCCCAGAGCAGGAAGAGCGCGAGGATAGGCAGAAAGCGTTGTAGTTTCCAGAGGCCCAATTCCGGGCAGATCAGAATCAGGCTGAGGATCAGACAGGAGAGGTTGAGAAGCCCCCAGAGCCAGGCCGCCGCACTGTAGGAGAGCAAGGCAAAGGGCGCGAAGAGGAGCAGCGATGGCGGAGGATGTGTGTTGTATTCGAGCGGCTGGGCCGTGCTGGAAAAGCGGCTCCAGCAGGAGACCGGCGCGTAGATGCGTGAGTCATGCAGCCAGTATCCGGCGCTCTGGTAGTCCTGGCAAAAATCGCTGGTCGTGCTGGCGCCTGCCTGAATGGCAGCCAGCAGCCGGGCGCCTTGCGCGGTGATCACGACCCCGGCTGCCAGGAGCAGCCCCACCCAGAGCAGCCGCTGGAGCCGGGGATGCAAAGCCACAGGGCGCCGTCCTTTGCTGATATGCGCGCTATCTTGTTGTGCCCGCGCTCAGGCCGCCATCGATAATCTGGGCTGTGCCGGTGATGAAGCGCGCCTCGTCCGAAACCAGAAAGAGCGCCAGTGCGGCGATTTCATCAGGAGTCACCAGATCGTTCAGTGGAGACGCCTGAGCCAGCGCCTGCTTCACGCGCTCCTCCGCGCCAGGGAAGCGCGCAGAGACGCCCCGTTCCACCAGCGGCGTCCAGGAAAACGATGGGCAAATGGCGTTCGAGCGGATGTGATGGGGCGCGCCCTCCAGGGCGATCAGCTTCGTCAGTTGCACGACTCCGGCCTTGGAGGCGGTGTAGGCGGCGTAGCCGGGCGAAGCGACGATAGCCGAAACCGAAGCAGTATTCAGGATGACGCCGCCACCATTTTTCCTCAGTTCAGGAAAGGCGTATTTCGCGCCGAGAAAGACGCTTTTGAGATTGACCGCCAGCACGGCATCCCAGTTCTCTTCGTCCATCTTTTCTATGGCCGTGACCTGCCCGCCGATGCCCGCGTTGTTGAAGAGAATATCCAGCTTGCCGTAGCGTTCTACGGCGGTTTGCACCATCGCGGCCACATCGGCGCTTTTGGTCACATCGGCGACGAATGCTGAGGCTTTGCCCGGATGTGTTTGTTCCACGGCGGCAATGGTGGTCTTTGCGCCTGCCTCGTCGCGGTCCACGACCAGCACGGACGCCCCTTCGAGGGTAAAGAGCAGCGTGGTGGCGCGGCCAAAGCCAGACCCCGCGCCGGTAATAATGGCGACTTTGCCGTCAAGCTTGCCCATTGATAGCACTCCTCTGATGATGGTGTGGACGACGAAGGTTACATGGCTTCCGAGCGCCCCGCGCTAATGCCAGCATCGATGATCTGGGCCGTGCCGGTGATGGACTTGGCATCGTCGGATGCCAGATAGAGCGCCAGCTTTGCCACCTCCTCCGGCTCGATCAGCCGGTTCATGGGGGCTGTTTTTGCCAGCACCTGCTTGACCTGCTCCTCCGCGCCGGGGAAGGCTGCGGCAACCCCGCGCGCGACGAGCGGCGTCCAGGCCCAGCCGGGGCAAATAGCGTTGACGCGGATGTTGAGCGCCGCGCCCTCCAGGGAGAGAATCTTGGTCAGGTGGATGACGCCTGCTTTCGACGAGCCGTAGGCGGCAAAGCCCGGCGAAGCCACGACGCCAGCGACCGAGGCAGTATTGAGGATGACCCCGCCGCCGTTCTTCTCCAGTTCGGGGAAGGCATATTTCGCGCCGAGAAAGACGCTTTTGAGATTGGTTGCCAGCACGGCGTCCCAGATTTCTTCTTCCATCATCGTGGCTGGCGAGAGCGAGCCGCCGATGCCCGCGTTGTTGTAGAGGATGTCAAGCTTGCCATAACGCTCGACGGCGGTTTGCACCATCGCGGCCACATCGGCGCTCTTCGTTACATCAGCGATGAAGGCCGAAGCTTTGCCCGGATGCGTCTTTTCGACCTCAGCGACCGTGTTGTGCGCGCTATCTTCATCGCGGTCCACGACCAGCACGGATGCCCCTTCGAGGGTGAAGAGCAGCGTCGTGGCGCGGCCAAAGCCCGAACCTGCGCCGGTAATAAGGGCGACTTTGCCGTCTAATTTGCCCATGCCTCAAACTCCTTCTTGATGTTGTCAACGTCATTGTACCGAACGCTATGACTGGTCGCAAGAGCCTGTAACGCCCTGGCCGGATTGACAGATAGCGGAACCTATCGCTACATTTGCGGCGTTCTAAGTGCGTGTTTGGCAGTGCGGCGCAGGGCTGCATGAACTCCACGATGCTCTGGAGACGGCAGCTAGCTTGCCAACATCCCTCCAGGAGTGGGAAAATGGCTCAGGGAACGCCATATTGTTGCCAGGGGGTCACAAGGAACATCCTATGAACACACCCTCTTTTCCTCCACCCAACCCTGATGCGGCTCATTTCCAGCCTCCCCCGCCAGGAGCGTCACAGAGCCAGGCGCCCCTGCCAGAGCAGCGCGCGAGGAACACGCGGCTGAGCTGGTTAGGGTGGCTTCAGCAGCACTCCTTTGCGCCCTCCTGGCTCCCAGACCCCCTGCGCCATCCCCTCCTCGGCTATCTAGGAGCAGTACTTATCGAACTGGTGGCCGCCGGGGTGACGCTGGCTTTTGTCCCCCTGGCGCCCCAGTTTGCCCTGGTTCATGCCCTGGCGTACCTGGGGATACTGATGCTGGCTCTGGGGTGGGGGGCAGGCCCCAGCCTCTGCGCCACGCTGGTGGGAGCGCTCATCTTCTTCTCTCTTCCCTTGCCTCCCGCGTTCTCCTGGTCGCGCGCGACCTCCTTCGATGCCCTTGGCCTCGCGCTGTATCTGGTGGTGGGCGGGTGTATCAGCCTGCTCGTCAGTCGGACCGAGCAAGAACGTCGGCAACTCGCGGTGAAGCATCGGCTGCTGGCCGAGGCAGAGGCCAGTAGCGCCTCCGCCTATCAGCGCCTGCGCAGGGTGGGGGAGACCCTGCCGTCTGCGGTGGCGATCACCGACGAGCGGGGGCGACTGGTGGAAGTGAACCTGGCGTTCAGAAGGCTCTGGGGCGAGTCGCTGCCGCTGGCTGAGGAACTGGCGCCGTATGACCAGTGGAAAGGATGGTCAGCCAGGACCGGCCAACCACTGACCGCCGAGGACTGGGGTCTGGGCCGAGCGTTGACCAGGGGGGAGGAGTCGCTGAGTGAGGAGGTGGAGATCGAGACCTGTGCTGGGCAGCGGAAAACGATCCTGCATGCAACTGTCCCCATGCGAGATGCCTCTGGGGCCATCATCGGCGGGGTCGTCAATGCGCAGGACATCTCGGAACTGCGGAGGCTAGAGCGCGAGGTGGCCGAGCGTGCCCAGGAATATGAAGCGATCTTCGAGTCGATGGCCGATGGGGTGTTTGTGTTCGATGCCCAGGGGAGCATCAGACGTGTCAATGCCTTCGCTCGTGAAATTCTGGGGCCGGAGGAGTCGAACTGGCAGGGACGTTCCATGGAAGAGCGTTTTTCGTACCTGCTGCCCCGCGACCTGAATCATCAGGTGGTGCCGTTCGAGCGCCTGCCTGCCCAGCGGGTGCTGCGTGGGGAGGTTCTCACAGGCGCCCAGGCGATGGATTTGCTCTACCTGACTGCCGATGGGCGCACCCTGGTCACTAGCATGAGTGGCACGCCCTTGCTCGATCAAGCAGGAGCTATCACGGGCGCCGTCCTGGTAGCCCATGATGTTACCGAGCGGTGGCGCCTGGAGCAGCGCACGTATGCGTCCCTGGAGGCTTTACTGACGATGGCAGAGACCCTGGTCATTCCAGAGCCTCTGCCAGCAGAGGCGCCGTCCGATTTTACCACCGCTTCCCTGGCCCAGCGGGTGCTTTCCCTTACCTGCCAGGTGCTGGACTGCGCCAATGCCACCCTCGTCTCTCGTGAGAGCGCCACCGATACCGCCCATCTGGTGGCGAGTGTGGGCTTCACACCGGAGCAGGAGGAGCGGGTGCGTGAACATGTAGACGGCACCCGCTTTGCTGACCGCTATACCGACCCTCAATTCTTAGCCCGTCTGCATGCCGGGGAGGTGCAGGTTCTCGACCTGGAGCAGCCCCCCTACCGAGAACGGCGACCGCTCGCGAGTCTCCGGCTGGCGTTGGTGGTCCCGCTTCGCCTGGCAGAGACCCTGATCGGGGTGATGTCGCTCAACCAGGAAGAGCATGGGCACACGTATACACAGGCTGACCTGGCATTGGCGCAAGGCATGGGCCGCCTGTCCGGGCTGATCCTGGAGCGCGAGCGGCTGCTGGGTGAGCGGGAGGAAGCGCGGGCGAAAGTCCTGGCGATGAGCGAAACTACGCGCCAGATGGATGCCTTCCTGGGGATTGTCAGTCATGAACTGCGCACGCCTGTCACCTCCATCAAGGGAGGCGTGCAACTCTTGCTCAAGCGGGGTGAAGCGCTCGCTGCCAGGACGCTCTCCCCTGAGGACCGTACGGCGGTCTGGTCCTCCCAGCAGCAGAGTTTGCGGCGGATCGAGAAACAGATTGTTCGTTTAACCCGGCTGCTGGATGACCTTATCGACCTTTCGCGCATACGCAGTGGCAGGTTGGAGGTGCAGGTAACAGCGTGTGACCTGGGAGCGTTGGTTGCCGAGGTGGTGGAGGAGGAGCGGCTGGCACACCCCGACCGCACGATCAAGCTCGCGCTGCCTGCGGGTGTTTCGGTTCGCGTGCTGGCAGATGCGGATCGCACGGGGCAAGTCCTCACCAATTACCTGACCAATGCGCTCAAATACTCGCCGTCCCCTCAGCCGGTGGAAGTAGGTCTGGCGGTCGAGGGCCGCCAGGTGCGCGTGTGGGTGCGCGACCAGGGACCAGGGATTCCGCCGGAGGAACAAGCACAGCTATGGAACCTCTTCCATCGGGTGCCAGGCATCGAGGTGCAGAGCGGGTCAGGCATTGGCCTGGGGCTGGGGTTGTATATCAGCAAGACGATGATGGAGCGCCAGGGCGGCCAGGTGGGCGTCGAGAGTCTTCCTGGAGCAGGGTCCACCTTCTGGTTTACCCTCAAGAACGCTCCTGACCAGTAAGCCCCCTCCGCTCGGCGCAGGCGGTAGGGATGGCCTGGTCGCTGTTCATGACGAAAGCAGCCGTTGTGAGGAGTGGGACGGCTCATTTCCGCGTGGGTTAATTACGGGGCATTTTGCGCGTAGCGCCAGCCTGCGTGCTGGCGAGTTATTCGCCGCCAGGGATGGCGGTGGCACACGCTTGATGCGCCGGGTGGCGTCATGCTGCCAGGCCGGTAGGCTATCGCCCGTTTGGCCTATATTCTCCTCTTCTTATTGCCATGCAGAGGCTGAACGGTTATAATACGCCAGAATTCAGCCGCGATGTGTCGCCCGTCTACGTTGGCTTGCTGGCGTGGGCGCTTGAATCTGCCTGCGCTTGTCCCAATTTCGCCCAGAAAGAAGGGCATCCGATGAGCGCGCAGTGGGTCGTGATCGCGTCGCAGATTGGAGGGGAAGATGAGATTCAGTGCGGTGGCGAAACGTGCCGCCTTGCTCCTTTGTATGCTGGTGTTGGCGCTGCTCTCCGGCGCGCCTGGTCTGGCAAGCGCTAGTTCTGCGCGGGCGCCACTTGCGCCGCGTGATACCGGGCAGCTCAATGTCCATCTTCAGCAGCTTATCCCCAATGGCTATAATCAACTTACCGCTTATATGAGTGTCATTGATGCGGATGGTCATCCGGTAACGGGGCTGACAAATAGCCAGGTATCTGTGACCGTAGATACTCAACAGGCTACGCTCCAGGATTTGACGGAAGTGACGGATGTCAGCGAGCCGATTACGGCGGCGGTCTTGTTGGATACCAGTTTCACGATGAGCTATGATGACAAGCTGCCAGCTGCCAAGGACGCCATTACTAAAGGCTTTGTCGACAGCCTCAATCCGCAAGATCAGGTGGCATTCTATGATATTGCCGGGACGGGTCCAGCCGGTGTCCATCGCCTGGTGAACTTTACCACCGATCATGCTAAACTGGATGCCGTTGTCAATCCTTTGCAGGCTGGCGCTCCTGGGACGCAAGCGCCCATCTTTGACGCGCTCTATCAGGCTGCCGAGGATATGGCTCCCCTGTCAGGTCGCAAGCTGATTGTGCTGCAAACCGATCAGCACGATGATGGCAGCAGGGCACATAGCCTGGCTCAAGCACTCGCTCTGGCGCAGGCTGTGCATATACCAGTCTATACGATTGGATTGGGCACGGATGCGGACCAGAGTACCCTCCAGGAGATTTCGCGCGCGACGGGCGGCGCTTCTTTCGCCAATCCTGATACAAGCACGCTGAAAGCGTCCTACCAGAATATCCTTTCCCAACTCCGCGATCTGTATCGGCTGACGGTGCAACCGAGTACCCCGTTCTCTGTTGGCACACACCATGTTCAGGTGCAGGTGACGTATCAGAATACGTCATATAAAGACCCGCCTGACCCTATTGACTACACCGACAAGAATGGCCCAGGTGTCTTTGTAGTGAACCCCACGAACTTCAGCTTGCATTTTTCGCTGCAAGCTGGCGCGAAGGTGGCAGGAATGACTGATATGACCCTGGATGTGCTGGGGGATAACCTGCCGATCCATTCGGTGTCAGTGAAGATTAATAACAAGCCCATCCCAGTTGTTCCAACCGGGGGAACGAGCTATCAGTTTTCCTGGAATGCGCGCTATGTCTTGCCGGGAACGTACACGGTTCAGATTACGGCATGTGACATTGAGAAAAATAGTCAGTCGCTGAATGTGCCTATCACGGTGGAGATCGAGTGGTCCTACTGGATTGGCCTGCTTGTCGATTTGTTCCTGATCGTGATAGCTGTGATCGTACTCCGCTACGCCTACTTCCGTTACATGGGCGGCAAGCTGGAGGGCATTCTCATTGTGCGCAATGCCGCCGACCAGAAAGCCGAGGTAGAACTCGGCCAAGACGTGCGCGGGTCGCGCATGCGGCTGCGGATTACGCAGGATGGCATCCTGATCGGCGCGCATCCGCCCTGGAAGAAGTTCCGCTTCGATGGCCCGGCCAAGCCGATTCCTGAAACCGCCAAGATTACCAAAAAAGGCAGAAAGGTGCGGGCGAGGCTCTATATCCGCAAGGAGCGCATGGAGGCAGGCGCGTCGCGCATTCGCGTGCCCTATTATCACGCGAAAGGCAAGAACAAGACACCTGCGGAACTGAAAGATGGCATGAACAAGCGCGCCGGGAACTATCGCATCGAGTTCACCGATTGAGAGGTAAGGACACATCAGCAAGTGTAGGTGTAGATGGTGAAAAATGGTTTCTACCAACACCACCTACACCTACACTTGTCGGGCCTGCCTGAGCATTTCTCCCTGCCCCTGTTTTACCTCCGTATCACCGCCTGCTGTGCCGCCGTTGCCAGGAGCGTGCCCTCTGGTGTCCAGGCTTCAGCCCAGCCGTTGAGCATGCCAGCGGCGGCATGCTGGCAGCGCCCGCGCAAGATCATCCACTCCTGGGATGGCGGATGGTTGTGCCAGTGAACAGTGAGGTCCAGGCTGACGGCGCCGGGAAACGCCGGGATGGCGCGAAAAGCGGCGGGAAAGACGGCCATATCCAGCAAGGGAATCAGCGAGGCGGCCTGCACCAGAAAATCATCGCTCCAGGTTTGCGCTCGATAGCGCGCCCAGAAGATAAAATCGTCCGAGTCGTTTTGCGGGTCCATCAAGGATTCCGGCATGCGAAGGTCCAGGTTCTGGTGGAATGAAAAACGCTGGCCTGGCGGCGCGGGCGCCATCATCGGGACACACGCCTCCAGTGGGGGGATGGTCGGCGGCGTGAGCGCCAGGCGTGTTGGTCCATCAACCGGATGGAAGAAGGAGGCGCTTGCGCCGAGATCGATGCGCTCGCCCTGGCGGACCGTTGCGGTGGTGAAAGCGGCACTGCGACCCTGTCGGAGCAAGGTCGCGCTTACTTCGGCGGGTCCGGCGCTGGCGGCAACCAGATACTGCGCCGTCAGGGCAACTGGCACGAAGCCGGGTTGCACCAGCCCGGCCATTGCGCGCAGCGCAATCGCGGCGACATAGCCGCCCTGTGGTCCTGTCACCTGCCAATCGGGAGAGAGCGTTGTTTGCAAGCCTTGTTCAGTTACGATGATACGGGTGTCTTGCTCAAAATCAGCCATTGACGCCTCCGCTGATCGCGCCCAGCCGCGCGAAGGAGGCTTTGAGCGCCGGATACAGTTCTTGATAGATAGGATAGTACTGCCGATAGGTTTGCGCGTTGGCCGCATCGGGCGTGGCCCGCGCGCCCACGCGCACGGCAGCGTCGCAGGCCGCCTCAACTGATGGATAGAGGCCAGCCGCCACGCCTGCCAGCAGCGCCGCGCCAAATGACGGCCCCTCCTGCGCCTGGGTCGTGACCAGATCGCTTTCCAGCACATCCGCCAGAATCTGCCGCCAGAGCGGGCTGCGCGCGCCGCCGCCGGTAATGCGCACCTCTTCGATGGGCAAGCCTTGCTCGCGGATGATGGCGAAGCAATCTCGCAGGCTATAGGCGACACCCTCCAGAACGGCACGAATCACCGAACGGCGATCATGGCGGGCAGTCAGGCCAATCCAGCCGCCGCGCGCCAGAGGGTCCAGATGTGGGGCGCGCTCGCCCTGAAGATAGGGCAGGAAGAGGAGACCCTCCGACCCGGCAGGCGCGCCCGCCGCCTCGTTTGCTAGCAGATCATAAGCGTCGGCGCCGCCCCAGTGTTCCAGCGCCATTTCTGGCAGCCCCAGGTGATCGCGCACCCAGCGCAACGAGAGGCCCGCTGCCTGCGTCACAGCCATAAGATACCACGTATTGGGAACAGAGTGATTGAACGTATGCGCGCGGGGGATCGGGCCGCTGCGGTCAACGCGCGGCTCAGCGGCGTGGGCCAGCACGACGCCGCTGGTGCCCAGGGAGAGCAGCACCAGCCCCGGCCTGACGACGCCGCTGCCCACCGCGCCGCAAGCGTTATCAGCGCCGCCGCCCGCAACCGGCGTCCCGGCGCGCAGGCCGGTGAGCGCGGCGACTGCTGGGGTAATCTCGCCGCAGACATCGTTGGAGCGACGCACAGGTGGCAGCAAGGCTGGATTCAGGCCGATGGCCTGGAGCAGTTCCGCCGACCACGCGCCCTGGCGGACATCTAGAAAGAGCGTGCCCGCCGAGTCGGTGATCTCCATCGCCATCAGGCCCGTCAGGCGATAGCGAATATAATCTTTCGGCAAGAGCAGATGAGCGGCGCGCGCAAAGGTGTCTGGCTCGTGATTGCGCACCCAGATGGCCTTGGGCGCGGTGAAGCCAGTGAGCGCGGGATTGCTGGTCAGGTCGATCAATCGCTCAGCGCCAACGGTCCGGGTGATCCAGTCGCATTCGGCGGCGCTGCGCTGGTCAGCCCAGATGATGCAGGGGCGCAGCACTTGATCGTGTGCATCCAGCAGGACCAGACCGTGCATCTGCCCGGACAGGCCCAGCGCGCGCACGTCCTCCGGCGCAATGCCCAGTATCTTTGCGTGGTTCAGGCAGGTCTGGATGGCGAAGCAGGTGGCACGCCACCAGTCTTCAGGGTCTTGCTCGGCCCAGCCCAGCGCCGGATGATGCAGGGGATAGTCCACAAAGGCGCTGGCGAGCGTGCGGCCATCGTCAGCCGCGAAGAGCGCGGCCTTCGCGCCAGTGGTGCCAATATCCAGGCCAAGCAAGGTTTCCATGCAGGCGCCTCCTTACACGGTTAGTGTTTATGGCGTTCGATGATGCGCGCCGTGTAGGCAGCATCCAGGCCCAGCGTTTCGAAGATGATGCGATAGGCATCCACTGCATCGGAGCGGCTTTTGGCGGCGGCCAGCGCGCTGCGGTCTACCTTGCCGGCCAGGTCGTCAATAAACTCCCACTGCAAGACGCTGCGCCGCACGGCAGCGACCTGATCCTCAGTATAGGGGTAGAGATCGAAGCCGACGCGCTCGCCGTTCTTCCCATAGCCAACGTCTTGAAGAACCAGCGCCAGATCAAGCGTTTGCAGGAAGAAGGACGCGCCAGTCATGTTGTCGTCGTCGAACGTGCCCCAGCCGGAGTTGGCGTGCTGGTGGCCCAGGCGGCCCTCGGATGCTAGCAGCGCAGCGTATTCGGGCAGGTTCTCACCGTTCATAATGAGGTGCTGCCAGTCCATGTTGACCTGGAGCCGCGAGACATCGACGCCCAGCCGCCGAACGCGGTCAATGGTGTAGAGGCACATGCCGATGTTGCGCATGAGGATGTTCATGGCTGGCTCGGAGTTTTTATGTTCCAGGAAGACGGTCACACCCTTGCTGGCCGCGTGCGCCACCACTTCGCCCACGCCAGCGATGAACCAGTCCCAGGTCTGGGCGTAGTCGCGGTGGAAGTTATAGTTATAGCCTTCCGCGCCAGGCCAGATGATGAAGTGCGCGCCAATGGCGGCGGCCAGATCAACGCCGCGCTTGAGAGTGTCGATGCCCTGGCGGCGTTTTTTGGCATCTGGGTTGACAAACGTGCCCTGGGCATAATAGGGATCGGGATGCAGCCCGGCGGCCAGGCAGTAAATATCTATCGGGCCGAGCGCTGCGCGGATGGCATCTAGCGTGTCCTCGTTGATCTCGCCGGGATAGTGATATTCCAGCCCATCAACCAGATCAGCCAGCCCATTGACCACCCGGCGCGTGCGCGTGACCATATCTTCATTGACGACTTCGGGGTGGTAGCCGCCGGGTACAAAGCGCGTGGCGTTGGGGCCAAAGGCCCAGATGCCGACGCTGTTTTTGACTCGCTGTGTCTCTGCCAAGGGGAGCTTCCTTTCACGAGCGTCTCAACAGGCGCGTGCTTGCTGAGAGTTCCGGCATTGCAGGCATGCTGAAGAGTGTATCAATGACCAGACTGGCGCCGCCGATCAGCCCGACATCATCGCCCAGATTGGAGAAGACGATCTCGACCATCTGACGCGGGCGCAGCAGCGCGCGCTCCTGTACAGTCTGGAGGACGGCCTGTAAAAAGGGCAAGCCTCCAGCAATAGTTTCTCCATGCAAGATGATGCGCTGCGGGTTGAACGCATTGACTAAATTGGCAATACCTACGCCAAAATGATACCCCTGGGCGCTGACCAGTTCGAGCGCCAGCGGATCGCCCGCCAGCGCGGCGGCATAGACCGCCGCCGCCTGGGCCTCGGCTTCGTCCAGCAAGGGAATGGTACTCTGCCGTCCCTGTTGCAGCGCCTGCGTCGCTTTCTGCGCCAGCCAGGTGGTCGAGGCCAGCGATTCCCAGCATCCGCGATTGCCGCATTCGCAAGGCGGGCCATCCTCCTGGATGGTCATATGGCCCACTTCGCCGGCAGTGTTGCCTGGACCGCGATAGAGCTGCCCATTGAAGAGGAACGCGGCGGCCAGCCCGACGCCTGTTTCGACGCACATCAAGGCATCACAATCGGCGCCCTGCCCGCGATAACGCTCGGCCAGCGCCTGTATATGGCAATCGTTGTCGAGCCAGACTGGCACGTCAAAGGCATCGGCGAGCCATTGCTGGAGGGGGACATCGTGCCAACCGGGAAGATGTGGCGCAAAACAGACGATGCCATTGGCGCTATCGGTCAGCCCTGGAATGCCAACCCCGATACCCAGCAGGTCATCCGAAGCGAGGGAGAGTTCGTAGAGCAGCCTGGAAAGAAGGCTGGTGACGATGGCTGTGACCGTTGCAGGGGAACGGTCAAGGTGAAAGTGTTGTTCCCTTTTGCAGAGGATACGCGCCTCGCCGTCGCAGATGGCGGCAAAGACCCCATCAATGGTCAAGAGGACAGCCCCGACACGCACGGCGCCGCTGTTAAAACGATAGAGCGTGGCGGGTTTGCCGCCGACAGAAGAGGGGGTAGCCGTGCCGAAGTTCTCTGCAAGTCCGTCAGCATGCAGGTCGTCCACGACTTTGGAAACGGTTGGTCGGCTGATCGCGCTACGTTTAGCAAGATCAGATTTCGAGATTGGTCCTTCCGCGCGCAGTAATTGCAGGATAGTGAGGCGATTCATCTGGCGCAGACTTCCTGGGACGGCAGGAATACTCAGTAGACGAGCCATGCTCCTCCCCCGATGTAGTGCTGTGCTGGATGGACTTCGTAACACTACCAGCTATCCTGGCTCATGGAGGCGCTCGAAGAGCAAACGAATAGACGAGGGGAGCCTGGTTCTGCCGTGATGATAGCTGAAAGGCTCTCTGGGTGTTCGCCCTGCGAACGAAAATGTGCCTATGCGTTGCGCATCCCTGCCTTAGCGTGAGCCTGTAGATCGGCGTCGGCGCACCAGCGCGTCAGCAGTGACAGCGATAACCAATACGATTCCCTCGACTATGTACACTACATCTGGATTCTGGTTGAGCAAGGACATGCCATTGGCGATGCTGCCGATCACCAGCGCGCCAAGCACGATGCCCCAGACGGACCCACGCCCACCAAACAGGCTGACGCCGCCGATGACGGCGATAGCAATGGCATTCAGCAAGATGGTTGGGTCAACCTGGGCTGTGGCAACACCGCTCCGCGAGATTGCCAGAATGCCGCCAACGGCTCCCAATGTCGAGGCCAGCATGAAGATGAAGATACGCGTGCGAGTGACGTTAATACCAGCGCGCCGCGCCGCTTCGGCATTGCCACCAACTGCATAGACGTGGCGGCCAAAAGCGGTGAAGCGCAAAATCAGCCAGAAGAGGAGGATCAAACCCACCAGGATCGTCGCTGACTGCGGCACGCCCTGATAAGACTCGAACAGAGTAATGGCGCCAATGACCAGCGCGAGCGCCACGCCAATGCGCAGCCAGGTTGTCCAGGCAGGCCCCACTGCTAGACCCCGTCGTTGTCGCTGGATGCGGGCGTATAAGGTGCCCACAGCATAGAGGATGACGGCAATCAGCGGTAATCCGATACCCAGAAAATCTGGCAGGTAATTTGTTGCCAGGTTATTGATGTTGGGGTCTGAGACGTTGACGCTGGTCTGGGGGTATAAGATGTGGATGACGACGCCCTGATAGACCAGCAGACCGGCGAGCGTGACGATAAATGATGGGACGCGCAAGATCGCCACAAAGAAGCCATTGCCCAGCCCAATGGCCGCGCCCACCACCAGGCCGATCAGGAGCGCCGGGATCGTTGCCCAGCCATGATAGACGGAGAAGATCACGGTGACAGCGCCGGTTAGATAGGAGACGACTCCCAGGGAGAGATCGATCTCGCCAATCAGCAGAACCAGCGTTGAACCCAGACCGAGCGTGCCAAGCACGGCGATTTGCAGCACAAGGTTGTTGAGATTGCGCGCCGAGAGGAAGAGACCTTCCTGGTATTTGATCTGGCTGGCGATCTGGAAAAACGCGCCAATAATAATCAGGGTCAAGACGACCGGCAGTGGCCCCAGGTTGCCACGTAGATATTTACTGATGGTGGCCTGAATGGAGGGTGGCGGGGCGCCGGCTTGCTGGGTTGCTGGTGGTGTGCTTTCCTGTGCAATTTTGCTGCTCATTGCTCTACCTCCGCCACTGTAGCGCTGGTTCCGTTCTCATTTTGGTCCAATAATTTGCCAAACTCTGCGCCAGTGATGGCTGCAACCACCTGCTCTTGTGTCGTTGAGCGAATGTCGAAGGTTGCTATGCGCCGTCCCAGCCGCATCACGATGACCCGATCAACCACCTCGAATACGTCTGCCAGGTTGTGAGAGATAACGACGACTGCCAGACCCTGCGAACGCAGCCGACGGATCAGTTCAAGCACCTGCTTGGTCTGGGCAACACCTAGCGCCGCTGTTGGCTCATCGAGCAGCACCACTTTGGCATGGCGCAGGATCGTCTTCGCCACAGCGATGGATTGCCGCTGCCCGCCAGAAAGCGTCTCAACGGGAACGCGCAGCGATGGCAACTTTACATCAAGCTGCTTGAGAACTTCGCGGGTGCGCTGCTCCATATCTTGATCGCGCAATGGTCGGACCAGAAATGGGATGATGGTCTGGCGTTCTTCTCGCCCAAGAAAGAGGTTATCGACCACATCCATGTTATCGCAGAGCGCGAGGTCTTGATAGACGGTTTCGATGCCAACTTTGTTGGCATCCTGGGGGGTGCTGATCGACACTTTTGCGCCGTCAACGAAGATTTCGCCTTTATCGGCGGCGTAGGTGCCTGCGATGATCTTAATGAGGGTTGATTTTCCAGCGCCATTATCGCCAACCAGACCGACGACCTCACCGTAGGATACCTCGAAATCAACATCCTGGAGCGCCTGGACCGCGCCAAACGCCTTGGAGATACCCCGCAGTTGCAAGGCCGGAGCAGCGGACCGAACCAACGTCGCCGCGTCCGACTCCACGGGACGCGCTGACTCATCCGGTGAAGTAGAAGGATTCTCGGACATGCCCATTCTCCGTACTATGTTGGGGCGCTGGAGGGACTTGCCTCGTTGCCTGTGAGACATGACGCGCAGCCCACATCGCCTGCTACCTTGTCTCAATCGGGTGGTTTTGACGAAAAGGGGAAGTACGGGACAAGACTGCTGCCCATACTCCCCCTTCATTCAAGAGACGGTCAAGCGCACGAGAAGGGGCATGCCCCCGCTCGCGCGAGACTCAGGAGCAAATGCCGCCAGTGTCTGTGCCAGCCGGCAGGTTAGCGCAAACCTGGGCCTTCGTGACATAGCCGTCGGCGATGACAGTCGAAGCCATGTTCGTCTTATCGACCGCTTCAGGCTGCTCAAGCACGGAGGGGATGCTGGCGTTGCCCTGGGGGTTCTTGATCGTCGCGCCGGTTGTCAGGGTGCTGACATCCTTGCCATCGCGCAGTGCTGCCGCCAGTTGCGCGGCTGCTGTGGCCTCTTTGATGATGGGCTTGTAGACCGTCATGGCCTGCGTGCCCTCAAGAATCCGCTGGAGGCCCGATACGGTAGCATCCTGGCCGGTGACGAGAACCTTGCCAGCCAGATTCTGTGCCTTCAGTGCCTGGATGGCTGCGCCACCAAGGTCATCGTTGGCCGAGAGGACAAGCTGGATGTTGTTCTGGTTCGCCGTCAGCGCTGCTTCCATCTCAGTCTCGCCGGTTGGCGGATCCCAGTTCGGAGTGAACTGCTCGTAGACTTTCTTCAGCGTGCCAGCGTTGATGAGGGGATCGAGGACTTGGTGCGCGCCCTGCGCAAAGAGCGTAGCATTGTTGTCGGTCGGTGAGCCGTTGATGAACGCGATGTTGTTGTGACCGGCGCTGACACCGTACTGGGGGTCCATATAATGGTTAACGATGTACTGGCCCTGAAGCTTGCCAACTGCCACGCCGTCGAAGGAGACGTAGTAGTTCAGGCTGTCGCTGAAAATGAAGCGGTCGTAAGCGATGACGGGCACATTCTGCTTTTTGGCGTTGGTGACGATGGCGGCGGCTGCGCCGCTATCGTGTGGCGCCACGATCAGAATGCAGTCGCCTTTGGTCAGATCAGATTCTGCCTGGGTCTGCTGCGTGCTGGCATCGCCATTGGCATTGGAGTAATCAATGTTGTTGGCGGAGAAGCCGTTCGCTTCAAGTTGCTGGATGAGCAGCGGGTGGTCATAGCCCTCCCACCGAGGCGAGGTATTGGATTCCGGCAGGAGTACACCAACCTTTGTGCAGCCTTTGCCGTTTGATGGGCTGCTGGTAGTGCCGTTGCCTGAGCCGCTGCTGCCGCAGCCAGCGAGAATGACGAGAAGAGCCACGGCGCTGAGAAGGGTTACGAGGAAATTCCGTTGGGTTGACCGATGGAAAAGAGCCGCGTGCATATTTTCCCCTTCCTTTTGTTTTCCTTCAGTGGATGGTGGGCTTACCATCAAGCCCGACGCATGCCTCGGTGGCATGGTGACAGGCTCATTACCTGGCCTGTCCTGGGTGAAAATAGATGTTCTAGCGCCTCACCCCTCCCTTTCTTTGATGCTGGCTCAGAGGAACAGGATCCCCCGAAGAGCGCAGAACTACAAGAGACTTACTGCCTCGTGAGAGACCCCTGCCAGTACAGACTGGCATAGCAACGTCTCAAGCGTGGCAGGCAGCAATGCTATTTGGGGCAGGTACGGATTAGCAAGCCTACAGGCCAGATGATCTATTCAGTACAGAGGCCAGCAGTTAGTGTGAAGCGGGAAAACTGGCTTTAGATAGTAATAGCTGGACCGCCAGTAAGTAAGGTAAGTTTCTTTACAATCATCTGATGAAAGTGTAATCAGGAAGTAGTTGCTTGTCAAGAGGTTTTACCGGGAATTTGGGCGAGTACCGGGAAATCCGTTAAAAATCGGTTATGACAATGTTATTTTGCTCGCTGTTGCTGCAAGAATAGTTCCAGCACAGCGTTGAAGGCAGCAGGTTGCTCTTCGTTGCTCAGGTGCGCGCAATCGGGCAGAATGTGTTGCTGCGCGCCGCGAATGGCTTTTGCCAGCTTTTCGGCAAGCTGCGAGGGGATGGTGACATCCTGCTCAGCGCCCAACACGAGCGTGGGGCAATCAATGATGCCTAGATGTTCGCTGATGTCGCGGCGCTCCAGCAGGCCTAGCATGGCCTCGCGGTACTGTTCGACAGATTGCGCCTCAAAACGGCGGCGCCAGTCGGCGATCTGCTCCGGGTGAGCAGACCGGAATGCGGAGGTGAAAAAGGTCTCTTCCCATTTGCCGCCCCACTCCTTCAGGGTATCTGGCGTCAATTGGTCCAGTGTGGCGCGTACCTGCTCGCGCTCTTCGGGGGGATACCACCCCTGGCTGGTGGTGTTGACCAGGACGAGCGCGCGCGCGGCGTCGGCGCTGCGCAGGGCCGCGCGCATGGCAATCATTCCGCCCATACTCAGGCCGATAAGAACTGGCTGCCGGTTTCCCACAAAGCCAAATGCCTCCAACAACGCCAGCACATCCTCGGCGTGCGTCTCCAGGTCATGCTCGCCGGGCGTGAGCGAGGAACCGCCGTGATTGCGCGCGTCATAGGCCAGCACGGGGTAGTGTGGCGCAAAGTGCGCTACCTGCGCGGCCCAGGTCTCGTGGGTCAGGGTGGCGCCATGCAGGAAGACGAGCGGCGTTGTTGGAGCGTCCGGGTTTTCTAGCTGATAGGCGAAGGTGAGATTATCGATGGTGATGGTTGCCATATCTGCTGCTTCCTCTCGTCTGTTGAGATTCACACATGCTTGGATGCCAGGGGAGCAGAAGGGAGCGCTTTGGCACTGGCATTGGCCGCTTTGCGCGCCTGCTGAAGCTCGGCCTGGGCGGCAAAAATGGCGACGACGCGATGCGCAATCCACAGCCCCAGGCAGGCCATTAGGAAGCCGAGCAGAATGCCACCATTGAGGAAGCCAAATTGCGGGCTGCCCAGCGGGATGGGCGGCATGACTTCAAATCGTTGGATGATGGCGGCGCCCCCATAAACGGCAGCAGTGGCGCCAGCCGCCGCCAGCGTGCCCCACAGGATCGTCCCCCATTGGATCGCTTTCTGGCGGTCTGTGCGTCTGCGAGTCGGCCCGGCGCTGGTAACATCCGCAGGCTGCCGCGAGAAGCGCCGCGCACACCAGCCAAAGAGGTCCAGGCTCAGCGCGATGCCGATGAGGTAATAGGGTACAAAGGAAACGGGAAAATCGAAGTTGTGCAGAATGTAGCGCGCCAGCAGGCGATAGGCCAGATAGAGCGCGGCAACGGCGGTGGCCGTCCAGACACGCCGATGCAGCAGGCGCACAAATTGTAAGACGGCGCATGTCATCAGCAATTGATAGAGAGGATAAAGCCAGGTTGGCACCTGCCCGGTTGCCAGCGCCTGCGCGCCGCCCTGCGTCGCGGCCTGGGCGAGCATCGCCGGGATGGGAAAGGTTGTATGGTGCTGAAGCGTGACGTATTCAGGGTGATTGAGCGCGTACAGCGTGATGTAGCCATATTCTTGCTGGCCGCAGGCAAAAAGAAACGCTTCCAGCAAGAAGCCGCCAAAAAGGACGGACGCGATGCTACCAAAGGAGCCGCGTTGAGCGGTGCGCCCTTGCCGATACAGGCCCAGGAGAACGCCCAGGATGGCAATCTCGGTGCCGGCAAAGAGTCCCAGGTGTGTCGGACTCCAGGTGGTCAGGTCAAGGCCAAAGACGCGATGCCAGATCTGGTCGAGTGGCGCGGCGATCAGGAAGACGAGCAGGCCGATGGTTGTCACCCAGAGCGACCCCATATCCATGTGCCGGTTTGGCCCCAGGCGCTCGACCAGTATCCACTTGCGCGTGAAACCCTGGAGCGAAGGGGGCAGGCGCGCGGCCCAGCGTTGGGCGTACTCTGTGCCGCCCCAGTGATAGAAGACCAGTCCCCAGGCCAGCACGAAACCGATAGTGTTGATGTTGTGTGGTGGTGAGAAGGTATCGAAGAAATATTTGAAGTGCCACGAGGTATCCCAGCCAGAGCCGAAGAGTTTCAGGCCAAAGGCCAGGAGCCACAACGCATACACTTTTTTCATGTAGCCTCCTTCTCAAGAACACCGATGATTCATCTGGCGGTTCTTTAGTGGATGGCAGAAAGCGCACCTGGTTGCACGCCTGGTTTATAAGCGAACAAGGCTTCCTGTAACGCTTTCTGGAAGGGCAGGACTAAGCAAAAGCAGCATCTGGCCTGGCTTGCAACCGTCGGGTTCTGCGCGCCAGCATCATACACTCCTCTGTCTAAGAATGCAAGCCTCTGGTCTCTAGCTTGTAGCTTGTGCAGCCTGTTATGATGTTGGCAAAAGATAATCGGCGGCATCTCTTCCTGCCTGGTTTCTAAGGAGGGCGTAATGGCAAACGAAAACAATCGCTATGGCATTGGTATTGACCTGGGCGGCACAAAGATGCTGGCCGGAGTTGTGGACCTGGAAAGCGGCAAGGTACTCGGTTCGGCGCGCAAAAAGACCCATGCTGAGCGCGGCGCGAAGGCCATTGCCGATCGGCTGAATGAACTGACTCATGAGGCGCTGTACGCGGCAAAGATTGCCTCCAATGGCTCCATTGCTGGCATTGGCATTGGCGCTGCGGGCCAGCTTGACCGCAAGCATGGCGTGGTGCTTGCCAGCCCTAATCTGCCCTTTGAGAACTTTCCTCTTGGGGAAGGGTTACAGAAAGAGTTTAACCTGTCGGTGACACTGGCGAATGATGTCGAGGCTGCGGCGTGTGGTGAACTCTTTCATGGGGCAGGCAAAGGTTGCCCGCTTTTTGTCTGCGTGTTTGTGGGCACTGGCATTGGCGGCGGGATTGTCCAGGATGGCAAACTCTATCGGGGAGCATCGGGCACTGGCGGCGAGTTGGGGCATATGACGGTGGTGGCTGGCGGGCGCGTCTGCCCCTGCGGCTCGCGCGGCTGCCTGGAGGCATATGCGTCGCGCACGGCGATGACCTATGCGATTGCGGCAGAGATCAAGCGCGGGCGGCCTTCGGTGGTTAAAGCAGAGTTGGAGGCAGACGCGGGAGTGCTGCGCTCTGGCGTGATTGCGGATGCCATCAACAATGCGAAAGATGAATTGGTGATGCAGGTGGCGCAGGAGTCGGCGGAGTATCTGGCCTATGGGCTTGCCAGCATCATCAATTTTTATAACCCACAGAAGATCATCCTGGGCGGCGGCGTCATCGAGGCAATGGACCTGATCTTTGAGCATGCTACCAAACGCGCCAAAGAGATCGCGCTGCCCCCGCCAGCGCGCGCCGTTGAGTTCGCGCGCGCCGCCCTGGGAGACAATGCAGGCATGGTTGGCGCGGCCACGATGACGAATGTTGGGGTTGGGTAGGACCAGACGACGACAGGCGCCAACCGCATAGGAAGCAAAGCAAGGCAGGCTCAAGTCGATTCCTGAGCCTGCCTTGCTTTGCTGGATCAGCGATCTGGCATGCTTTTTGCTTCCAGCAAGAGAGCGACCTCTCTATGTCTGCCACGCTCTTGAGTACAGGTCTCCTGAGCAGGTCAGTTCGCGACAGGCGAGAAAGGAAGAACAGATGAGTGCCTCAGCGCAGATACAGGAAGAGCAGCATCGGGCTGAAGCAGCGAGCGGACATAGGCAGCGGGATGCCAAACCCCATCAGCAGAGCGGAAGTGGCGCCGCAGCGACCAGAGAATTATCCGAGACTCTCAGGCGCGTTCTGGCAAACATTGCCACATTGCTAGGAACAAAGCACTGCTGGATTGCCGGGTTGGATGCCGACAATAAAACACTCATCCCGATTGCATCTCCGCCGCAGTCTGCTTTAGGATTGCCGCGCACACGCTTTCTTTTGCAGGAGGATGTCGCTGGTTGGGTGGTCACGAATCGCGCGCCAGTATTGATTACGAATACTGCCGGCGATCCGCGCTTTCGTGGGCGTGGCCCTTTGCCCTTCGGCTCAATTCTCTGCGTGCCTCTGCTTTCTGCTCAGAAACTGCTGGGGACGATCACCGTTGCTAGCCCGGCCCCTGGCGCGTTCGATCAGCAGTCGCTCAGAATCCTCCAGGCTTTGGCCGAGCAGGTGGTTCTGGCGATCTCCAAAGCGCGCCAGACGGGGCTGGTATCCCAGCAGACACAGCAATTGGCCGCCATGCTTGGTGTGGCGCGGGCAATAACCAGCACACTGGAGGTGCCGCAAGTTTCGCGGGCTGTTGTGGCAGCGATGCGGCAGATGACGCCATGTGATGAAGCTGTCATCTTCAGCTATAGGGCGGCGACGCAGGAGTTGCAAGCGCTTGCCAGGCTGGGGACACAGAGTTCTCAATTGGCGGAGTTGCGCATCCAGATGAGCGATCAGCAGTCTGTAGCCGCCTGGGTGGCGCAAAAGCGCCGACCGCTCTTGTATGCGCCGGGAGGACGGCTCTTTGTCGGGCGGGTGACGGAAACATTGCTGGGCGAGGATGATCTGGCCTTACTTGGAGCGCCCTTGCTTTCCAAAGGTCAGCTTCAAGGGGTCGTCTTGCTGGCGCGCGCGGCGCCCTTCGATGTAAGCGAACTGCGGGCCATTCTCAATCTGGGGTATATCCTGGCAATGGCGCTGGAAGGTCTGATGACTGCTTCGACCATGCCAACCGGATAAAAAGCCTTTCGAACACTCATGGTTCCCACTTGACCATGAGCGCGATGCCATAGCCCGTTTTTCCTGCTTGATGCGCTAGCTCTTGTGCTTCTTGCTCTGCTCGCTTATACTTGTCCTGGGATAAGCTGAGTCGTGATCGAGTCGTGCTGTAGCACATGAGCTTGTACAGGCCAGAGAGACAGGAAACGTGGAACGCATGGCTGAGTGGCCGAGTGATCGAGAGTCGGGCGCGGAGCAAGGCGCGCCTGCGGAGGATAAGGCTCCGCCGCTCCGGCGCATGCCGCCTATGACCCATCCGCGTCTGACGCTGCCATCCCTCCCAAGGGTTTCGACAGAGTCTGAGCAGCGGCTGCTTCCGCCGCGCGCGCCCACCCCTCCGCCCGCGCGGCAGCGGCCCGCCAACGCGGGCGCTGAACCAGCAGGGCCGCCATCTCCGCGCTTCCCCGCGCCCCCTCGTCCACAGCCTCCTGACTGGCGTGCCAGCCCCGCGCAGATGGGCAACCGCCCTTCTGCATTGCCCGCTCGCCGCGAGGCTTCCCAGCCATTTCCACCCAGAAAACCAGTGATGCTTATTCCTGGCAAGCCAGAGCTGGGAAAGCAGGCGCCGAGGCGCCCTGGGCTGCTCTGGCGGGCCAGGCATGGGGTGCCAGTGCGGGCGCAGGCCGCTGTCCTCGCGTGTGTGCTGACGGCTCTGTCGCTGGGGGTCGTCTTGAGCGGCGTTCTGCGCGGCGGGTTGGAGCCGCCGGTCTCGCAGTTTACGACATCGCAGCCCGGAAGCGCGCAGCTTGCCCAGGCGCCGACAGCCGCCCCAACGCTGCCGCCCGGCCTGAATACGACCGACCTCAACCACTACATCACCAAGTATGGTTTTGACCCGCCAAAGAATGTCAAGGCTTTGCCCCAGGATGAGCAAGCGCGTCTGGTGCAGATGCTCTCCTATGCGCTGGCTGCCACAGCGCGCTATGATGCGCGCTACGGGGCGAGTGTCGAGCCGGAGATGCTGCTCTGGTGGACCCACTCGGAGGACATTGGGGCGCGCATCAACTATAGCGATTGCGCCAATGAACCGCCGCCAGCCGGGCAGACCTATTTTTCGGCGATTACGAACTGCGACCGACCAGACTTCTGGCAGCTAGGCTACGGCAATCAGTTTGGCAACATCTGGGTGTTGAAAGAAGCCTTTACCGCTCTGCACGGCAACCCCAATGATCCGGCGTTGGTGCAGAAGGTAGGTCAGGCGGTGCTGGACTATGATCGCTCGCAAAATACGACCCCACCCTGCGGGGGCTTCTCTTGCACATTCCCGGCGATGACCATCGATCAGATTATGGCCGATGTCCACTGGCACGCCTCGGACCATAAGGAGACGACCTCTAACTGGTGGGCTTCGGTCCTCTCGCGCGATCCTGGAATCAATTCCTATATGCTGGCTCTGTCGCTGAGCAGCTTCAGCCACGCGCAGACCAAAAACTGGGTGGGCTGTTATTATGCGGAGCCATGCTGGCAGTCCGAGTCCGACGCGCTCTGGCAAGTCCTGGCCGTCTGGAAGTCGCTGGGGGGCTGAATATTTAGAAGCGGTGGCCGAAGTCGCTGCTGAGCTGATACTCAGTATCGCTCCAGCGCTGCTTCCAGCTTTCGCCGAGGAAGCGGCTGAAGCGGAACGGTGTGAGGTCAACCGTTGTGGCGCGGCCTTCGGTGATGAGTTCAGCCATGCACTGGCCCACTGCTGGCCCTTTCTTGAAGCCCGCCCCGCTGAAGCCGAGCATCAGATAGAGGCCGTCCAGGCCGGGCGCGTGATCGAGAATAGGGTGGGCGTCGGGCGTCATGTCGTAGAGTCCCGCGTGCCCATAGAGATAGGTTGCCGCCTGCATCGGCGGCATGCGGCGGCTGAGATACTGCTGGACGAGCGGCGGAAAGGCCGGGTCGTTGCCATCGCTGTAGTGATCGGGGTCCACCGTTTCGTGAAACTCGCCCCCGCCGATGCCTACCAGCGTGCGGTTTGGTCCGTAGGGGCGGCAGAAGATATTCGCTGACGTATCCACATAGGCCATATGTCCCTCGGAGGGCATAGAGAGCGGGCGATTAAAGACGGCGACCTGCACGCGAATTGCCTCAATTGGCGCCTGAACGCCCACTGCGCGCAGCAGCGGCACAGACCACGCGCCCGCCGCGCAGACGACGACCCGCGCAGCCACCGGCTCGGCGCTGGTCTCCACCCCAACCACGCGCTCACCCTGCTGCTGGATGCGCGTGACCTCTACTCCCTCCCAGATGCGCGCGCCGCCGCGCTGCGCAGCGCGCGCCATGCCCTGAGTGGCGGCGATGGCATCCACGACGCCGCTGTCCCCCTCATAGGCAGCAAAGGTCAGGTCATCAAAATTGCCAAAGGGCTGAAGTTCGCGCAGGCGATCTGCCGTCGCCAGTTCGGTCTTGATGCCCACCTGCTGCTGCATGGCAATATTGCGGCGCAGCAGTTCGATGTTGGCTTCGTAGCCGGGGCCGGTAGCAACGGTGGCGATTAAGCCGCAGCCCAGAAAGCCGCAGTCGCCGCCAACCACGTCATCCCAATGCCGAAAGGTTTGCAGGCTCAGGTGGGCCAGCGTGGCTTCGGGAATGTTGGTATAGTGCTGGCGCAGGAGCGCGCCGGTCTTGCCCGACGCGCCCGATGCCAGCGTGCGCTTTTCAATAATGAGTATATCCCGCACGCCGCGCCGGGTGAGATGAAAGGCCAGGCTGGCGCCCATAATGCCGCCGCCAATAATGACGACCTCTGCCGATTCGGCCATGCGCTGCCTCCGAGAAAAGCGCCATTACACCTGGACGAACTCCCATATCCAGACCCGTCCATCGCCATAGCTAGCGGCGATAGCCTGGCTATCTGGCGACCAGGCGATGTCTTGCACGAATTCGTTGGCGGCATCATTGGGCGTCAGCGTGATCAAGGCTGCGCCCCCAGCAGTGGCATCCCAGAGTTTCACTGAGCCATCATCTGAGCCTGACGCCAGGTATTTGCCATCGGGCGACCAGCCCACAGCACTGACGCGGGCCGTGTGGCCGGTGAGTGTCATCAAGGACTTGCCGCCGTTGTTGGCATCCCAGACCTTCAGGGAGTGATCATCGGAGCCGGTGAGCAGCTTTGAGCCGTCAGGCGACCAGGAAACGGAGCGAACCCGATCCGTATGCTCGCTGAGGGTGAAGAGCGGTTTGCCGCCCTGCACTGCGTCCCAGATTTTGGCCGCATGATCGGCGCAGCCGGAGGCGACGCGCTTGTTATCTGGCGACCAGGCCACCGCAATCTGCTCGTTGTTGTCTTGCAGTGTGACCAGTGGATTGCCCTGCTTGCTGGCGTCCCAGATCATCACTGTCTGGTCATCGGAAGCAGAGGCCAGGTGATTGCCATCTGGAGACCAATCGACCGAGTTGATGCGATCCTTCTGGCCGGTCAGCGTAATCAGGGCGGTACTCTGATCGTTCTTCTGGGTGGCGTCCCAGATGTCGATAAAGGGCTGGATTGCCCCGGCGGCAACTCTATTGCCATCGGGGGAATAGGTGACACAGAGCGCCGCATCAACGAGAGCCGACAGGGTGAAGAGCGCAAGCCCTCCATTTACCGCGTCCCAGACGCGCACATTTTTATCCAGGCCAGCCGTCGCCAGGTACTTGCTATCGTGCGAATAAGCAATGCCATAGGCTGGCCCGGTATTATACAGGACCGTGCGGACCAGCATTGTCGGCGCGCCTGGGCGCGGTTTCGGTGGTTTCGTCGGGGTCGGTGTGGGCATAATCGTTGCCGTCCCTTGACTGCCACACGCGAGCAATACCGAGCTTGCCCCGACAGTCAGCGCCGCCATTCCCAGCCCACGCAGCATCTGGCGACGGGTCAATAGCATATCTTCGGGTGATGTCACAATTTACGCTCCTCTGCTCCAGGCAGCGAGTCGTATCGCCTGGAGTGTGGCCTGGAGGGTGGTTTTTTGCATATGATGATATGCGAGCCAGGCCATGCCGCCGTACTCGGCCATAGCGAACTTGAGTATAGGCATCAAAGCGGCTGATGTCAAGTCTTGCTTTCGTCAGGCTCCCTGCCACTCTTGCGGTTTTGCCAGATGGCATGCTACCTTTTGGGAGACACTGGCGCTTTATTTCAGAAACATCTCTTGAGGGGGGAACGTCTATGAGCGAAACATCTCCATTCCGCGTGGGCATTATTGGCTATGGGCTGGCCGGGACCGTTTTTCACGCGCCGCTGATTGCTTTCACTCCTGGCCTGGAAGTCGCGGCGATTGTCACCAACAACCCACAGCGCCGCGCTCAGGCGCAGCGGGATTTTCCAGCAGCCGACTTATTGGATAACGCCGAGGCGCTTTTTGCCGATCAGGCGATTGATGTGGTGGTGATAGCCTCGCCCAACCTCACCCACGCGCCATTTGCCCGCTCGGCGCTCAATGCTGGCAAGCATGTGGTCATTGACAAGCCGGCGGCGCTGGCCTCCGCCGATGTAGAGGCGCTGATCGCGCTGGCGCACGAGCGGAAACGCATCCTGACGGTCTATCAAAACCGCCGCTGGGATGGCGATTTTCTCACCGTTCGGCGGCTGCTCGACCAGCGGCTGCTGGGCGATGTCTTCAGCTATGAGTCGCATTTTGATCGCTATCGTCCCGCGCCCAGTCCAGATGCGTGGCGCGAAAAAGTCGAGGAAGGTGGCGGCCTCCTCTATGATCTGGGGGCGCATCTGATCGATCAGGCATTGGTCTTGTTTGGTCCGGCGGAGCGTGTCTATGCCGAAGTAGAGGCGCGCCGGGCAGGCGCAACGGTTGATGATGTGGTGTTCGTCAATCTCACCCATCAGAATGGCGTGCGCTCCCGACTGTATGCTACGGCGGTTGCGCGCATTCTGGGGCCGCGCTTTCATCTGCGCGGATTGCAGGGAGCGTTTGAGAAGTATGGGCTGGACCCCCAGGAGGAGGCGCTGCGCCAGGGCGAGCGGCCAGGAAAGCCGGGCTGGGGCACAGAAGCCCGCTCGGCCTGGGGGCATCTCTCGACGACGCTGGGCGCGCTGCACCTGGATGGCCCGGTTGAGACGCTTCCCGGCTGCTACGAGCAGTTTTACCAGGCGCTTTACGACGCGCTCACCAGGGGCGGGCCGCCGCCGGTCGATCCCGCCGATGCGGTGGCAAGCTTGCGGGTGATCGAGGCGGCGCGCCAGAGCGCGCAGTCGGGCGAGGTGGTGCGTCTGGACTGAGCAGATGAGGGCCAGGATCGCTACGCAGCAATCCTGGCCCTCATCTGCTCACAATGGTTCATCCTCGAAGCGCACGCCGTAGCGCCCGCTGAGATAGTCGTACATCTTGTCGGTGAAATACTCTGGATGGGCGAAGCCGCGATTCTCTGGCTTGATCTCAGAAAGCTGGATCATCAATCTGGCATCACCGTTGCGGTAATGACAGTAGAGCGACCAGCGTTCGTTGCGCTCCAGCAGCATAAAATCGGAGGAAAGCGTGCCAGAGGCGTTTTCGCCCCACTCTGCCCGCCGCTTGTCGGCATAGCGCGAGAGGTGTTGATAGGCGGCCTCCAGGTTATCAACGACGAAGCCGATATGATGCCAGCGACTGGGCAGTCCATCGGAGAGCGGGGCGACCTCAGTGCCAAAGCAAAAAATGGCGGTGTTCCCGGTTGTCAAGACCGTCTGGTGGCGATCATCGCGCACAACGGTCATGCCCAGGGCTTCGCTAAAAAAGATTTTGGCATCGGCGCGATCAGCAACGGTGATGGCAATGTGATCGAATCCCAGGTTGGTCCAGGTTGCGGTCTGAGTGCCTGCGGCGAGCGCGCTCAGCGGCCTGGCTTCGACCTGGAACGTGCGCGTCTGGAAGTGCGCGGAGGTCTCGCCAATGAACATATCGGGGAAGATCTCGTCGCCGTTGGGGGTGCTGATGCGAATGCGATGCCCTTTCAGCACATCTGGCGGCAGGGTATGCTCCAGCACTTCGTGAAAAATCGCCATCGGCTCGGCTTCGGCGGTATAGGCTGCGCCATTCACCAGCAGGGTAAGCTGCACGCTCTCAGACGTGCCACCAGAGTGCAGCGCCTGGGCTGTGGTATCGGTCATGGATGCTCTCTTGCCTTTCTGTCTCTGAGCGTGTTCGATCAGATGGTTCTCGCTGTTTCGATACATACAAACACTGTAGGCCATCTGGAATATTCGTTGCAAGGGCTGATCTTACAGGTGGACCCAGCGGGAGGAGATTCTTGGGAAGGGGGTGGGATTCTCAGGCGCGTGGCCGCGCCAGGCTGCGCCTGGCCTGGCGTGGAAGAATCCCTAGAATCCCAGGTAATGTAAGCATTCCCCAGAGTTCCCAAAGTTCCCAAAGTTCCCGGTAATGCAAGAATCCCACCTTTTTGTTCTTGTATGATTGCGCCGAAGCGATCAGATATGCTATTTCATAGCATAGAGAACCAGGGGCAGAAACAGTTTTACAGGAGCGGGGGAAACGGTATGGCGACTGTGATCCTGGGTATTGGCGGGAGCCTGCGCG
Organism: Ktedonobacterales bacterium; assembly: GCA_046704085.1. Classification (GTDB taxonomy): domain Bacteria; phylum Chloroflexota; class Ktedonobacteria; order Ktedonobacterales; family DATBGS01; genus DATBHW01. Next base: position 7,458 of record JBJKSJ010000038.1, on the reverse strand, counting down.
CAGGCTCGGCGACGGAGCAGGCGCTGCGGACGGCTCTTGAGGGCGCGCGGTCTGTGGGAGCCGAGACAGAACTGTTGACGCCAGCCTCGCTGTCGCTGCCCATCTTTGACGGCACGTATATGCTGGATGGCTATACAGAGGCGGAGCGCCGCGCTATTCGCCAACTACTGGACGCCACTCGCCGAGCGCATGGGCTGATCTTTGCCTCGCCGACCTATCACAACATCATCAGCGGCGCGGTGAAAAATATGCTGGATTTTCTGGAACTGCTGAAGGACGACCAGCCCCCGCGCCTGGAGGGCAAGGTGGTTGGCCTGCTGACAGTGCAAGGAGGAACATCTGGCACTGGGAATAATACGCTGACGACCATGCTGCTGGCAGCGCGGGCCATGCGCGCGTGGGTGGCGCCAACCATGATCTCTATTCCGGCTTCGCGCTCGGCGTTTGATGAAGAAGGTCAGCCAATGAATGCTGCTTTTGCCCAGCGGCTCTCCGCGCTGGGCGCCGAGGTGGCGCACGCCAGCGCGCTCTTCGCCGCGCATTGGTTCCAGGAGGCGCGCTGAGCGGTGCCTCGGCAGGCGCGCCAGCGCCGCTGCTGAACATCCATTTACCTGCTATTTACTTTGTTCCCTCTGCGCTTTACCCCCCTGCCCTACACTCTGGTTGATGACGTTTTCTTTTTCGATCAGGGCACGGGCGCGGCGTGGCTGGCGGCTGAAGGCCGCGCCTGCGGCGGCAGCTTCGCCAGAGCCGCTTGGCCTCACAGGGTTCGGCCATTCTCGCTCGCCTGCGGCTCGCTCGCGCGTCTCTGGCGCTTGCGGGGACTAGGTTCCCGCACTCTCGCTGCGCTCGCGCGCCCGCGCCTGGAGGCTGCGCCACAAAGCCCGCCTGCGCGGGTTAGGACGTAGACGTGTCGGGCTTGAAAGAGTAAAAAGCATGAGTGGCCGAATCGCGGCCTGGCTCAACTTTACCTGGGAGGATACCTATGCTTCGCGCGCTCAAATGGGGCGGCATTCTGGGGGTGATCTCTGTCACGCTGGCGCTGCTGGATACCATTATCTGGACCAACCTGCACGCCGCCGACGAGACGCAGGTCTTTGAATACGCCTATCTGATCAATGTTTCCTTTTATGTGATCGCTGGAATCGTGGCTGCGCGGCTCACTGGCTATGTCCGGCTGGGGATTGCCGACGCGCTGGTTGCGGCGATTATTTCGGGAACGCTGGGGACGATCAGCCAGGCGCTGGTCTTCCATCCGTTGGATGATGCCACGTTTTTTGCGGTAATCGTGATGGTCATTATCGAGTTGATCAGTGCCGTGCCCTTTGGCGCGCTGGGTGGGGGCATCGGGCGGCTGATTCGACGGCAGGGTCCGGCGCGATCTATACCAGTAGAGGAGATGGCCGGAGAAGCGATTTGAGCTGTGCTGAACAACCGCTCTACGGGTGATTGCCGAGAGCCTTTCTCGCCTTATTGTTGTGTTGACGGGTAAGAGGTACGGCGCTATAATAGCCGTATCATCGCGCTCTGCGCTGACTCGCTTCGTCATCATCACCTTTTGGTTGAAGAAAGGCAGACCCGTCGATGTCCAGCATGTATGAAAACCACTGTGGGCAGTGTGGCTTGCTCCTCCCGCCTGGCAGCACCCATTGCCCAAGGTGTGGCGCTCCGGTTTCGACGCAGCAGCCAGGAAATGCCGCTCCATCGCCTGCCCCACCTTCCGAGTTCTTTCCTGGCATGTCGGCACAAATGGATTCCGCTGACACCATGATTCGTCCGCGTCCAGAGGCAGACTGGAACAACCCGCCTCCTGGTTTTCCGCCGCCGCCCAGTTCGCAGCCTGGTTTTGGAACATATCCGATGCCGGGGCCGGGGGCGGCGCCTGTCCCTCAGAGTTCTCAGCCAGCAACCTATATGCCACCACCCGCGGCGTCAAGCCCCTGGCCGACGCCAGCGCCCTCCCAGGGATCGGCCCCGCAGCCTTTTGGCGCTCCGCCTGCCGGTGCAGGCTGGGCTGGTCCTCCGCCTGCTGGTTCAGGTTGGGCTGGCGCTCCGCCTGCTGGTGGGGGCTGGGCTGGCCCCCCTCCGGGTGGGGCGATGTCAGCGCCGCCTTCTCCGGGCGGATTCACCTATCCTATGCAGCCTGGTTCCGGCGCGCAAGGCGGTTGGCCGTCTGGTGAAAGCTTCGGCCAGCCTGGTACGGCTGGAACGATGCCCCAGACGGGGACAATGCCCCAGACGTATGGCGCTCCGCCGGGCGCTTATGCCCCAGGATTTGGCATGCCCGGCGCGCCAGGCGGTCCAGGTTTCGGCGCGCCCCCGCCCAGGCGCCCGCTGCCGATCTGGTTTACCCTTGGCGCCGCCGTGCTGATCGTCGTGGGCCTCTTCCTGATCTGGCTGACTGGCAGCGATTGGGCAAACGGTGGCTTCCGCGCTGGCATTGCCGCGCTGGTGGCGGGGGTCATTGTGCTGGGTGTCTTCCTCTTCCGGTTTACCCAGGGGTATCGCGCGACACGCACGGTGAGCCTGGCCGTCGCCTCGGTGTTGATCTTGCTGGTGCTGGGCGCGGCGGGCATTGTCCTCCAAAATCAGTTCCACCAACTTCAAGGAGGGTCACTGGCTAGCCAGGGAAAGAGCGCGACTGATGTAGGCACGGCGCAGCAAAAGTTTGAGGCGGCGATTGGCGAATATCAAGCGGCGAATGACACGGTGGATCTTGCCCGGACTTACAACGATTGGGGCGAGCAACTGCTCAGTCAGAAAAAGTATCAAATTCCATTGGATACGGCCCAGCAGCCTACGGATGGCACCAAGCAAAACACGAATGGCGCCATCAATAAGTTTGAGGTGGTGCTGCATAACTATAGTTCAGTGTCGGATCAGATGCAGCGTGCCCTGGAGGACGAGGCGAGCGCCTATCTGGCCTGGGGCGATCAGTATCTGGGTCAATCCGATTACCAGAATGCCGTGAACGCCTTCATGAGCGCCATTATGAAGCAAACCCTGAGCAATACCTCGTCCTTCCCCAACATCCATCAGGATGCAGCCAAAGCCTTTTACGGTCTAGGGCAACAGCAGCTTTCGGGTGGTAATTGCTCAGACGCGGTAACGAACTATCAGATGCTAGTAAAGAGCTACGGCGATACTCCGTCGGGGCAGATGGCCCAGACAGACCTGAAGAAGCCCCAAAGTGTCATGGGCAATGTCGTTAATGCCACGACTCAACAGCCTGGAGCGAGTGTCAGGCTTTTCCTCTCGGCGCACTGGCAGCTATCAAGCCAGGGATTTAGCGCGTCAGATGATTATGCCACGACGAGCGATTCCAGCGGCTCGTTCACCTTCTCCAATATCCCTACTGGGGATACAATGTACTTGATCTCGTATGTTGGTACGGGTGGACAAGAGACGATTACGGTGAGTCGCTCTTCAGGCCAGCCGCAGAATGTGGTACAGGTGATGCCGCTCTGTGGAACCAGCGGCGTGACAGTGCTGCAATTTTAAGCCGCGCGGCTGGCGGATACATCCGCGCCTGCGGCGGCTTCGCCAGAGCCGCTTGGCCTCGCCAGGCTCGGCCATTCTCGCTCGGCTGCGCCTCGCTCGCGCGTCTCTGTCGCTTGCCTCGGCTGGGCCTGCGCCGCCGCCGCTAAGCCCACCTGCGTGGGCTAAGACGGAAGCCGGCCTGGCTAAAAAAGAACAGGTCATCCGAAGCCGCCCACCCACCCTATCACCTGCTGAGGGGTGGGTGGGCGGCTTCGTCTGGAGCGTGCTATAATGCTCAGAGAGATTCATCCTCCTATGATCAGCAGGCCAGCTATGAGCTATAGAGAGCCAGACGATACATTTCCCACAAGCACATCTCCTGGCGGGCGCACCTTTGCGGTGGCGACGCTTGGCTGCAAGGTGAACCAGGCGGACAGCGAGGCGATTAGCGAGCAGTTTCGCGCGGCAGGTTTCGAGCAGCGGGATTTTGCCGATCAGGCAGATGTGTATGTCGTCAATACCTGCACAGTCACGCACCTGGGTGATCGCAGTTCGCGCCAGATGATTAGCCAGGCACGCCGCCGCGCCCCCGATGCCTTGCTGGTCGTCACCGGCTGCTACGCGCAGATGAATCCCCAGGCCGTGTTGGCGCTGCCGGGCGTTGATCTGGTCGTGGGCAACGCGGGCAAAGACCAGCTTGTCGAGCAGGTGCTGAGCCACGCGGCGCAGGATACGCCAGCGGCCCAGCCAGAAGCAAACGCCACTGTCCAGCGCGCCACGTGGCGCTCGCTGCCCATGCTGGATGTGCTGAAGCTGCACACCGGCTCAGATCGCGGGCTGGACGAGGAGGCGCGAGCTGAAAATGCGCCTGTCACCGATCTTGCGCCGCTGGCGCCTGCACCTTTCAGCCGCACGCGCGTGCAGATGAAGGTGCAGGATGGCTGTGATAACCGCTGCACGTATTGTATTGTGCCCACTGTGCGCGGCGCATCGCGCAGCCGAACAATTGCCTCGGTGCTGGAGCATACGCGGCGCAAGGTGGCCGCTGGCTATCAAGAGATTGTGCTGACTGGCATTCACCTGGGCGATTATCACGCGCCCGATGGTGGCGACCTGGGCGATCTGATCGCCGCGCTGCTGGACAAGACGGAGATTCGCCGCATTCGCGTCTCTTCGTTGGAGCCGGAGGATTTCAAGCTGGACTGGCTGGCGCTCTGGCAGAACCAGCGCATGTGCCGCCATTTGCACTTGCCGTTGCAGAGCGGCGCTGATAACGTCTTGCGGCGCATGGCGCGGCGGTATACCAGCACGCGCTATCACGCGATTCTTGAGACCGCCCGGCGGCTGGTCCCGGAGATAGCAATTACGACGGACATCATTGCCGGGTTTCCTGGCGAGAGCGACGAGGATGCCGAGCAGAGCTTTCGCTTTGCCGAGGAGATGCGCTTCGCCAAGGCGCATGTCTTCCGCTTTTCGGCGCGCCAGGGCACTGCTGCTGCGCGGATGAAAAATCAGATTCCCGATCCGGTGAAGAAGGCTCGCAGTGAGCGACTGCTGGCGTTGAATGCCGCGCATGGGCGCGCCTTCCGCGAGCAGTTTGTCGGGCGGGTGGTTGAGGTTCTCTGGGAGGAGCCGCGCTCCACCGGCTGGGAGGGTCTGACGGACAACTATCTGCGCGTGGAACTGGACCCAGCTTGCGCAGCAGGCGCGGGAGATTTGCGCAATACGCTCAGTGCTGTGCGCCTGACCAGGCTGAGCGAGGATGGTTTGGCAGGGATGCTCGTCTGAAAAGTGTTTCTAAAAAAGTAAAGAGCGTCTATGATGAGAACGAACACAAGCCGGAGGCTGGCGGCTGAAGGCCGCGCCTGGAGGCTACGCCGCCAGAGCCAGCACCCGCGGGGGCTAAGACGAAAACAGGATTTCTTGCCTGCTGGTCTGGTGGGGCTGCTCCTGCTCCTGGCGCTGATGCTGGCAGGGTGCGATAATCCCAATGCTTCTGCTGCTAATCAACAGGCGAACACCGGGACGTTACCGTACACCGTAGCAAACGCCAACATCCGCGAATTTCCTGTGCCCCAAAAGCAAAGCGGACTGATGCGCCCGGCGATTGATGGCAACGGGGACATCTGGTTTGGGGAAATGAACGCCAATCGGCTGGGCCGCCTGGACCCGCGAACAGGCCAGGTGCAAACCTGGGTTCCCCCCAATGGCAATTATGGCATCATGGGCATCGTTGTCGATGCGCAGAATCATATCTGGTTTGCGGAACAGAATGTCGGCTATATTGGGGAGTTCTTTCCGGACACCCAGACGTTCAAAATCTACCAAACGACGCCTCGCTCGGATGGTGGCCCCAGCGGGCCGAATGATCTAGCTTTCGATCAGCAGGGTAACATCTGGTTTACCGAACTCAGCGCGGATCGGATTGGCCGATTGGATATGGCGACTGGTCAGCTCCATGAGTATTCGATTGCTGGCTCCGATGCTAACCATTTTGCTGGCCCCTATGGGTTGGCTGTTGACAGCAAAGGCTCGGTGTGGTTTGGGGAATTGAGCGGCTTCAAATTGGTGCGCCTGGACCCCTCCACCGGGGCCATGAAGACCTATTCCCCGCCAACGGCGAATGCCAGCATGATGGAAGTGGTTGCTGCACCCGATGGCTCCATCTGGTTTGCAGAGTATCTTGCTGGCAAAATTGGTCGGCTCGATCCCGGCACCGGGGCGATGCAAGAATACACAGTGCCTGCCATTGTCAGCGGCGCATCTAATTCAGGGATCTATGGTCTGACGGTGAGCGCCGCTGGAAAGGTCTGGTTTACCGATGTGGGCGATAACGCCATTGGGCAATTTCAGCCCTCAAGCGGGCAATTCACCTTCTATCCAATCCCAACCGCCCAGAGCATTCCTTTTGGGCTGGCTCTAGACAGAACACAGAATATCTGGTTTACTGAGGGCGCCGAGAGCGCCAATGCGGTGGGGATGATTGCTGGGGTCTCAGCGTAACTGGCGCGTGGGACTGGCGCGCCATCCATCACGAGCGAAGAGGAGGCCGGGGCGTTTATGCAGCAATGGGAATATATCATTGTGGATGTCCGGCTCTGGCGGAGTGGGGAACAGGTCTATGTCAATGGGCATCCGGTGGAGCGGATCGCCCCTGGCCCAAATCGATCTCCTGGTGAGGAAGATTCGGCGGCGCCAACCTTGTATGAAGTGCTGGAGTGGCTCGGCAAAAATGGCTGGGAGATGACCGGGATTGCTCCTGATGAGCATTACTCAAAGCTCTTTTTCAAGCGTCCACGTTTGCCCAAGTCGCTGCCGGCGCCGCCGCCGGTTGCCCGGCTGACCAGTGGGCATCTGAATAATCAGGCGGAAGAGCCGCTGCCGCCGCGCGCGCCAGGCAAAAAAACAGCGCGATAATACGTTACGTAGGGCAAACCGGGCAGCACATCGTCTGCCCGGTCGCTTGTAGGATGAGGCACTTGTATGCAGGAGTTCGGACAGCGACTCACGCGCTTTCTGCGCTTTCTTCGGGGGAAGTCAGTTACCAGCGAGCGTGACCGCATCAAACGCGGGCTGACTATTCTGGTCTTGAGTGTTCTGGTGGGGGGGCTTCTCCTGACAGGTGTTCTGTTCGTGACCAGCCCAAAGGCTGACGAAGGTATCGCGCTCGTTTTGCCGACACCAACCCGGCAAGAGATAGCTTCCCCCACCAATACGCCGACGCCGACGCCCACCAGCACTCCGACTCCTCCGTTTATTCCGCACTTCAGCCATATCTTCCAGATCGTGCTGGAAAACACCAGCTATGACCACCTCATTGGCAGCGCCCAGGCGCCCTATTTCAATTCCCTTGCCAACCAATACGGTCTGGCGACCCAGTTCTACGCGCTGGCACATCCCAGCCTGCCCAACTATTTTGCTTTGACGGGTGGCTCTATGTTTGGTGTCAACAGTGATTGCGCGAATGATACAGCGTCG
>JBJKSJ010000037.1:0-6164 GCA_046704085.1 Ktedonobacterales bacterium | reverse complement strand
CCGCTACGGGCCTGGCGGCTCGCCGCTGCCGGATGGAATCGTCAAAAACCATGAATCGCCGACAGCCCTGGCGGCTCGCGCTCAGGCCAGTTCGATCTGCCGCAGCTTCCAGGTCGCCACCAGGGCGCCACCGATCAGCACGGCGGCCAGCACAATCAGGCTGGTCGTGCCGCTCAGATCGACGGGCGTACTGGCTGCCAGGGCGGAGGTCGTCAGTTGCGCGTTCAGCGCGCCCTCCACATAGCGGCGCACCGAGAACGTCGCCAGCCCGGTGGAAAGCTGCGAGAGCGTGCCTTCCCAGAGCAGCACATAGATGAACCCGACCAGCAAACCCCGGCGCGGCAGCCACAGCCCCACCAGCAGGAAGAGGCTGGAATAGGCCAGACAGCCACCTAGCCCGGCCAGCAGCAGCGCGCCCAGATTCTGTACGGCGCCAGAGCCTTGCGTCCCCACCAGATACGTCGCCGCCAGCGAAACCTCCACCAGCACAGTCGTAATCAATGTCGTCGCCAGCAGCTTGGCAACGATCACGACCCAGCGCGGGACCGGCCTGAGCGTCAGATAGAGCAGCGTGCGGTCCTCGATCTCGCCGCCCAATGCGCTGGTAGCGAAGATCAGCGCCGTCAGCGGCATCAAGATCGGTAGCACCAGGCTAACAAACAACTCGATGACAAAGCCCTCGCTCTGGCTCTTGCCCTCGCTGGAGACATAGATGAGAGCCAGCAAGACCGGCACCGCCAGCAGCGCGATCACCACCAACGTGCGGCGGCTGCGGGCAAGCGCCCGCAAAGTTAAAGCAAAGATGGGTTGCATATGCTGACCCTCCTCAGTTCACGAGATAACGGAAGACGCTTTCCAGGTCTTCGTCCAGTCCCTCAATGCCGTAAAGATGCGCGCCCGCCGATTGCGCCGCCTGCGGCGCCGCCAGATAGAACTCCAGCGGCGCGGCGGTCTCCACGATCACCGACTCTTCCTCAATATGGAGGCTGCGCGTCCCTGGCGTCGTCACCAGAAAAGCCGCGACCGTGCGCGGGTCGGAGCAGGTCACGCGCACGCGCCGGGGCCGGTCATCCATCAGCGCGCGGATGGCGTGGAAATCGCCCTCGGCGGCCAGCTTGCCGTTCACCAGCACCAGCACATTCGACCCCATCCGCTCGACCTCGTAGAGAATGTGCGAGGAGATCAGAATCGTCTTGCCCGTCTCGCCCAGCCGCGTGAAGAACTCCATCATGGTGAGGCGCTGGCGTGGGTCCGCGCCGCTCAGCGGCTCGTCCAGGATCAGCACTTCGGGGTCATGCACCATCCCCTGCGCGATCTTGGCGCGCTGGCGCATGCCTTTGGAGCATTGTCCCAGCGGGCGACTTGCCACGTCAAACAACTCGACAAGGTGCAGCGCCGCATCCGCCGCCTCGCGCACGTTCGGCAGGTGATGCAGCCGCGCCGCCAGTTCCACGAACTCGCGGATGCTCAGGAAGGGATACAGCCCCTCCTGCTCAGGCACCAGGCCGATGCGCCGGTAGAGCTTCGGGTTATTGACTGGAGATTCGCCCAGCACGCGCACCTGCCCGCGACTGGCCCGCAAGAGGCCGGTGAGCAATTTCAACGTCGTCGATTTGCCCGCGCCGTTCGGGCCGAGCAGCGCCGTCACGCCTGGCCCCAGCGCAAACGTGAGATCGGAGACGGCGACCTTATCACCATACCACTTGCTGACGTTCTGGACCTCAATCGTGGCGGGGCGCCCGTCGGCGAGCCTGCCAGAGAAGCCGGTTTGTGGGTTCATCACCGCAGGTTGTGCGCTGGGTGTCCCGATCATTTCTGAACTCATCAGTCACTCACCTTCAGATAGCGCCAGCCCACCAGGGCCAGGCAGATGACGATCACCGCGAGCGATCCCCAGAGATACGCCGAGCCATCCAGCGGGATTTCTTTGGTCTGGCCGAGCAGCCAGCGCATGGCAACAATAGGCAGGTTGAACAAATCGAGCAGGCTGAACCACTCGTGCCCGCTGAAGTGTAGCCGGGAGGAGCCGAGAATCCCTCCAGCGATGCCGCTCACCAGCACCAGCCCCAGGAAGCCGCCAGTAGCATAGGCCCGGCGGTCAGTAAAGGCGGCTACGGCCATTGCCAGCGTGCCGAAGAAGGCGGCGATCAGTGTCCCACCAAGCAAGACGCTGCGCAGGTCGCTCAGGTTGTCGCTCACAAACGTGCTGAAGGACGGGGCCAGCAGCGCCTGGCCGAAGAAAAGGATCACGTAGGGCACCAGCGTCAACAGGAGCAGCAGCAGCACCAGGCTGAGAACCTGCGACGCAATGTAATGCAGGCGCGTGATCGGCGCTGAAAAGTAGAGCGAGATCACCCGCTCGCGGCGGTCGGCGCAGATCAGGTCAGCCGCGACCAGGCCGGCAAACAGAATGAAGACGACATCAATGCGGGGGTAGATGCGCGCGTAGGGAGAGGCCAGCGTCTGCCCCGCGATGATCTGAATGCCCAGGATGACGACGGGCGGCAGAAAGCCAATGGCGATCAGCAGCCAGGGCATGATCTTGTTGCGGAAGGGGCGACGGATGCCCAGTCCGCGCTTCAGCGCCGCCCAGAGCATCACCCACTCGCTGTGGCCCAGTCCCAGCCGCGCCCCCTCATAGTGCTGGTAGCCGCGATCAATAATGCGCGCGTTGGCGCTCACGTTCTTCTCAATCATGCTTGCACCTCTGGCTTGCCTGCCATGTGGCCGTTCTGTTGAGCAGCCGCCGGGCTGCTCTCCCCGGCCAGATAGATGTCTTCCAGCGAGAGAACGTGCCGCTTGAGATGGACAATAGCCGCCTTCGTTTCCACTGCGGCGTCGCGAATAGCGTCATACACCGCGTCGGAGCGATATTCCACCTGTAACTCGGTCCCCGCGCCCTCCACGCCATAGCCGCGCTTGCGCAGCGCCTCGGCCAGCGGCGCGGCAGATGCGCGCGTGCGCACCGTGACGGCGGGCGTGGCCTGCATCAACTCGCGCAGCGTCCCCTGGGCGATCACCCGGCCATTGCTCAGAATGACCACGCTGTCAGCCACGCGCTCAATGTCGATCAGCAGGTGAGACGAGAGGATCACGTTGATCTCCATCTCGTGCGCGATGCGCCCGATCAGCGCCAGCATCTCGTCGCGCCCCGCCGGATCGAGGCCGTTGGTGGGTTCATCCAGCAGCATCACCTGCGGATCATAGACCAGCGCCTGGGCCAGCTTGACGCGCTGCTTCATGCCGGTGGAAAACCCGCCAATCGCGCGATAGCGTTCCTCGCCCAGCCCGACATGATAGAGCGTGTCGCTGGCGCGCTGGATGGCCGTTCGCGTGGGCAGGCCGTGCAGTTCGCCCATATAGCGCACGAAATCCTGCGCCATCCAATCATTCGGCAGGCAGTCGTGTTCGGGCATATAGCCCACCAGTTTGCGCAGCGCCAGCGACTGCGTGCGCACATTGCAGCCCGCAATCATTCCCTCGCCCTGGTCGGGCCTCAGCAGGCCCAGCAGCAGCTTGATCAGCGTGCTTTTGCCCGCGCCATTTGGCCCCAACAGGCCGGTGCAACCCGGAGCAACGCTGAACGTGGCGCGGTCAAGCGCCACGATCTTGCCATAGCGTTTCGTCAGATCTTTCGTCTGGACAACGAGTTGATCCTGCGTGATCTGGGGTTCCTGTAACATGGTGTTCATGTCCGGTCCCTCATCTTTCTTTCCTCCAATCAGACGATAAATAGCGATAAGATGTCCTGATCAACCTGGGTGGCTCTCCTTGTACCGCCGTCCCTGGCGGCGAACCTGCCTGTACCGCAGGCTTCCAGCCGGACCGTTCTGGGGCGGGGGCGTGTAGCGCCGCCGTCTCGCCGGGCCGTCCTGGGGTGTGGCGTGTACCTCCGGCTTCTAGCCGGAGTCTCCTCCGCCAGCATGGACTCACGTTTCTCTGAGTATCACTGATTAAGAATACGCGCGCCGTGTCAGCAGGTTATCACTGAATTGTCGCAACTTTGTCGCAAGACAAAAACAGCGATGCTGAACGGCCATCCTTTGCATCTTCAGTCCTGGCGCGAGGAGTATAATACAGCTTGTGCAAATGGAGCGATCCATCCGCAAGCGACCGCCCGGCTGGGGTGGGGAGTCCGCGTAGGCAGACTTGCAGGCCGCAGGCCCGTAGCGGCGATTTTAATCGCCGACGGGCTATCACATGGAGCAATCCCGGCACATGACCAACATTCTCCTGGTCGAAGATGCGCGCGATCTGGCGCAGGTCATCGTGCGCGAATTAGAGGCGGAGGGCTATCGCCTGCTGCACGTCAGCGATGGCCTCAGCGCCCTGGAGGTCCATGCCCGCGAGCAGCCCGATCTGGTCATTCTGGATTGGATGCTGCCCCGGCTCGATGGCCTGGAAGTCCTGCGCCGCATGCGCCAATCCGCCCCCACGCCCGTACTGATGCTTACGGCGCGCAGCGAAGAAACGGATCGCGTCGTTGGCCTGGAAGTCGGCGCGGACGACTACCTCACCAAGCCCTTCAGCATGCGCGAACTGGTTGCCCGCGTGCGCGCCCTGCTGCGCCGCGTCGAACTCATTCGCCAGACGCTCAACGCTGATCGCAGCGACGCCGGGGAAATGCTCTCTCGCGGACCGCTGCAACTTGACCCGCAGGCGCACGTAGCATCATTGAGCGGTGAAACCCTTGATCTCAGCCCCACCGAGTTTGCGCTGCTGAGCCTGCTCTTGCGCAGCCCTGGGCGCGCCTTCAGTCGGGTCTATCTGCTCGATACCATCTGGCGCGAGAGCTATGTCGGCGGTGATCGCTCGGTGGATAACGCCGTGCTGCGGCTGCGCAAAAAGTTGGGGCCGCTGGGCGAGGCGATTGAAACGGTCTGGGGCGTCGGCTATCGCCTGCGCCCGGAACGCTGAGGCAGAAGAGGAGACGATGATGAAGTCCTGGGCCTTGATCGTGATCGTTGGCGGAGTGCTGCTTTGCCTGATCGTTCAGTTGATAATCTTCGCCCTGAGCGAAAAGGGCCAGCCATCCCAGGGTGCGCCGCTCCCGCAGCGTCAGGCCCGCCAGGCAAAAGGGCTGGCGACACGCTGGCGCAAACCCTTCCTGCGTGCCAGTCCGCCCCGCGCCATCATCGAAACCCTGCTCGCGCAAACGGTGCTGCTGGCCGTCTTGTTTCCGCTTGGATTCGCACCCTTCCCCACGTCTTCTGAAGGCTCTGGTCAGCTTGTGTCCAGTATCATCATCCTGGGTGGTCCAGGCTGCATCCTCTGGTGCGCCGTGCGCCTGCGCCTCCCTGCTGGCCGCTGGCTGCGCCAGGCGCTCTATGAAGGCGCCGTTGCCGTCGTCCTGGCGCTCTCCATGCTCCCCTTGTTGCTCGCTGCTGCGCTGATCTTCCTCCGTCGAGAAACGTTCTCTTTCCAGACGCTGCTGGACGCGGGTATTCAGCATGACACATCACTGCTCAAGGTGCTGCTGGCCGTCTTTACCGGGGCGCTGGGGCTTTTTCTCGCCTGCCGCGTCGGTGTGCGCCTCTGGCTGCGCTGGAACCGCATGCGGCGCACGCGCTTGCGCTGGGCGCTGACGCACGCGCATCTGATGGTCGTCGTGCTGGGCGCCGGGATGCTCGGCACGCTGGTGACGGGCGTAGACATCCTCACCTCGACGGGCTTTCCTTTTTATGTTCTCTCGATCCTCCTTGGGCTGACCGTCTTTACCTGCATCGCGCTGGCGCTGGTTCTGCCGCCATCGGCGCTCTTCTCCTATCTCTTTTCGCGCCGCGTCGTCCGCCGCATCGAGGGGCTTGCTACGGCAGCCAGCGTGCTGCGCAAGGGAGACTATAGTATCCGCGTGCCCGTCCAGGGCGAGGATGAAATTGCCCGCCTTCAGGCCGACTTTAACGCAATGGCGACTGGTCTTGAACGCGCGATGCGCGAACTTCAGGAGGAGCGCGATGCCGTCGCCACGCTCCTCAAGGCCCGGCGCGAACTGGTTGCCAGCGTCTCCCATGAACTGCGCACGCCGGTAGCTACCCTGCGCGGCTATCTCGAATCCACGCGCATCCATTGGAACGCTGCGCCTCCGCCGACGCTCCGCCACGACTTGCAGGTCATGGAACAGGAGACGATTCGCCTCCAGGCGCTGATTGACGATCTCTTTACCC
>JBJKSJ010000036.1:0-30010 GCA_046704085.1 Ktedonobacterales bacterium | reverse complement strand
GCGCCAGTCCGCGCGCGGCCCTGGCGCTGGAACATGCCAGCCAGGCACTGGCGGCCATTGCCGGGCGCGCCTTTGTGCGCCCCGATGAGGTCAAGCGGCTGCCGACCGCCATGCTGGCGCATCGCGTGATCTTGAGCGCCCAGGCGCGCTCGCGGGGGCGAAGCGCCGAGCAAACGATTATCGAGTTGATCGGCTCAACGCCTGTGCCCGTCGAAGTTCTCCCTCAGGATGGCTCTTTGAGAGGCGATAGTGAGCAGCGAGAGCGCCTGGCCCGCCAGAAAGGGCAAGGGTGAGTGATGCCCACGAACGCTGATGAGGGAACCTGGCTGTCTCAAGAGCAGTTGCGCTCGCGCCGTCCCTGGTATCTGGTAGCGGTAATCCTGCTCATCGGCAGTATCCTGCTGCACGAGCCACTCATCTTTGTGGCCGGGCTGCTGGCGCTGGCTCTGGCCGTGATCCCTGAACTCTGGTATCGTTTTTGCTTTTCTGGTCTGGTCTATCGTCGGCAGCTAGGTGAGCGGCGGGTTTTCTTTGGCGAGACGATTACCTTCCGCTTGAGTGTAGAGAATCGCAAACTGCTCCCTTTGCCCTGGTTGGAGGTGGAAGACGAGTTTCCTGAACCGCTGACGCTTCAGGGCTGGCGCCTGCAACCCCATTTCAAACCGCGCCGCATGCTGCTGGTGAACGCGCTCTCGCTCTGGTGGTTTCAGCGCGTCAGCCGACGTTATCATATTCGCTGTCTGGCGCGGGGGGTCTTTACGCTGGGGCCGGTGACGCTGCGCAGCGGCGACCCGTTTGGTTTGTTGACCCGCGAACAACGTCTTGAACAGCTTGATACCCTGCTGGTCTATCCACCGATTCTGCCTATCGAACGCTTCGGCTTGCCATCGCGTCATCCTTTTGGAGAGCATGCCTCGTATCAGCGCCTGCTAGAAGACCCGCTGCGCGTGGTGGGTGTCCGCGATTGGGTGGCTGGCGACGGAATGCGCCGGGTCCATTGGAAAGCCACCGCGCGTGCCATGACGCTGCAAAGTAAGGTGTATGATTCGACGACGACCTGGACGCTGGCGCTTTTTCTCAACATCAACAGCTACGCCAATCCAACGCTGGGCGTGAATCCGGCGCTGCTTGACCTGGCAATGACGGCGGCTGCCTCGGTAGCTTCCTGGGCTGCTGAGCAGGGCTACGCAGTGGGCCTCTATTCCAATGGAATGCAGGCAATGGCCGAGGTGGACGAATTGCCACCGGCATCGGGGGAAAACTCCACCAAAGAAGCATTTCTCGCGGCGCGCGTGCGGCTGTCTCCGTCCAGCCGGCCAGAGCAGCTTCAGCGCGTGCTAGAGGCGCTCGCTCGCCTGATCCCCTATCTGGGTTCGCCTGTCGAAGAGCTTCTGGTGAAAGAGCAAACCCGTCTGCCCGTTGGCACGACGATTGTGCTGGTCAGTACCGCTGCCGCCGTGACGCCGCCAGTGATTGATATGCTCCTCCAGGAGCGGGCGCGCGGGCACGCGGTGGCGCTCTTGCTGGCGGGCGATGAACCTGTTGAGGCGCCAGGGTTGCTCGTCTATCGGCTGGGAGCCGAAGAAGCCTGGCATGCGATTGTGGCGCAGGCGGCAGGAGAAGCCCAGGCAGAGATGGCCGAGGATGGCTATCGGCTCATTCTGGCTTGAAGACGCATCAGGGTGCTTTCAGCCGTCGCAAGCGTCGGCTTAATCCTGTATAGCGGGACGCTCGATGGCGTGGGACGGTCAAAGCTGGCGCTGGGTTTTGCTCTGCCTTTCCGGCCTCCGCTGCTGCCTCGCGCTTTGGCCCGTTCTTGACGGCAATCGCCAGGGCTTTCTTGCTGCCCACCAGAACCACCAGTTGGCGCGCGCGGGTAATCGCCGTGTAGAGAAGCTGCCGCTCTAGCAAGAGATATTGCTCCATCAGCAGCGGGATGACACACACCGGGTATTCGCTTCCCTGCGCTTTATGGATGCTCACCGCGTAGGCCAGGGTCAGTTCGTCCAACTCCCCGAAGTCATAGGAGATCGCGCGCCCATCATCCAGCTTGACGCTGATCGCCTGGTCTTCAGACGAGATGGCGGTAATCGCCCCTCCGTCGCCGTTGAAGACCTCTTTCTCATAATTGTTGCGCAGTTGCAGCACTTTATCGCCGACACGAAAGAGCGTTCCGCCGTATTGCTTCTGCGCTTTGTCGGCTGTCGGCGGATTCAGGGCTGCCTGGAGTTGTTGATTAAGTTCGCCAACCCCGCAGGCGCCCCGGTGCATGGCCGAGAGTACCTGTATCTCGTCTGGACGAAAACCAAACCGGGCAGGGATGCGGCTGGTGACGAACTCAACGACTTGATCACGCGCCAGGGTTGGATTATCCTGGGCAATGAAGAAGAAATCGGCTATGCCCTGCCCACTCAGGGGCATCTCGCCCCGGTTGATCCGCTGCGCGTTGGTGGCTATCGCGCTCCCGGCGCCCTGACGGAAGATATGCTCCAGCCGCACGACAGGTAGGATGCTGCTGCTCAGAATATCCGCCAGCACGTTCCCTGCGCCGACACTGGGTAGTTGGTCAGAGTCACCCACCAGCAAAACGTGTGTTCCTGTAGCCACTCCCTTGAGCAGGCTATTCATCAGCAGCGTATCAAGCATGCTAACCTCATCGATGATGAGCATATCGGCAGGCAGCGGATTGCTGCGGTCATATTGAGATTGGCTGCCGGGCCGCAGTTGCAAGAGGCGATGGAGCGTTTTCGCCTCGATGCCTGTCGCCTCGGAGAGCCGTTTGGCAGCCCGGCCTGTCGGCGCTGCCAGAATCACCCGCTTGTGCTTGAGCGTCAAGACGTGGATCAGCGCGCGCAGTGAGGTGGTTTTGCCGGTCCCTGGTCCGCCCGTCAGCACGCTGACCGGGTTGGTGAGGGCCATGCTGATCCCAGCTTGCTGCTGGGGGGCCAGTGTCAGCTTCACCCGCTCAGTCAGGTAATCGAACATCACCGGAAGGTTTATCTGCTGCAACTCGGCCAACCGGCCACGCTCTGGGGGACAGGCGGCCAGACGCAGAAGGTTTCGGGCCGTCCCCTGCTCGGCGGCATAGAAAGGCGGCAGATACACCGCCAGATCATCAGCCAGCGCCGGATCGTTTACGGCAGCGTCCTCTTCTTCCTCCCATGCCTCCATGTGGACGCCGCCCTCCAGCGCCAGGTCGGTGATAGCTCGCTCTACCTGACTGGAGCTGACGCCGAGCAGATCGGCAGCTTTCCTGGCAAGATCGGAGAAAGGGAGGTAGGTATGGCCGTCATTATCGCTCGCTTCTGAAAGGGCAAAGAGCGTACCTGCCTTGATGCGCTCCGGGTGATCCTGGGTATAGCCAAGAGCCTGGGCAATTTTGTCGGCTGTTTTGAACCCAATCCCCCAGACATCACGGGCCAGGCGATATGGCTCATTCTTCACAATGGTCACAGCCGCGTCGCGGTAGTGTTTGTAGACACGCACCGCAAGGCTGGTGCTGACGCCGAGTTCTTGCAAGCAGAGCATGACCTCTTTGATGGCCTTTTGCTCTGCCCAGGCTGTAATGATCAGTTCAACTTTTCGCCGACCCAGCCCAGGCACTTCGATCAATCGCTGAGGAGCATCTTCGAGAATGGAGAGCGTCTCCACATCAAAGCGAGCTACGATTTTTTCGGCGGTTTTAGGACCGATCCCTTTAATGAGACCGCTGCCCAGATACTTACGAATCCCCTGGGCGCTGGCGGGCAAGATGGAGTGATAATCTTGAACGGTGAATTGCCAGCCATGCTGCGCGTGGTGCTGCCAGAAGCCTTTGAGTTCCATTGCTTCCCCGGCGACTACGCCAGGGAGGGCGCCGACGATGGTGACAAGATGCTCGTCACCCTTTTTGCCACCACGAAATGGTCTGCGGCCTGCTCCGGCAGCGTTGGAGGACCGATACAGCGGATCGGGGAGGAAGCGGGCGACCGTATACCCGGTCTCTTCGTTTTGGAAGGTAATGCGCTCAATCACGCCAGCAACGATTCGGGGAGCCGGGGTAGGTTGGGAGTTCTGTGAAGGTTGCGATGATGGGTGCTGCATAGCTGTGTTGGGTAGAATGTTCATTCCTGGCCTCTAGCCAACCTTCATTATACCGCACTCCCTGAGATGCTGCGCAGAATACAAGCATCTTTTCTTCTCAGATACCATAAAAGTGGAAGGCGCTTGGGCTGAAGGGGGGGTGGCTGACCCTCTTGCTGATGACGCCGAGAAGGGCTATGATGACGTTGTACCTGCTTTCTTCGATGTTTGGAAAGGAGAGCGCGGCTCTTCCCCATCTCTTGCACCGAATGGGGAGGAACTGCGGCCAATTTTATGAGCTTGCCTGATGGGAGCGACGAGCCAGAGAATCAGAAAGCTGTCCCCACAACTCCTCCGCTGCCAGAGGTCGGCGTGCTGTTCGTCCATGACCCGCAGTTGGGCCAGTATGATTTTGGCCCTGACCATCCCCTGCGCCCACGTCGCCACACGCTTCTGGTGGATGTGCTGGAAACGGCAGGAATACTCCAGCTTGATAGCTCAGAGGTGCTGCTTCAGCAAGAGGCGAGCCGCGATGAGTTGCTGCTGGCGCACAGCGCTGCGTATCTCGACGCAGTGGAGCGTTTGAGCGCCCCTGATGGCGGAAGAGATGACTTCACTGGTGAGGGCGTGGCCGATCTAGAACTCTATGGATTTGGCATGGGCGATAATCCGGTCTTTGCCGGGATGCACGCGGTCTCTGCGCGCATCGCTGGCGGAAGCCTGGCGGCTGGGCGCGCCGTGATGTCTGGGGCGGCGCGCCATGCCTTCAACCCGACTGGTGGGCTGCATCATGCCATGCGTGATCGCGCCTCCGGTTTCTGCATCTATAATGACGCGGCGGTGATGATTGCGGCCTTGCTCCAGGAATATGAGGCGCGTATCCTCTATGTCGATTTTGATGGGCATCATGGTGACGGAGTGCAATGGGCCTTTTACGACGAACCACGAGTGATGACCGTCTCTTTCCATGAAACAGGTCGCTATCTCTTCCCTGGGACGGGTGATGTCCTGGAAGTGGGGCAAGGGGCCGGGCGAGGCTTTAGCGTCAACATCCCGGTTGATGCTTTTACCGAGGACGCTTCCTGGATGGAGGCCGTGCAGGCGCTGCTGCCCTCTCTGGTCGAGACGTTTCGACCCGATCTCATGGTCAGCCAGCATGGCTGTGATACGCATAGCTGGGATCCTTTGACCCATCTGGCGCTTACTACACAGGCGGCAGCGGCCCAGGCCAGGTTAACACATCAACTGGCCCATGAACATTGCCATGGTCGCTGGGTCGCGCTCGGCGGCGGGGGCTATGACATCTATCGGGTAGTGCCGCGCGCCTGGGCGCTGGTCTGGTCGGAGCTATCGGGACGAGCATTGCCAGAGGAACTTCCTGCTGCCTGGCTTGATCGCTGGCAGGCAGAGAGTCCAGACATTCTGCCCCTGCGGTTTCTTGATTACCCGGCAGATTTTCCGGCGAAGCCGCGCCGGGCAGAAATTGAGCGCAACAATCGGCGTATTGTCGCGCAGGCGCGAAGACTTTTCCTGCCCGCACAGGTGCGGCAGGCATATCCGCACGCGCACCCGCATGTGCCAGAGCCGCCGTTTCCGGCAGTGCGGCCTGAAGCATCCAGCGCGGGCGTCCCCGATCTGCTGCGCCTGGCCGGGCAGGCGCCAGAGCCGCGTGTGCAGACGCTTGAGACCGCACGCGGTCCGATCCTCTTGCGCGACTGGTGCCCGCCGTCGTTCGTGGAGCGGCTCCATCCTGATGAGGGATTGCGATCCTTTGCCCGCCGGGCTGATCGCGAGCAGGAACTGCTCAAGCGCATTGCATCCCGCCCTGATTCTGAACTGATCGTGGCGCATACGCCAGAGGGCGTCCTGGTTGGGCAGGTGAGCATCTGTGCCGGGGATGGTTGGTGGGAGGGCATTGATGGTCTCTACGAGATAGCCATTGAGGTCAGCGCCAACTGGCGACACCTGGGCCTGGCGAGCGCGCTGCTGGAGTTTGCGCTGGAACCGGCTTATTTTGACGAGGTGATCCTCTTCGCCCTGGGATATGCCTGGCACTGGGATCTGGATGGGGTCGGCCTGGGCAGCATGGCCTATGGCGCGATGATTCGCGGACTCTTCCAGAAAGCGGGCTTCGAGCAGATGTACGCGACAGAACCCAACCTGCATATGGACCCGGCCAATATCTTCCTGGCACGTATTGGCGCGAATGCGCATCCTGAGTCGGTAGCGCGTTTTCGCACGCGCCTTGGCGCGCCCGCTGGACTCTATTAGCGGCCCCTGTGGCATTGCGCAACTAGCATTGCTTTTCAGAAATGGTTTGTGCTTGACTGGCAGGGTATGATGCTATCAGGTTGGTTGAATCACGTCTGGCGATCAGTGCCGGGAAAAGGGGTTTGCTCCTGTGGAAGAGGCATTCCAGTATCCAGCAGCGCATGCTGAAGCGTCTGCGCAAGCACAGAAGGCGACGCGAAGAACGATTCCGCTCGCGCGTCGGCGGCTCGATGTACTCTTTATCGGCTTCTTTGCGGTGAACCTGCTCTTCATCACGTATATTGTTGATATTGAACAGATCATTATTCCTAACCCGTTCAGCTTTCACTATCCCATCTGGCCGCCTGCGCCATTCATCGATATGGTGCATTGGTGGGGCCGCACGTATGATCCGCTCCTGCTGGCCCGCCCCGTCTGGTGGAAGGCAACCATCTGGATTGATTCGCTCTTCTTTGGTCCTTTCTACGCGGTTGCCATCTACGCCTTTGTGAAGGGCAAGGATTGGATACGCATCCCCAGCATTATCTGGGCCTCGGTGATGATGACAAACGTTACGATCATTCTCTCTGAGGAAATCTATGGTCCTTCTGCAAGCCCACACCTTGGCATGGTCATTCTTGCCAACCTGGCCTGGTTCCTGCTGCCAATTGCCACCATTGCCCGCATGAGCCGCAGCGAACATCCATTCACCGAACCCGTAGGGAAAGCCTGAGGTCGGCCAGGTTGTTGTGCAGGGCAGCCTCGCGGCGCAGAGCGCCAGCATCTCAGCAGCCCAACGCTTTGACGCCTGGAAGGGCGGCGCTACCAATCCCGGTTCTCCGCTTCTGACGATATAATATACTGAGAGTGGCTGAACTATGCAGCCTGTAATATGCTCATGTTTGCGCTCGTCCTCGCACGCATCGCTGCGTGGAAGCGAGGGGGCGTTCGGTGCTGCGAAGGAGTGGAGATCGGATGGCCGTTGCAGAAGCTATTGTCCCTGATGTCTATCGCATTATCTCGCCGCTGCCTTTTCCGCCTGTCACGGTGAATCTCTATCTGCTGAAGCACCACGATGGCTTTGCACTGGTGGATTGCGGCCTGAACAGCAAGGCGGCCTGGTCGGTGTTGGAGCAGGGGTTGGCTGAACTGGGCATTACACCGCGCGACCTGACGCATCTGCTGTTGACGCATGTGCATCCTGACCATATGGGCGCGGCAAGTCGGCTGCGGGAGGCCAGCGGCGCGCCGGTCTTTGCCCATCGCCTGGAGGAGCCATTTATCGCCAGCCGCTATCGGGCGGTGGCGCCGCTGCTGGTGGAGGTGGAGAAGTGGCTGCGACATCATGGGGCGTCGGATAAAGAGGCGGTGGCGCTCTCGCAGGTGTCGCTCCAGATGTTGAACAGCGTGCAGCCGACGGAGATCGATGTGCTGCTGGAGGGGGACGAGACGCTGGAGATCGGCGGTATGGAACTGCGGACGCTCTGGACTTCCGGCCATTCGCCTGGGCATCTGTGCTTCTATGACCCACAGCGGCGCTTCTTGCTGGCGGGTGATCACTTGCTGCCGGGCACGACGCCGAATATTTCGCAGCATCCGCAGTCTTCGCCCAGCCCGCTGGATGATTTTTACGCGGCGCTCCACGCTATCGAGCAACTTGATGTGGCGCTGACTCTGCCTGGTCACGGCGACCCGATGAGCGACCACCGGGCGCGCATTGCCGAGACGCTGGCGCACCACGAGCGGCGCAAGGGGCAGATGCTGGCGCTGCTCACGTCTGGCCCGCGCAGTGGCTGGGAGATCGCGGCAACGATCTTTGCGCGTGTGCAGGGCGAGCCGTTTCAGCAGCGCCTGGCCTTGATGGAGACGCTGGCGCACCTCCAGGCGCTGGCGCACGCGGGGCGCATCCGCAAGCTGGTGAGCGATGATGGCGTGGTTCTCTGGGCAAGCGCCGGAGTAGCTGGCGGATAAATCCGCACCTGCGGCGGCGGGCGCACTCTCGCTCCCGTTGGTCGCTCGGACCTCTCGCTCGCCCATGCCGCCCAGCCCACCTGCGTGGGCTGGGACGAAAACAGGACTGCTTGACCGATGTTCTAGCGACTTACGACGCTGCGGGGTGAGCGCTGCTGGGAAGTCAGGGCGTAGTCTGCCAGATTAAAGCGGCGCGTCCGGCGGCGGTATTGCCAGGTGTAACCGGGCCAGAGCGTTGTGTTGTGCCCTTTTGCGTCGAGATACCAACTGGCGCACCCGGAGGTCCAGACGGTGCCGCGCATGCGGTGCTGTACCTCCTCGGTGAAGGTCGCCTGTGCTTCGGGGCGCACCTCGACGGTTTGCAGGCGCCGTCGGTTCATGCGGCGCAGGCAGTCGAGGATGTAGGCAATCTGGGACTCGATCATAAAGACCATCGAGGTGTGGCCCAGGCCAGTATTGGGGCCGATCATCAAGAAGAGGTTCGGAAACCCGGCGATAGTAGTCCCCAGGTATGCCTGGGGGCCATCGCGCCAGGCGTCAGCGAGCGTCTGGCCGCCGCGTCCATGCACGTAGTGCGCCGCTGGCATGTCGGTGACGTGGAAGCCAGTCGCCAGGATAATTGTATCGACTTCGCGCTCTACGCCTTCGGCGGTCACGACGCTGGCGGCACGCACCTCTTGAATCCGCTCGGTCACTACCTCAACATTGGCCTGGTTGAGCGCCGGATAGAAGTCGTCGGAGAGCAGGATGCGTTTACAGCCCATCCGGTAGCTAGGGATCAGCCTGGAGCGGAGTCCAGGATCGTCTATGTGCGCCTCCAAGTGGCGCAGGGCAATCTGCTCCGCGCGTTGCATCAACTGGGGGCGCGAGGTGAAGGCGAGGACAAGCATCTCGCGCTGCCAGTAAATCCTATCGCGCGCGAGGCGCTGGACAATGGGGAGCGCGCGGAAGAGGGCGCGTTGTCGTTTGGAGATTGGGCGGTCCAGGCGTGGCAGAACCCAGGGTGGGGTGCGCTGGAACAGCAGCAGTTGGCCGACCTGTGGCTGGATGCGCGGCACGAATTGGATCGCTGACGCTCCCGTCCCGATGACTGCCACCTGTTCTCCGGTCAGGTCGTGGCTGTGATTCCAGCGCGCCGAGTGGAAGAGTGTCCCTGTAAAGCGATCCAGGCCAGGAATGGCTGGTATCGCTGGCTCGCTGAGCGGGCCATTGCCGAGGATGAGTATCTCGGCGGTGAATGTGCCCCTGGCCGTCATGAGCCGCCACTGCCGGGCGTCTTCGTTCCAGGTGGCGTCGAGCAACTCGGTATTCCAGCAGATATGGGGGGCGAGGCCGAAGCGCCCGGCGCACCAGCGCAGGTAGTCCAGAATCTCTTGTTGGGGCGAGAAGGTGTGGGTCCAGGTTGGGTTGGGCGCGAAGGAGAACGAGTAGAGGTGAGAGGGCACGTCGCAGGCGCAGCCTGGGTAGGTGTTGTCGCGCCAGGTTCCGCCGACGTCTGCTGCGCGTTCGAGGATCACAAAGTCGTCGATGCCTCGCTGCTTGAGGCGGATCGCTATCCCCAGGCCGGAAAAGCCAGCGCCGACGATGGCTATGCGGGCGTGCTGCGAGCCAGTATCCGAGTCGGAGTGGATGGCACTGTCTTGGGCGACATGGACGGTCATGGCACATACTCCTGTGTTCCCGTGATGAGCTTCTAGCAGCTTGATCCAGCCCAGGGGCATCGTCCTGCGGTGATCCTGGGCTGGCGCAATGGCATCCCCAAAACTTTGCCTCTAGTGTACAACATGCGGCGCAGCAATCGTTCTCTATGTTGGTGGCAGGGAGAGCAGGCCCATCTGTACTTTCAAGCGCAGGATGCGATGAACGGACTGCTGGAGCCGCTCCAACGAGATTCGCCCGGACTGAACTGCCTGTGTCACTGCCGTAACCACCCCCTGTTCAAGGTCTGGAGCTACGGGGCATTCAATCAGATCCTCGCCCGCCAGAATTGCCAGGACGCTGGCCTCTCCGACTGCCTGCGCGGGATCGGTATAACCGCGCTGCTGCATGAATTGAGTAATGCTGGCCGCTTCCATTGCATCCGTGACTACGACTCCCTGATAGCCGAGTTGCCCGCGCAGGACACCATCAACCAGGGTCGGCGATAAGGACGCGGGAAAAGTTTGGTCATAGGCAGGCACCAGCACATGTGTCACCATGATCAGGCTGGGATGATGGGCTAGCAAGGCCCGAAACGTGGCGAAATCAACTGCGTTGAGCTGTTCCTTGGTGTGGTTGAGCGTCGGCAAGGCGAAGTCGGGGTTCGACTGCACCCCACCAATGCCAGGCCAGTGCTTCAACGTGCCAGCAATCCCATGTTGTTGCAATCCATCCAGGAATGCGCCCGCAAAGCGTGTCACATTAGCCGGCGTCTTGCCAAACATGCGGCTCATATCGATGGCGCCCCCTTGATACACATCGGCCAGTGGGGCAAAATCGACATTGATCCCCACCTCTTGCATTCGCTGGGCATCGAGCGTTGCCTGATCATACGCCCGTTGAGGATCACCAGTGTTCGCCAGTTCTTCAGGTGAGGGCGAGGGATCAAAATAATACTTGAGGCGGTCCACGCTGCCTCCCTCCTCATCGGTGGCGATCAAGAGGGGGCTGGTAGCATGTGCCTGAAGATCGTGGATAAGCTGCTGCAAGCCCGCCAGGGTCGTGGGCATGAGCGGCCCGTTGTTATGGTCAGGAAAAAAGACGACGTTGCCAATCTGCGCCTGCTGGAGCGGGCCATCCAACGCGGCGGAGTAGGCATCGGTATAGACGGAGAGCATGAGCAGTTGGCCGATCTGCTGCGTCACCGTCATATGCTGGATGTAAGTATCGATCCGCTGATCAAGCGAAGGCGGAGGAATGCTGGAGGCAGTTGGCTGAATGGGCACGGTTGTGGTCGTCACCACGACCAGCGAGGCCGTCCCGGCGAAGAAGAGCCTCCAGGCGAGTATCGCCAGAAAGGTGATCAAACTGCCCCCTGCCACGCCGCCCATAATCAGCACCCATCGTTGGCTCCGCGCCACTGGCGGCGTCTCTTTGCCCCGAACTGGGCCGTGTTTACTCATCCAATCCTCCAAAGTGATCGCACTCTTCTGAGTTCTCTCCATACTACCATCCTGACACAACGTTTCAGGTGGTTCTTGCGCCATTTTCTGCCTTATGATTAAGGGGGAGTGAGTTTTGCTTCGGTTGCACACGAGAGGAAAGAGAAGAAGCCTATGGCAACTACTGTGCAAGAGCCACCAAAAACGAAGTCCATGCTTCCACCTGGGCCTCGCCCGTTACCCTATATTGGCAACCTGCTCTCATTGAGACGCGATCCGCTGGGATTTCTGCAACAGACACAGCGGACCTATGGCAATATGGCGACGATCTACGTTGGAAAGATGCCGGCTGTAGTGTTGTTCCGCCCGGAACATGTGCGCTATGTGCTGGTGGAACACCCGCGTGATTTTTCCAATCGCGGCGTGTTTCAGGAAGAGCGCAATGGGGGCTTTGCGAGCGAGGGATTGCTGACCATCGATGGCGAAAAGCATCGCCAGCAGCGCCGCGCGATACAACCGGCTTTCCACAAAAAGCAGGTCGAAGGCTATGCCCGGATCATCGCGGACTATACCCAGGAACTGCTTGACACCTGGCGTCCCGTCGATCACGTCGATCTCTCACGTGCCATGCAGGAGTTGACCTTGCGGATTGTCAGTAAGTGTCTTTTCAGCATTGACCTGTCGAACCAGCTTGGGCCGCTCAGCGCAGCCTTTGATGGCGTGATCGGCAGTTCGACCAGCATGGCAGAGGATCTCCTGAATATTCGCATCGATAACCCGATTACCGGCTATGGCAAGCGTATGGCGGCCATGCGGCAGTTGAATATGCTGATTTATACCCTGATCGCCCAGCGCCGCGACGATGACCGCGACTATCACGATGTGCTTTCCATGCTGATGTCAGCCGAGAGTGGCGAGGCGCCTGGCGCCAGGCTGACCGAGCGACAGATCCATGACCACATCCTGACCTTCCTGGCGGCGGGCCATGAAACGACCGCGATCACCCTCGTCTGGACGTTTTATCTGCTTGCACAACATCCGCAAGTACGCGCCAGATTGCAGGCTGACATTGCCAACGCCCTGGCTGGCCGGGAACCCACCATTGATGATCTGGCGAACCTGCCCTATCTTGATTGGGTGTTGAACGAATCGATGCGTTTGTATCCTCCGGCGTGGTTGCAGATGCGCTTCGTCGCCAAAGAGTGCGAACTGGATGGGGTACGCCTGCCAGTTGGCACGCTGCTTATCTTGAGCCAGTGGGTGCTTCATCGCTTACCCAACATCTGGAAAGACGCGGAAGCCTTCCGACCTGAGCGTTGGGATCCGGCAAACGGAGAGCAAGTTCCACCCGGAGCCTATTTCCCCTTTGGAGGCGGGCCACGCACCTGTATCGGAATGCCGCTTGCGCAGCTTGAGGCCAGGATGATCCTTACGAGCATGCTCCAACGCTACGTGCCCCAGCCCGCTCCGGGCTATCATCCTGGGTTTCAGCCGGTAATCACCTTGCGACCGAAACGACCTTTAGAGGTGACGCTTCTGCCAGCATCCTCCAGTGGCTCGGATGCAGAGTGGAAATACCCGACGCGCTTCAACGATCTGGCTGCCAAGCAAGGCAGCGAGCGCCAGGGCTGCCGGACACTGCTCGGCAGACTCTTCGGGCTATCGTAGCTTGCCCTGCGTGAATAGAGAGCAGGTTGCATAAGAAACTCACATCGCGGCATGGAAGCTGGACTGAAAGAGAGGATGGCTTGCAATTAAAGTATCACTATGCTGCTTCGCCTGGCTATACCCAGTTGGTCACACCTCAGACCGATCCAATCCAGGACCTGGATTTTGGCATGTTGAAGCTGGAGGGCGGCCAGAGCTATCAGGCCAACAGCGCGTCTCTGGTTTCTGGCTGGCCCCAGGCGCTTGATGCGGCCACCCGATTACCCCGTCTACGCCTGAATTAAGACTGCTCTAGCAGAGCCGCGCTTCTATCCCAAATAACAGGCAGGGCAGGAGATGTGCAGAGCCATTCCTTGAATCAAGCAGAAAGTGAATCGTGTGTTTGTGGATAGCTCAAGTTTCTTCCAGCAGCTTTTTACGCTTGAGGGACAGACCGCGCTTGTTACTGGCGGAAGCGGCGCGCTGGGCAGCGCGCTGGCGCGCGCGCTGGCGTCGGCTGGGGCGAGGGTAGCGATCATGGGGCGGCGTGCCGAGCCATGCGAGCGCGTGGCAGAGGCCATTCGCGCTGCTGGGGGCCAGGCGCTTGGCGTGGCCTGCGATGTGCTTGATCGCGCCGCCCTGGAGCGAGCGGCTGAAGAGCTTGGGATGGCTTTTGGTCCGGTAGATATTCTGGTGAATGCTGCCGGAGGCAACCACCCCCAGGCAACGACAACCGCCGAACAGCCTTTCTTTGCGCTGGAAGGCCAGACGGTGGCACACGTGCTGGAGGTAAACTTTACCGGAACATTCCAGGCGTGCCAGGTGTTTGGCCGCAGCATGGCCGAGCGCGGGCAGGGTTGCATTGTGAATATCGCCTCGATGAGCGGCTTGCGCCCTCTGACACGCATTCCTGCGTATAGCGCGGCCAAAGCGGCGGTGATGAACTTTACGCAGTGGCTGGCCGTCCACATGGCCCAGGAGTATGGTTCACGCATCCGTGTGAATGCGCTCGCGCCTGGGTTCTTTTTGACGGAGCAGAATCATTACCTGATGATCGACGCCCAGAGCGGCGCGCCCACGCCGCGCATGCAGACCATCCTGGCGCACACGCCAATGGGGCGTCTTGGCGCGGCGGATGATCTGGTAGGCGCGCTGCTGTGGCTGGCGAGTCCGGCGGCGGCCTTTGTGACCGGGCAGATCATCGCCGTCGATGGCGGATTTTCGGCCTTCGGCGGCGTCTAACAGCGAGAGGGGCGATCCTATGGCACTCGGCAAAGGCTCAACAACTGAAACGCTCGCGTCCGTTGAGGTCCAGAACTTAATTGCTCAGGCGTGTGATTCATTGTCGTTGGCTGGCAAGCGTGTGCTGGTAATCATTCCTGATGGCACGCGCACCGCGCCGATCCCGTTGGTGTTCCAGTTGCTCTATGAAGAGCTTGGGCCGCGCGTCGCGTGTTTGGATTATCTGATTGCTCTGGGTACGCATCAGCATATGTCGGATGAAGCGATTGATCGGCTGGTGGGCGTCAGCGCGGCGGAGCGGGCTGAACGCTATCCCAAGACGCAGATCTACAATCACCGCTGGGATCAGCCAGAGGCGCTGCAAACCATCGGGGTCATTTCTCAGGAAGAGGCGGCGTCGCTGACGGATGGGTTACTGGTTGATGACGTGCCGGTGATGCTCAATCGCCTGATCTTTGAGTACGATCAGTTGGTTATCTGCGGGCCAGTCTTCCCGCATGAGGTAGCAGGCTTCTCCGGCGGAGCCAAGTATCTCTTTCCAGGCATTGCTGGGTCGGACATCATCAATTTTACCCACTGGCTGGGCGCGCTTGTTACCAGCATGCGGACGATTGGCGTGAAGGATACGCCTGTGCGGCGGGTGATTCACCGCGCTGCGGCGTTTGTGAACCGCCCGCTGCTCTGCCTGGCGCTGGTGATTCATGGCGAGGCGCTGCACGGCTTCTATATTGGCTCGTATGTGGAGGCGTTTGATGCGGCTGCCGATCTTTCGGCCCAATTGAATATCATTACTGTGCCGCGTGCCTTCCTCCGCGTTCTCTCCATGCCCTCCACGCAATACGATGATCTCTGGACCGCCGCCAAAGCGATGTACAAGACTGAACCTGCTATTGCCGATGGCGGTGAAGTCATCATCTACGCGCCGCATTTGACCGAGATTTCCTATACGCATGGTAAGCTCATCGATCAGGTCGGCTACCATGTGCGTGACTATTTTCTCGGCCAGTGGGAGCGATTCAAGACGGTTCCCGGCGCCATTTTGGCGCACAGCACGCACGTCAAGGGAACCGGAACCTACGACGTTACGAGCGGGGTCGAGACGCCGCGCATTCATGTTACGCTGGCGACGGGCATCCCAGAGGAACGCTGCCGCAAGGTCAATCTGGGGTATCTCGATTATCGAGAGATTGATCCAGCCAAATGGGCTGGCCGCGAGCAGGAGGGCATCTTGCTTGTACCCCACGCGGGCGAGCTGCTTTTGCGAGCAAAAATATAGACAATGAAGGCAGCGAAAGTCGGCTTAGGACGCGGCACCTGCCCCTGGCCTACGTCCTGCCTTCCCTGCTCTGTGCCCTGGCTAGCCCTGGCGCGCGCTGCGGCCAGAGACAGACTCCTGGCGCCCGGCGGGCACTGGCGGGATGGTCTTCGCGCCCGCGAGCAGCGCCATGACTTCTGCCGGCGCCCGGTGGCGGCGCAAGAGGTCCGCCATGAGGCGCATGGGCCGATCAATATTCGTAAAGAATGCTTGATAGCCCGCGCAGAGGTAGTTCAACCCCGGCTCACCGTCGGGCGTGGTGATAAAGCGATTCTTGGGGCACTCTCCGTGACAGGCAAAACGGACTGCACACTCGCGGCAATAGGGCGGAAGTGTGTCGCGCTTCGCCAGGCCGAAGTGGCGCTGCTTGGGGGAAGCGACCAGATCGATCATTCGATCCTGCTGGATGTTGCCCAGCCGGTACGCCGGTTCCACAAAGTGGTCGCAGGCGTAGAGATCGCCGTTATGTTCCAGCGCCAGGGCGTTGCCGCAGGTCTCGGCGAAGATGCACAAAGTGGGGGGCGCGCCCACCCAGGAGGCCAGCGCCGCATCGAACATCTGCACGAACACCCGGCCCACATCATGCCGCACCCATTCATCGAAGACGGCGATGAGGAACCGACCCCACTGCTCGGCGGTGACCGAGCGGGAGGTCACCTGCGTGCCTTCCTGAAAGCCCGTGCCGCCATCTGTATTGATGCGCTCGACAATGGGGATCAACTGGATGAACTGGGCGCCGACCTCGTCGCGTAGGAACCGATACACCGCCAGAGGATGATCGGCGTTGGCGGCGTTCACGGTGGTCAGGATGTTAAACTCGACTCGATGCTTTTGCAGGAGTCGGGCGGCCCGCAGCACCAGATCAAAAGTGGGATGGCCGCCCTTGTCCTTGCGATAGGCGTCGTGCATCTCGCGGGGGCCGTCAAGGCTCAGACCGATCAGGAACTGGTGGTCGCGGAAGAATGCGCACCACTCGTCATTGAGCAGCGTCCCGTTGGTCTGTATGGTGTTCTGTATGGTGGTGCTTGGCTTTTGATACCGCTTTTCGAGTTCACCCGCGCGCCGGTAGAAATCCAGTCCCATGAGAGTCGGCTCCCCGCCTTGCCAGGCGATGGTGACTTCTGGGGTGCGGTGCGAGGCGATGAGTTGACGGATGTAGGTTTCCAGCAGGGCGTCGGACATGTGGAAGCGGCTGCCCGGATACAAAGCTGCTTTGGAGAGGAAGTAACAATACTGACAGTCCAGGTTGCAGAGGGCGCCGGTCGGCTTGGCTAACACATGGTAAGCGGGCGGCGCATCCTGCGGCCAGGGAGTGGGCGGCTGGGGCGTCACCCTGGGCTGGGGGCCGCGATGACGGGGAGAGGGATAGCAACTCGCGCTTTCGTGGTTTCCATCAGGTAGCAACCTCCCCGCTGAAATAGTCAACACAGCACATGGTGCGGATGGCCTATGTGATTAGCTTTCTGTGAGAATAGGAAACTTTCTGCTCAGAGTGTAGATCACGAGCGTTCCCCTTGCCTCGCGCGCAAGGTGGGTTTTCAGGGGGAGGGTTTGCCCTAGCTAAATGGGGAAAGCAAACCTCGCCATAGGATGAGTGCTTGCTGGTCTGGACATCACCATGATTTCTGCCCACGAGCAGTGTAGCTCCTCCTCATTTCATGCAAACGATGATGAAAGAGGAAGCACTCGCTCTGAGGTTAGGTCTCTCACCCTCTCTCAAGAGAGTTCGGAACCATCCCTCCAAACCATCTTTTCTGAGGTGGTCTGGAGAACGTTTGGCCCGTATAGTGTGGGTGAGTCTACACAGGTCCATCATCCTGTCAGGCGAGCAGGTGTTGCCAGACCAGGGACCATTGGAGGCACGCTTATGTGGAAACGTATTCGCAGCCACCAACCAGCAGATACAGCCGCTAGCGATCTCGGCGGTCTCAATCAGCGGCGCATTACGATTGCGCTCTGCCTGACGCTGTTTATGCTGGAGTTCAATCTATACACGATGGCGAACATTGCTGGGCCGGTGGTGCGTGGCCTCAACACTACAGTCGCCAGTGTCCAGATCGCGTTGGTTTTCCTCCCATTATTGGCTGCTGTCACTCTCCCAACCGCCCGGAGCCTGGCAGGGATATATGGGCGCAAGAAGGTCTTCATGCTCGGCTTGATCTTCTTTGCGGTGGGCATGATCGTTACGGCGGCGAGCGTCAGCACGGCGATGATGATCTTCGGTTTTGCCTTCATTGCCGGTCTGGCGGCAGCGCCACTCATCACCCTACCCTGGATGCTGATGCTCGAAGCGTATAAAGGCCGCAGGAGGGAATTTGCCTTTATTGCCTTGAACGCCTCGCTCGTTGCTGGTTCGCTGCTTGGCCCCATAGTCGGCGGCTTGCTCGCCACCAATTTCAATTGGCGCCTGGCCTTTCTGCCCCAGGCGTTGTTGGCCCTGGTGATCCTGCTCCTGGTGCGCGAGATTCCCGAAGTCAAACAGGAGCGCGCGGCTCAGCCCGACTGGGTGGGCGCGTTGCTCTTGCTGTTTGGTACGATTGCCGTCTTGTGGGGTGTCAGCCTGGGCAGTGAATATGGCTGGTGGACGGCCACGCAGTCGCCAGCCATCCTCGGCAGTCTGGTGAGGCTGCTCTTCGGGCTGTCCGTTGTTCCCGTACTCATGCTGGTGGGGATCATCTTGCTAGGAATCTATGGGGTCCGTTGGTGGCGGCGCCGGGCAATGCGGAGCCAGCAGGCAGGTCTCATGCGGATGGGTCTACTCAGCAGGCGGCCATTTACAGTTGGGGCGATCACTCATGCCCTCTATGTCATCAGCACGGCTGGCCTGACCTTCACCCTGTTCCTCTATTTGCAGTGGGCGCTCCGGCTGACGGCGTTTGCGACGGCTATCACGGTTTTGCCGTTTAACGCGGCGATGTTTGTTGTCCTGCTGCTGACGCTGCGCTTGAGTCAGCGGGCGGTTCCCAAATACATGATTCAAGTGGGCCTGGTCGTGATGGCAGGGGGACTGGTGTTCCTGTATCTGGTTCTGAGTCCCACCGTTACAAGGCTTGATCTGTTGCCATCGTTGATCATCATCGGTGTCGGCGCCGGGCTGGTGGTGGGGCAGGTGCCCAATCTGGTGCTTTCGGTGGCCCAGCGGGAAGAACGGGGAGAGTCGAATGCGCTCCTGAGTTCCTTTCAAGATATTGGTTACGCATTAGGGATCTCCGTCTTTGGGGCCGTCCTCGTCTCGACCACAGCGAATCTGGTTGTCAGTGGTGTTTCGCAGCGTAGCGGGCTTAATCTAAGTCCGCAGAGACTCCAGACGATCACCAACCAATTTGCGCAAATCTTGCACACGTTTAACCCGGACCAACTGAGCCGCGTGCTGGCACCGTTGTCCAAAGGGGTGCGACAGTCGTTGGCTGCGGTTGCGCCAGGCGCAGCAAGTCAGGCGATGCAGCTCACTGTACTCTGCGTTCTGGGTGTGGTCCTGCTGGCGCTCTTAGTCTCCTCCTTGTTGCCGAACAAGAAGGTCATCCCTTCACAATTGCTGGAGGATTGAGAGTGAGGTGATCCGAGGGATGCTGGCTGCAAGCAATTGGCAACTGCTGCGCTCTCCATTCCCTCTCCTCAGGGTTAGTTATCCCCTCTTCCTGAGAAGAGGGGATAACTAACCCTGAGGACCCTCCTCTTGAATGGGGTAGAGAGTGCCATCTTTGTCTATACTCTGTAGGAAAACCCGATGGGGTCTGAAAATGGTGGGGGGTTCGGCTGCACCTGTAACCCCCCACCTAGCTAGAAAAAGGAGAAGGTTCCATGTTACGCGGAAGAAGAGAAAGCGGCGGCCCACCCTCAGGAGGCAGTACGGGAAGCCGCTATCAGATGAAGGAAAAGCTTATTTCTATTGGAGATGACTATTTCATCGAGAACGAGCAAGGTCAGCGCAGTTTCAAAGTGGATGGCAAAGCGCTCCGCGTGCGGAACACGCTCATCTTTGAAGATATGCGCGGGCGCGAGCTGGCGACCATCCAGGAGAAAATGCTGCGGGTCAAAGACACGCTAGACATTGAGCGCGGCGGCCAGGTGGTGGCCTCGGTGAAGAAAGACCTGATCGCGCCTCTGCGGGACAGGTTCACCATCAGCATTCGCGGGGCGCCGGACCTGGAGGCCCAGGGCAACATTCTTGCGCATGAGTATCGGATTGAACGGGGCCGCCAGCCGGTGGCAGAAATCTCGAAGAAATGGTTCCGCCTGCGCGATACGTATGGGGTGGAGATTGCTCCGGGGGAGGATGAGGTTTTGCTGCTGGCTGCAACCGCAGCGATTGACCAGATGTCTCAACCTGTTGGATGAGGAGCCAGTCAGCAGCGCAGCGCGTGGAGCAATATGCGGCGCTCTGCTTCCAGGGCTGCTCCTGGCGCCTGCGGATGGGCGGGCTGGGCGAGGGCAGAAACCTCCTTGTGTAGAAAGAGGTTGCCGGGCTGCGTGAGTTGGTCACCGAGATGCGCACAGCAGGTCGGCGACCGCGCCTAATTACAGGCGCGGTCGCCGACCAAGCTTGAAGGGATGGGCAGGCTTCCCAGAGGGCCGGACGCAGGCCATTCTGTTGCTTGCCTGCCCAGGCTACCCTTCGATCTTGCCCTGCTGATAGAGCCAGCGGGCAAAGGTCAGCCGATAATTCTCGCCAGCATCATAGCCGCTTTGATAGCAGCCGATGCAATACAGCTTGCGATAGCGCAGGTAATCCTTGATTTGAGCCAGGGTGAACCCCTCGTGTTGTAAGAGGGCGAGCTGCTCACGAAGACTCAGAGCATATTTGGTGCGAAACATCGGCCCACCTCTTTTCGCTCTTTATGTGTTGCTCGTTTTGTCCCTCAGCCAGCTATCATCTCGCCAATTTTCTTGATTTGGAACGCTTTGATGATGTCGGTGATACCGTGGAACAACGCCCAGATTCCGGCGAAGATGAGCAGGGTGTAGGCTTTCGTAGCGAAGAATTGCCCACCGATCCAGAAGCCCAGGACGACCATCATAATACCTGCGATCAACCCAAGCCACCAGAGTTCATTCGCCTCGCTTGTGATGAAAGCTTCAATGATCCAGAAGGCTCCGACCAGCAGAGTCAGGAAACCGAGGGTATCGGCCACTGCGGCGAAGGTACTCACAGGCTCAACCAGGGCAATAATTCCAGCAATCATAAGCAGGACTCCAAAGATGATCCAGAGCCAGTTCCAGCTCTGGGCAACAGCGGCCATGAGAAACTCCTGGGCGCCGGCTATTAGGAACATCACGCCTATGATGACCCCCACTAAGGTGATCGAGGGGGCCTGGAACTGTAAGATAGCCAGTGAAGCAAATATCCACAGGACGCCGAAAATGAGCCACACCCACCACCATTTGGCGATCTGCCCGACTACCTGACGGACTTCGGCGCTCTGTACCTTGGTTGAACTCTGCTCATCCATTGAACGGTCCATAGTTCCTCTTCCCTTCTTTTGCCGGGCGTTTGCCCGGACACTCCAGATGCGGTTCTATCCTCCTTAGAGGATAGCTGACGCAGCCGTGTAAGACTTCCTGCCGAGGGCGGGTTGAAAGGGGGAGTTTGGTCCTCATCTCGCGGGGAGGCTTAGACCTCGCCTGAAGGGGAGGGTCAGCAGTTCAACGGTTCGGGGGTGTCCTGGACGCACATAGGCGGTGCTGAAGATTGATGAGACCCAAGTCTATCATCCAGGCTTGTAATGCGTTTCATATCACCTGGGGACGCAAAGTTTCTGGGATGCTCGTTGTCTCGACGTTAACTGGCGTCTCGTTCATTGATGGTGTCTTCTGGTGTCCCGTCGGTGGCGCCGCCAACGCTTCCAAGTTCTGTTCGTTCGCGCAAACGCAACCAGGCGCTCACCACATCCATCTGGATTGGCAAGGAGAACTGCTTTATCCGCTCTTCAGCTTTCATGATTACATCTCCGCCTGGTCCATGCTCCATATCCTGGCGGCGCTGGTCCAATTTGCTCTTGTCCTGTCCCTCCTCATACGGGGTGGGAGGGATAGCGAGACGGAAGACTTTCTGGACTTCGTGTTCCTGACGCCCGTTCCCATGAGAAATCTTTGTCCCTGGTTGGTAACGCAAGGTCGGCAGGCTTCCAAGTTCGTGACGGTCGATCACGCCGCGCGCTAACTCCTCTAGAAGCCCTATCTGTTCTGCCTGGAGAATAGCCGCCTCATAGCCGCTTTGTGCCGCATAGTGCGCCAGCCGCTCAGCTGCCTTCAGATCGTTCCCTGGCGCCCAGTAGGGGTAGTATTCCCAATCTGCTGGTGAGGCAAGTTCTTTTGCCACAACCTGATAATACATCCCACAAGCCTCCTCATACCTGGCTTGCCCATGATCCTGCTCTGGCGCAGCCCTCTGGTTGCCATCCACACCATCTTCTCAACCCAGCATATGCAGAGTCTGAGCCAGATTGGCTTGGCGGCTGGCACCGGCCACCAAGCTCTGCCGTTTCCTACTGTTAGGAACGGTTTAGGAGCGCCACCGTAACGGTCACCTATCTCTGCTAGCTCCTCATGCTATACGTGGCAGCGTGTGTCAGTTGCCCGCCTGCTGAAACTCCAGTACGTTCAGACTCACCGTTTGGAGAGGTTCACCCCCTCTGGAAAAGGAAACTACCCTTACAGAACCGGGCCATTCAGTTCCTGCTCTTTAGGCAGGAACTGAATGGCCCTTTCTTTTGTAGATGGACACGCGAGGCGCCAATGACGCGGCGCTGCAACGCTCTTGTGCCGAGTTGGCCCAGGACTATCCTTTTGTCGCTCGCCTCAATTCGATGGCGCGTCAAGTCAGTGCGGACCGTGCCTGGTTTTCGATTGCCCGCTTCTATTAGCATTGCAGGAACCATTACCCTGGCAAAGTCGATCAGCGACGCAGCGTGGGGCCAGCTTCTCTCCTTGCTGCGTTCCTATGGGCGTTGTGTGAGCGTCCCTGTGATAGCCATCTCTCCGCGCTTCACCAGCCAGGATTGCTCTGGCTGGTAGGCTGTGCTGGTTGAGAATTCACCCTTTCAGCCAGCACAGCCTGAAGAGAAGGACTCTCAGCGTGGGCGGATGACCAACAGCGGCACATCCGCCAGATGCAAGACTGCGCCCGCAACACTTCCGTAGAGCCAGCGGCCCACACCTGTGCGACCATGTGTTGCCATCACAATGATGACGGCATGACCCGCCTCTTGCAGTGCTTTGGCCTGCTCCGCAATATCAGGAGCAGCGCCACCCTCGGTTACCGCAATGGCGGTTGGAATCCCATGTGCCTGCACGCGCTGCTGTATCTTCTCCAGATACTGCGTCGCTGTCTGACGCTCGGTAGGTACTATCACCCGAATGGAATCGGGGGCTGCCCCTGCGTGACTCTGCGGGACCATCGTCAGGTCTGGCAGGTCCAGCGAGCGCAACAGCGTGACGGAGGCGCCGAGTTGATTGGCAAGCGAGATCGCCCGCAGCACTACTGACTCGGCGAGTTCTGAACCATCCAGCGGCACGAGCAGATGCGGACGTGCTTCTTGCGTGAAGAGGCGAGCCGACTCTTCGCCCTGTTTCAGCAGCAACACAGGCACGGGTGCGCCTTGCAGCACGCGATCAGCCACACTGCCATGAATGAGCCGCCCCATCCCTTCACGCGAATGCGTTACCATGACGATCAGATCAGCCTGATGATTGTGAGCCATATCCACAATCGCAATAGCCGGATCACCCTCTGTACGCACCGTCTCGACCGGGAAGCCCTGGGCCTTGACCTCAGCCGCCATCCGGGTCAAATAGGCGTCAATTTCCTGATGCAGCCCTGGGGGGACTTCAAACGGGCCGCCGCGCGAATAGACCAGATACTCCACCCGGCTGACCCGCAGCAGGATAAGCTTGCCGGTGGCTCCGGCGCGCAGGGCAAAAGCTCTCGCTGCTGGGAGTGCCTCCTCGGCCAGCTCCGCGCCATCCAGCGGCACCAGAATCCGGCTATAGGGCGCCAGTTCCCCTTGCGCGGTGAATCGAACTTGTTTTGTGGCTTGCACATTTGAGATCATACCCATTGCTCCTTTCGCTCGTACTCTGGGACTGCCCCTTCCTCAGATCAGCAATCCTTATCACGTTCTTCTACTCTGAAGATAGCACTGACTGGTTACGAGAGCCATCATGCGAAGTTACCCAGCGGTAAACAACCCACCACACAGACCTGGACGGATGTAACCTCCTGATAACAGTTGGCGACAGGTTTCGTTACCCCAGGGGGGTATGGTATTGATGGAGGGGGTAGGAACGCAGGCGCAATGGGGCGCTAGCAGCAGGCTAATCGAAGCCATCCCCCTCCTGGAAAGAAGAAAGATGCGATGAAAGAGCGCATGTCGTTGATCGTCTTTTCTGGCACGGTGGATAAGCTGATGGCCGCTTCCATTCTCGCTACTGGCGGCGCAGCGATGGGCCTGGAGGTCGAGATCTTCTTAACGAACTGGGGTCTGGCCGCCTTCCGCAAAGGCGACCATAAGGAGAATACCCGCATCAGCAAAGAGTATGAGGACTTCGGCCCGATGATGATGCAGCAGATGCAGGCGAAGAAGGTGCCCTCGTGGATGGACAACCTGAAGGCTGCCAAAGAAGTGGGGGATGTGAAGGTGCTGGCCTGCTCGATGACGCTGGAGTTGTTTGGCTGGACGAAGGCTGATCTGGAGCCAATCGTGGAGGATGTCACGGGCGTGGCAACATTTGTTGATCGCGCTAAAGACTCCAGGATCACTCTGTTTATCTAAAAAGGAGATGCGATCATGCCTGATCCCATTGCCATGCCTGAGGTGAAGATCGACCGCGAGGTGGATGCGCGCGGAAGCTTCTGCCCTGGCCCGTTGATGGAACTGATTCGCGTGGTGCGCGCCGCGCCCGTTGGCAGCGTGCTAGCTGTGCTGTCCTCTGATCCCGGCTCGGCGAAGGATATTCCGTCCTGGATTCAGAAAGCAGGCTATGAGTATCTGGGCACGTATGCGATGGAAGGCTACACCCGCTTTGTCGTGAGGAAGAACCACTAAGGCTCAGCAGGGCGCGCAGGGTTTGATGCTCTGCGCGCCTTGTCTGCGCCTGGTGTTGCAGAAAGAGAGACTTATTATGGCGAGTGTCACCCCCCAACCAACCATCGCCATTCTTGGTGGCGGTGTGGGCGGCACCGTCCTTGCCAACTTGCTCGCGCGCGAATTGGATGAGGACGAAGCACGGATTGTCTTGATCGATCAGAGCGGCCACCACATCTACCAGCCGGGCTGGCTTTATCTCCCGTTCAATGGAGAAGACACGCAGCATCTGGAACGTTCAGAGCATTCGCTCCTGCGCCATCGCATTGACCTGCGGATTGGCAGGGCCGAGCAGGTTGATGTCGAAAATCGCTCACTCGTGATCACCAGTCCAGATGGGAGCGGAGTACACGAGGGACTGCATTTCGATTATCTGGTGTTTGCCAGTGGCGCGCGCATCGCCCCCGAAGAGGTTCCTGGGCTACCGGAAGCGCTGGCGACCAATAACGCGCAGCATTTCTATACGCAAGAGGGCGCCGAACACTTGCGCCAGGCGCTGCATGAGTTCCAGGGCGGGCACATCGCCGTTGCCATTGGTGGCATTCCCTACAAATGTCCGCCCGCGCCGCTGGAATTCACATTCATGCTGGAGGAGTACCTGCGCCGATTTGGCCTGCGCGAGCGGGCGAAGATTACCTATTACTCGCCTTTGCCGCGCGCTTTCTCCATCGAAAGCGTCTCCAATCTGGCAACCCCCTTGCTGGCAGAACGCGGCATCGAGACGCGCATCTTCTTCAATGTGACGGAGATCGACCATCAGAAACGCCTGATGCGCTCACTTGAAGGTGAAGAGGACGGCTATGATCTGCTGGTCATTGTGCCGCCGCATCGCGGCGCGCTTATCGCCGAGCAATGTGGCCTGGCAGATGCACAGGGCTGGCTACCCACCGATCGAGCTACCCTGGAGGTGAAGGGCCAGGAGGGTATCTTTGCGCTTGGCGATGTAACCGATCTCCCTGTCTCGAAGAGCGGCTCTGCGGCGCATTTTGAAGCTTCGGTGGTTGCCGAGCGCCTGGTTGCCGGAGTGCGCATGCGGACGGTGAACCCGCGTGAGGGCTGCTACGATGGCCGGGTGATGTGCTTCATGGAGACCGGCTACTCGCGTGCCACGCGGATAGAGTTTGACTATGAGCATCCGCCCGTGCCACCCAAGCCAGGCTGGTTCTATCACATGGAAAAGATGCTCTTCAACAAAGCCTATTGGTATCTCGTCCCGCCTGCGCGTGTCTAAAGCGGGCGCCAGGCTTCAAGGGGGCAGGATACGGTCCTGCCCCCTGAGGTTATACCAGCAAGCGTAGCTCGTAGGCTGCGCGCTCCAGTTCTTCTCGGAATTGTGGCGCAGAGATGGCTATCAAGCTCTGGGCACGCTCGGCTAGATTACGCCCGTGCAGCGCGGCCACGCCGTACTCAGTGGCGATATAATGCACATGCGCCCGTGAGGTCGTCACAGCAGCGCCAGGAGTCAAGACCGGCACAATCCGCGAAACCAGGCCATCCACTGGCTCCAGAAACTCGCGTGAGGCTTTGATGCCGCTGGCATGGGGCAGGCGTGCGGTGGAGGGCAGTGCAATGATGGGCCGCCCCTGTTTTGCCAGCGCCGCTCCCCGCAGAAAATCCATCTGTCCGCCTACGCCGCTGTAGAGATGTGTACCGATGGATTCGGCACAGACCTGGCCGGTCAGGTCCACCTGAATCGCGCTGTTAATGGCAACCATATGCTCAAACTGACGGATCACGCGCGTATCGTTGGTATAGTCGGATGGGTGCAACTCCACCATCGGGTTATCATTGATAAAATCGAGCAGGCGCCGCGACCCCACCACGAAGCTGGCGACTATCTTGCCGCGATCAAGGGGCTTGCGCGCCCCGGTAATGACGCCGCGCTCGACCAGATCAAGCACACCATCGGAGAACATCTCGCTATGCACCCCCAGATCGCGCCGGTCGCTCAGCGCCTGAAGCACCGCGTCAGGAATCGCGCCAATGCCCAGTTGCAAAGTGGCTCCATCCTCTATTAGACTGGCTACCTGGAGGCCAATCTGCATCTGCACCGCATCTGGCATCCGGCGCTTCACTTCGTAGAGTGGGCCGTCCCAGCGCACCGCGTAGTCCAGCCGTGTGACGGGGAGAAAGCTATCGCCATGCGTGCGCGGCACGTTGGGATTCACCAGAGCAACTACTTGCCGGGCAGCATCAACGGCGGCACGGGTGACATCGACCGACGGACCCAGCGAGCAATACCCATGTGCATCAGGTGGGGAGACTTGCACAAAGGCGACATCAATGGGCAGGTACTCATCCCTGGCAAAGAGCGAGGGGACATCCGCCAGAAAGATGGGGGTGTAACTGGCGCGCCCGCTATTGGCCGCCTGGCGCACGTTCTCCCCCACAAAGAGGGCACGCAGGGTGAAATGGCCGTGCCATCGCTCATCCGTGTAGGACGTGGGGCCATAGGTATGCAGGTGGACGATCTCTACATTCGAGAGCGCCTCGCCCCGCGCCACCAACGCTTCCAGAAGGGGCGTGGGTGTTGAACAGGCGCCCTGCACAAAGACCCGATTGCCGGAGGCCACCACCTGCACGGCTGTCTCTAGATCACACCATGTGGTCATATGCTCCTCCTCATCTATTCTCTTTCTCTCTTCTCCCGGCCTGGCAAGAATCAAACCTGTAAGAATGCCTCTTGCTTAGCCTCTCCTGTCTGTTATATGTCCTGTAGCTCCCCTCTGGTGCTTCTAATTGAGCATTCCTCGCATGATCCGTCGCTTGACCAACTGTACCAGCAGTAGATATGTGACGGTCATACCAGCCAGAAAGGCAAAATAGCTCAGTGGCAGAGGCGTTAACCCCAACGGATTTGCCAGCGGCGTGAATGGCAGCAAGAGGCCAATAGCAACGATCAATAAGGTCGTGATGGCGAGCGGACGGCTTGGCCGACTGCGTAGCGGGTTGCCAGCGGTGCGGATGACGAAGAGTACCAGCGTTTGTGTGGCAAGTGACTCGACAAACCAGCCCGTATGGAACAGCGGCTCGGAAGCGTGAAAGATGCCCAGCATGATGAAAAAGGTCAGAAAGTCAAAGATTGAGCTAATCGGGCCAATGATAAGCATGAAGTTGCGAATGAGGGTGATGTCCCAGCGATGCGGCTTCTGCACAAAGCTGGCATCCACGTTATCCGTTGGGATCGTCACCTGGGCCAGATTGTAGAGAAAGTTGTTGAGCAAAATCTGGGTGGGCAACATCGGCAGGAATGGCAAGAACAGCACTGCTCCAGCCATGCTGAACATATTGCCAAAATTCGAGCTGGTGCCCATGAGCAGATACTTCATCACATTTCCAAATGCCTTGCGCCCCTCCAAAATGCCCTGATGCAGCACGCGCATACTCCGTTGCAGCAGGATGATCTCGGCGGCATCTTTGGCAACATCCACCGCA
Source organism: Ktedonobacterales bacterium (assembly GCA_046704085.1). Classification (GTDB taxonomy): domain Bacteria; phylum Chloroflexota; class Ktedonobacteria; order Ktedonobacterales; family DATBGS01; genus DATBHW01. The sequence goes on along the minus strand of JBJKSJ010000036.1, from coordinate 1,925 downwards.
GTGGAGACAGAAATGCCCACGTCGGCAGCATGCAGCGAAGGCGCGTCATTAATACCATCTCCTAGAAAACCGACCACATGGCTGCGGTTCTTCAGGGCCAGGATGATGCGGTTCTTTTGCGCTGGCGAGACACGCGCGAAGATAGTTGTCTGCTCAGCAATATGCGCCAGCGCTGCATCGGTCATCCGGTCCAGTTCTTCGCCCAAGACGATGCGGCCAGCTTTCAGACCCACTTGATCGCAAACGTGACGTGTGACCAGTTCATTGTCGCCTGTCAGAATCTTGACCTCGACGCCGTCGCGGCGCAGCGCCTCTAGCACCTCGGCGCTATCTTCCAGTGGCGGATCAAAGAACCCTAGATAGCCAGCCAGCACTAAGTCTCTCTCATCCTGGAGGTGATAGGTCGCTTGTGCTGGCAGTGAGCGATAGGCTACTGCCAGCACGCGATAGCCCTGCGCGCTCAGGTGTTTAAAGGTGGCCTCGCATTGCTCCTGTGTCTGGGCATCCAGAGGATGTACCGTGCCATTGAGTTCATAGCTGGTGCAGCACAACAGCACGCTCTCTGGGGCGCCTTTAGTAATCAAGAGGCGCTCACCCTCACGCTCTACCACGACCGAAAGGCGTCGTCGCTCGAAATCAAAGGGAATTTCATCGAGCTTGCGATACGTCTCAACATCCGGTTGTCCGTGCTTCAGAATGGCTACATCAAGGGGGCTTTTAATGCCGGTTTCGTGGAAGCTGTTGAGATAGGCAAGGGAGAAGACCCGTTCCGAGAGCTGGCCCAGCGGGTCAAACATCTGGCTCAGCGTCATATCGCCGCTGGTCAGCGTCCCGGTTTTGTCGCTACAGAGGACATCAATGCTGCCAAAGTTTTGTATGGCGGCCACATGTTTGACGATGACTTTCTGGCGCGCCATATGCAGCGCGCCCTGTCCCAATGTCACCGTTGAAATCATGGGCAGAAACTCTGGCGTTAGCCCAACCGCCAGGGCAATGGCAAACAGGAGCGATTCAAAGAGATCACGGTGAGCGACGACATTGACCAGAAAGACAAACAGCACCAGGAAGAGGACGGTGCGCATAATGAGCAGGCCGTAGCGCCGCGTGCCCCGCTCGAACTCGCTCTCTGGTGGTTTGGATGCCAGGCGCGCTGCGATGTCGCCAAAAGCGGTTTGCCTGCCTGTTGCTATCACCAGAGCCGTCGCAGTGCCACTCACCACCGAGGTGCCTAGAAAGACCCGATTCTGCGCCTCGGTCGGCGAGGTGGTTTCTTTTGTTGCCTTGGTGGCCTCTTTCTCTACCGGCAACGACTCGCCGGTCAGCGCTGCTTGCTGGACATGCAGATCATGGGCTTCGAGCAATTGCGCATCAGCGGGAACCAGATCACCAGCGCCCAGGTGAATGAGGTCGCCAGGTACAACCTCGCGGCGCGGTATCTCTTGCCAGGCGCCGTCACGCATGACGGTAGCCGTTGGCGCCACCTCAGCGCGCAGGCGCTCAGCGGACCTGAGCGAGCGCGCCGTCTGAATGAAATTAAGGGCAACGCTCAACAGGACGATCACAGCGATGATAATTGCATTCACCAGATCGCCAAGCACGCCTGAGACGATGCTGGCGAGGAGCAGAATCAGCACCAGAGGATTGGTCAGAAAGAGCAGGAATTGCCGCAGCAGCGCCGCGCGCTCCACTGGTGTTGGTTCATTGGGGCCAACTCTTGCCAGTTGCTGCTGTGCTGCTTCGCTGGTCAGTCCCTTTCCCGTAGGAGGCAGTTGCTCAGCGAGTGCTGGGCCGGATGTCTGCTGCATATTGACCTCGTTTTACCCTGGCCGCAGGGCACATGGTCTTCGTCAACAGGCGCGCCCAGATGATCTCTGGGCGCGCCCTTTGACGAAGACCATCGTTTGTGATCGCTCAGTGCTTAATCG
>JBJKSJ010000035.1:0-14551 GCA_046704085.1 Ktedonobacterales bacterium | reverse complement strand
ATGTGGCGGCCAGGCCGCCTGCAAGAGCATAGCAACCCGGCGCTCTGCGCGTCAAGGCTTCAGGAGGGACGAATACATTGCTATGAGCTAAAGAGCTGCAGTGGTTCACGTGAAACACTGCGGCTCTTTAGCGTAGCAGCAGTTCTAGCCTTTGCTCTTCCCAGGATTGTTCAAGCGTGATGGTCACGATGACCTCGTTGCGGCTAGTCCGGGCTTGCCAGCCGATACCCGCATCGCGCGGCGGGCGCTCGGAGAGGGACTCGCCGTTCAGCAGGACGCGCTGGACGGCGGGCTGAGGCTGGCTGGCCGGGAAGGGCAGATGCAGTTCAAGCTGAAGCTGCTGGCGCGGCGGGCGATAGGCGCCTCGCGGCGTTTCCAGCGTGATTGAGAGCGTGCCTGGGGCGTTCCAGGCGTAGCGATAGCTGGTCTGGCAGAACGAGCCGTTCCGATAGTCAGTGGTGGCGCCGTCGTCCTCGTAGAGCGCGGAGGCGCCCGCGCTGTTGGCGGCGGGGACGGAGAGCGCCAGTGTCAGCGGGTCGGTGGGGCGCTCCGCCGTGTGCTGCATCACTGGCCCCAGCGGCAGAAAGGCGCCCGCGCGCACGAAGAGGGGGATTTCATCCAGCGGGGCGCGCACCTCGACCCAGGCAGGACCATGAAAACGTTCGCCCGACCAGAAATAGGCCCATTCGCTCGGAGGTAGATACAGGCGGCGCGGGTTGCTGCCGGGCTGATAGACCGGCGCGGCCAGCAGGTCGCGTCCCAGCAGGAACTGATCGTCAATCTCCCAGGTGGTCTGATCGCTCAGGTGATGCCAGAAGAGCGGGCGCATGATCGGCGTGCCGGTGGTCGCGGCCTCGTGAAAGAGGGTGGTCAGATAGGGCAGCAGGCGATAGCGCAGTTCCAGCGAGCGGCGGATGCTGCTCTCGTAGGGTTCGCCAAAGGCCCAGGGTTCCTGGCGGCGCGTGTTGGCGCTGCTGTGGTTGCGGCAAAAGGGCAGCAGCGTGCCCAGTTGCGTCCAGCGGGTGAGCAGTTCGGCGTTGGTGCTGCCCCAGAAGCCGCCGACATCCACGCCGACAAAGGCGATGCCGGAGAGGCCGATATTCAGGCACATGGGCAGCGCCAGGCGCAGATGTTCCCAGAGGCTGGAGTTGTCGCCGGTCCAGAGGGCGGCGTCGCGCTGCGTTCCGGCGAAGGCCGAGCGGGTCAGCACGAAATGGCGCTCGTTGGGGCGCAGGCGCTCCAGCGCCTCGCGGGTGGCGCGGGACATCATGGCGCCATACGCATTGTGGAAGGCCAGGTGCGGCAGCGTCTCCTCGCCCGCGCCATGCTGGACCTGTGGGGCCAGCGTGCTGCCCCAGGGCACGTTCAGGTCGGGGGCGAAGCGGCCAGACAGGGTTGGCTCGTTCATGTCGTTCCAGATGCCATCGACGCCCTGGTCAAGCAGCGCGGTGTGCTGCTGGCCCCACCACTGGCGCACGTCGGGGCGGCTGAAGTCGGGGAAGGCGGCCATCCCCGGCCAGACGGGACCATGAAAGACCTCGCCGTCGGGCGTTGTGCAGAAATAGCCATTGCGCACGCCCTGCTGATAGACGTGATAGGTCGGGTCTTGTTTGACGCCGGGGTCCAGGATGGTGACGACGTGAAAGCCCTGCGCGTGCAATTGCTCGATCAGCCCCTGGGGATCAGGGAAGCGCTGGGGATGCCAGGTGAAGTCGCGGTAGCCATCCATGTAGTCAATATCCAGCCAGAGGGCGTCGCAGGGCATCTGATGCGCGCGAAACTCGCGGGCGAGGCTGCGCACCCAGGTATCGGGAAAATAGCACCAGCGGCACTGATGATTGCCCAGCGCCCAGCGCGGCGGCAGCGGCATGCGCCCGGTCAATTCGGTGTAGCGAGCCAGAATGGCCGCCAGCGGCTCCGGGCCGGCGCCCGCGAAGAAATAGTAGGTCAGCGCGCCATCGCCCGCGCCAACGCCGAAGGTCAGGCGCTCTGGATGGGTGGCGCCCAGGTCAAACTCGGTGAGGGCGGCGCTATCCAGAAAGAGGCCATAGGCGAGCGTCGGCTGCTGGTCGCGCAGGCTGAGGAAGAAGGGGATGGAGCTATACATGGCCCAGGTCTGGTCGCCGTGCGGGCCGTGCGGGTCGATGTTCCAGAGGAGGAAGCGCGAGCCGCGTTTGTCCAGCGGGCCGGTGCGCTCGCCGAAGCCGAAGAAATGCTCGCCCGGCTGGAGGGCTTTGTGGCAGCGCGCCCCCCACGCGCCGCGCTGGACGATATAGGGCGTGGGGCCAGGGTCTTGCCGCGCCATGCCCAGGCCAGCCTCGGCGTCGTCCATGCTGAGCAGCGCGCCATCGGGGGTGTAAAAGGCGAGCCGAAAGGGGTGCAAACCGACGCGGATGGTCATGGCGGGCGCGCGAATAGTGAGGCTTTCTGGCGTCTCGGTGATCTCTAGCGGGACGGCGGGCCAGGCGTCGTCGGGCTGGGCGACGGCCCAGGAGCGCGGAGGCTCGTCGTGGCCCTCTGGCAGCAGGTCTACGCGCGCCAGATCGGGCGCCAGGATGGTCAGGCGGGCGCGGCTGGCTGTGCCGGTGAAGGTGAAGCGATTGCCTGCGCGGCTCGTCAAGGTGACGTGGCCCAGGTCAATAAACGCGGGCTGGGGAGCCGCGCCGGGGCGCGCCAGCGTGTAGCGTTCCTCTTCTGGCAGGCCCGGTGGTCTGGCTTCGGACATACGAGCAATTCTCCTTCTGCTGCGGTCTGTTGATGTAGGAATAAGTATATGATATGGCTGTTTCCTGAGATGATGAGGTTTTTTCGCCCGCCTCACCCATTCTGAAAGGGTTGCTCTGCGAAAGTTATGCACGGCGGATTATGGTCTTTATTCTGTGGATAACTTTTCTCTTTGCGCTGTGTGCATGCTCACGCAGCAAGAGATAGGTTCATATTTCTGTGTGCATGATGCACACACCTCAAAGGGAAGCGTACGTGCAGGATGGCGCGCCACCAGGACTGGTGAGCGCCAAGAACGCAACCCACTCTTGTAGTTACGAGGCCAGCCGGAGACAAGGCGAGCATTCTAGATGCGTATGAAAGAAATGGCGTGGCACCCTGATGAGGCCCCTGAGGTGGAACGGACCAGAAGACCACGCGAAGCGCTTCGCGTGGTCTTCTGGTCCGTTCCACCTTAAAACCCGTTGGCGTGAGGAGTGACCCTCAGCCTTCCCTCAGGTGTTGAAGTAGTGCTGCTCTATGTCCGCGATCAGTCCGGGATGTTCAGGTCGCCATCCCAGGAGTTCCTGGGTCCCTGCGCTCGATCTTGGGATGTCACGCGCCGCCACTGTGCCCAGAAAAGCGCCGAAGTGGGCGGTGGCCTCTTCAGGGGCAATGCTGACCACCGGCAGGTTCAGATGGCGACCAATGACCTCGGCGATGTCGCGGAATGGCACCGCCTCGTCGCCGACCCCGTCAAGCCGTGACCCCGCCGGAGCGGCTTCCAGCGCCAGGCGGAACAGGTGCGCCGCATCCAGGCGATGGACGGCAGACCAGCGGTTGGACCCGTCGCCGATATAGGCAGAAACGCCCTTCTCGCGAGCGATGGCGATCAGCCTCGGTACGAAGCCGTGATGGTCGCCCTCGCCATGCACGGACGGAGAGAGCGAGACCACCGATGCGCGCACTCCAGCCAGCGTGAGCGCCGCGTTTGCCGATGCCTCCCCGTTCAAGTGAGCGGTGATGATGAACGGCTTGCCTGTGCCTTCGAGCGCCGCCCCCATCGTCTCGACGGCGCGCAGATCGGCGGCAAGCGCTGCGGCGAAGTCCGAGACGCCGTGATTAAACGCCAGGTGAATGACGCCGTCGGCAGCGGCGCCGCCGCGGTGTAGGCTGTCGAGGTCCTCAAGGGAACCGCGCTGCACCTCGGCCCCGGCTTCCTTCAGGGCCTCGGCGCCAGCGTCTGAACGGGTCAGGCCGACGACCTGATGACCGGCATCGAGAAGTTCGCGGACAACGGCGGTACCGATGAAGCCAGGCGCGCCTGTGACGAAAACACGCATAAGAAAGCTCTCCTTTTCCTGGTAAAAGCAAGGGTGAGTGTGATAACATGAGGCCATCTCCCTATAGTAACGGAGGAACCCTCATGTTCTCCCTTCTATAGTAACGGAGGAACCCTCACTTTGTCAAGGGCCATTCCTCCGAGGGGAAAGGAGTCGCATGCTATGCACGAGCCAACACCAGCCCAGCGTGCAATGCGCGCTGATGCCCAGCGCAACTATGCAAGCCTGCTGAAGACGGCGCGAGCCGCGGTTTCCGAGCGCGGCGCTGACATCTCCCTTGAGGACATTGCCAGGTCGGCTGGGGTCGCCATCGGAACACTGTACCGCCATTTCCCCACACGTCAAGATCTCCTGGAAGCCGTGTTCCTGGATGAGACTGATGAATTGCGGGTGCGCGCTGAAGCACTCGCCAGCGCTCCGGTTCCCTTAGACGCCCTGATCACCTGGCTTCGTCTTCAGATGGACTTCGCGGCTCGCGGGCGAAGCATGGGAGCCGCCGTCATGGCTGCCAAGCACGTTCCGGGAACAAACATCTATGCCGCGAACAGAGCGATGTTTCAGGCGGGCGAAGTCCTGTTCCTCCGCGCCCAGGAGGCGGGACAAATCCGAACGGATGTCCATCTTCTGGACGTAATCCGACTCGTCTACGGCATCGTCATGGTGAACGTACACGCGTCCGACGCTGATGGGGCGAACCGCATGTTCGATCTTGTCATCGACGGAATCAGCACCAAGCCGAGTGAGGACTGAGAGATGGCGTGTTGAGCAGCCACCAAGGGACAAGGAATTGCGCGTGAGTTATCCACATAGAGCGGGTTTCGCTCTATGTGGATAACTTTTACGGCCCTTGCGTTTTGAAATGATCCGTAGGCGGCAGCGAGGTAGGCAGGTCTAGCGGGAGTACTTGGAGTTGGGGGAATGGGGGTCATTATGACCCCCATGCTACCCTTTGAGGTGCGTGCATTATGCACGCACCTCAAAGGGTAGGTTCATAGTTCTGTGTGCATAAGGGTTTCCGCGAATACGTGAGTAATCGTCTGGAAACTGAACCCTTGAGCTAGAAGGCGCTGCTTTCCGGCGCGCCCTGGACACTCCAGCTATTGGCCCGCTATCAACCGATGCGCTCATAGCACATACTGAAGAAGTGTTTCACGTGAAACATCCTGTGGCTGGCAAACCTTTCTGAGCGTTTCACGTGAAACATCCTGTGCCCGCCAGACGTTTGTGATGATTGGGTCGCTCTCTGCGTCTGTGAAAACGATGGACTGATCCACGGGAGGCATTCGCGTGCAAGCGATCTTTTTCGATGCAGAGGGAATCCTCTCCACCCGCCCTCACCTCAGGCAGCGCCTCCGCCGTTTTTTAGAGCAGCAGGGTCTGACGCTGCCAGCGCCAGAGCAGATGCAGGAGGCCACGCAGGCGATCCGGCGGCGCGCCTCTTGTGGGTTGGTTGAACCGCGCGCAGTGTATGAGGCAGTTCTGGATGTGTGTGGGCTGCGTGATCGCGCGCTCAGAGACGAGGGCTGCCAGGCGCGGGCCGATTACTTCGACGCAAAAGGAGGCGCTATGGAGAGCTATGCCTTTTATGCCGTGCTGTGCCAGACAAGCGATGGCACACGCTATTGGTGTGGCGTGCGCGACCCGCAGACGATAGCCGAGGCGCATCGGCGCATGGTGTTGGGGCCAGTCGAGGTGGGTCTGCGCGGCTATGCCAGCGAAGAGGATGCCTTTGCCGCGCTCATGCTCTGGCATGGCCCACACGTTGACGCGCCTCGACCGCGTAAGGCATAGATCGAAAAACCTGCCATGATGGCGAGATAAATCGCGCTACCTTCTGCGTTTCTGCGCGCGGCGATCAAGGATGATCGGAATGATCACGGAAAGCCCGGTGAAGGCGGCGATGATCCCGTAGACCCACGAGAGCGTTCTGGCGATGGGCGATTTGCGCATGGTCTTCTGCCTCCTCATTGAATAGGTGGTCATCTTCTCGAATCCTATTTCAGCATACGAATGAGGAGACAAAAAGGTGCAGGGTGTCTGTTTCACATGAAACACGGTGTTAGCGCATAACTGTCGGGCATAAATGTTGCAGAGCCTTGCATGGTAGTGAGTCCTCATACCAGGAAAAGCAGATCATGCAAAGGAGCAACAGCGATGGCAATTGAGAAAGATGTCCGCAAAGTGCTAGACCAGTATCAGAGCTTTGGCGTTCCGCCCGTCAATACGCTTTCGCCGCAGGAGGCGCGGCAGTCCCCGACGATGGTCGATGCAGTGAATGCCGTCCGCCAGCAGCGCGGCGATGATCTCACGCCGGAGGCTGTTGGCGATGTGCGCGACCAGATGATCCAGGGGCCAGGGGGAGAGCTACCTGTGCGCATCTACAGCCCGAAAGGCGAAGGTCCGTTCCCTGTTCTGGTGTATTTTCACAGCGGCGGCTGGGTGCTGGGTGATCTGGAGAGCAGTGATATTGTCTGCCGCGCGTTGACCAACCTGGATCAGTGCCTGGTTGTGTCGGTGGCGTATCGGCTCGCCCCTGAACACAAGTTTCCCGCCGCCGCGCAGGATGCCTACGCCGCGACCCAATGGGTGATGGCGAATGCCGAGGCAATTAATGGCGATCCACGCCGGGTGGCCGTTGGCGGCGAGAGTACGGGTGGCAATCTGGCGACTGTCGTCGCATTGATGGCGCGAGACAGCGGGACGCAACTACCGATCTATCAGGCGCTGGCCTATCCGGTGCTGAACCATGCCTTTGATACGCCGACCTATGAGCAGTTCGCCGATAATGTGCCGCTCAGCCGAGAAAGGATGCGCTGGTTCTGGGGCCACTATCTGCCAGATGAAGCGGCGGGCGCGAATCCGTATGCCTCGCCGCTGCGCGCCGATGATCTGCGCGGCTTGCCTCCGGCGCTGATCATTACCGCCGAGAACGACCCACTGCTCGATGAGTGCGAAGCCTATGCAGAGCGTCTGCTAGACGCGGGTGTGCCGGTAGTGATGAGCCGCTACCAGGGGATGCCGCATCTGTTTCTGACAATGATGCCAGTGGTGGAGCGGGCCAGAGACGCCGTGCTAGGGATTGCCGCCGGGCTGCGCTCGGCCTTCAGCCGCGCTCCAGAACTGGCGACCAGTGCCCAGCCGCCGCAGGACGCGGAGATGGTTGTGACGGAGGAGGTGCAAAAGGGGCTTCAGATGGCAGCGACGGGCCAGATATTGCAGATGTCGCCGACGGCCAGCACTGCGCAGGTGGCAAGCGATCAATTGGTGCGCAATGCCCGGTTGGAGGAGGACGCGCGACGCATGCAAAGCGCGTCGGTCATTCCTCCCGACAGGACGCCGCCAGAGCAAGAAAGCGCGCCTATCATCCCTCCGGATGAGATTGCACCTGAGCAGGAAGCTGAGCCGGTTATTCCTGACCATACGCCCACGCGAGAAGCTGAGCCGGTTATTCCTGATCATACGCCTGAGCGAGAAGCTGAGCCGGTTATTCCGCCAAACTCCGATCTGGCGCGCACAGAGGGGGAATCGGCCATTCCGCCGGATGCGCACCTGCGGCCTGCTGCGCAGGTGCCTGGGGATTTTCCGAGCGTGGGGAATCCGTCGGTGCCTGGGGCTATTCCACTGGTTCCTGGCACCCCGGCAGAGCAAGGCACGCCACTCAGGCCGATGGAGCCGGAGGCGCCCCGAGGGTCGGCTGAGAGCGAGACGCCAGTGCGGGTTGGGATGGAAGTAATCGGGGTGGATGGATCGCATGTAGGGAAGGTAAAGCGGGTGCGCACGAACGACTTTGTGATTGATCGCAGGCTGCGGCGCGATCTGACCGTGCCGTTTCACCTGATTCACGCGGTAGGAGATACGGTTATTCTCAGTGTGTCGGTTCATCACATACAAGAAGGAGATATGTCGCAGCCATCGGCATGAGCCATGTGTCCCTGGCCGCGACGTTTCATGTGAAACACTGCTGGTGGTCAGAGCAAGCATTCGGCAGTGTTTCACGTGAAACATCGTTCCCCAGAAGGGCGCCGATCGCACGCTTGGGCAAGGAGTTGTTGGCTGCTTCCATCCTGGTTTCATTTGTGCTATAGTGCCCCTTGCAGGCGTGGCAATGGGGCCATGCCTCTGAAAGCTGCATGGTACAGTAAAGGAGTGTTGTATGGCAGTCACGCGGGAATCGGCGGCCCGGCCAATGAAGGCAGCGCGGCCAGACAATCCTGCCGTTCCGACCACACCTTCTCTGAACAAACCACCGCTTAGTCAGGCGGATGCCGGTCCGCTTTCAACCCCTCGCTCCTCGACCTCTTACGCTTCTTTGCCTGCCTCTTCTGCCCATTCCTCAGCCCATTCACCCCAGGAACTTGAACAGCGCCAGCAGATGGCCCAATTGCGCCACGAGGCGACGGCGCAGTATCGCCCGCTGGTGGCGAGCGGCGCGGCGCCGATCCGGGTGATGGCGCGGATGGTGGCGGAGTTACAACGCCAGGCGCGCCAGCTTGGCATTCCCGACGCGCTGGTGCGCAGCGAGATCGCCAACCGCACGATTGGCGATGTGGACCTGCGTGCCGTAACCGAGCAGGATGGTGAGATGGACTACAGCGCGCTGGCCGACGAGTTTGGCCTGGCGCTGCCTGGAGAAGTCTTGCATGGGCGCGTCTCTTCCGGCGAGACGTATCTCTGGCTGCGCGAACGCATGCAGGCGCATGAGCGCGTGCTGCTCGGCCAGGGCTTTGACGTGCGCCTCTACGATATTTATGGGATTGGCAATCCACTCTTACGCGGCTGGCTGGCGGAGGAGATGGCGAAGTGGGGCATCGCCATTCCGACGGAACGCATCTATCTCTCTATCGGGGCGATGGACGGGGTCGATAAGACGCTGCGCGGCGTCGCACACATCCTGATGACGCGCGGCGAGACGCAGAAGGCGGCGCTGTTCCCCGCGCCGGGCTTCAATGTGCCGGAATGGCAGGCGAAGACCTATGGCTTTCGGCTGCACCGGGTGATGACGCGGCCTGAGGATGGCTTCAAGTTGACGCCCGCGCAACTTCAGCAGGCGTTGGACGAGGCGCCCGATCTGCGCCTGCTCTATCTGACGATCAGCAATAACCCGACGGCCTTTGCGTATAGTCGCCAGGAGTTGACGGCGCTGCTGGAGGTGGTGGCGCAGGCGGCGCGGCGCGGCCACGACCTCTGGGTGCTGGCCGATGTCGCCTATGTGGGCACGGGCGTGCCGGAAGCGGACCGCGAGCGCATGCGCGCCTTCGCGTCGCCGGAGGGCTTGCGCCAGTGCATCTTTGTCAGCAGCCTCTCCAAGACACACTCGCTGACGGGCGACCGGCTCGGCTGGGTGTCGGTGGGCAGCGAGGAACTGGCCCCGCTCTTAGCCCCCGCGTGGACGAACTCCACCGCCGCGCTGCCGGGCGAATGGCAACTGCGCTTTATGGCCTATCTAGACCTCTTCCGCCAGCGCCCCTGGCTGGAGGAGAAGCTGCGCCGACTTTACGCGCTGCGGCGCACCCGGCTGATCGCGCAGCTCCAACGGCTCGACGCGGAGCATCAGCTCTTCAGGCAGGTGCATCTGGATGACCGAACGACGGTCTATAACTGGAGCCAGTTTCGCCCCGGCCAGGATGTCTTTTCGCTCTTTGAGAAGACAGGCATCGCGGGCGTGCCCGGCTCCGGCTTTGGCTACAGCGACGAGTATGTGCGCCTCTCGGTAGGCGTGCTGCCGATCCAGTGAGACGTTTCACGTGAAACATTCTATACCAACCGTGCGGTAGTGTTTCACATGAAACGTCATAGCACGGTTGGTGTATGCTCATTCCACGAGGCGCTTCTTCCATCTGAAGAAGCGCCTCGTGCTTGGGGGCGCCGCTCAGGTCGATGGGCAGCTTTCCGCAAATCTGGCGACGAATCAGAAGAGGGATATATATCTGCCGGGGCATGAAGATAACACAGAAGGAGGCGCTTGCCCGATGAGTATCAGCGGATTGTCCAGGGCGCGGCTTGGCCGCCTGCGCGATGTTATGGCTGGCTATGTCGAGCGCGGCGACGTGCCCGGCTTCGTCACACTGGTCAGCCGACGCGGCGAGACACAGGTGGAGGCGATGGGCACGACGGCTATTGGCGGCAGCGACCCGATCCGCCGCGACACGATCTTTCGCATCTCCTCGATGACCAAACCGATCACCGCAGCGGCAACCATGATCCTGCTTGAGGAATGCACGCTGCGGCTGGATGAGCCGGTGGATCGGCTGCTGCCCGAACTGGCCGGACGCCAGGTGCTGAAGCGGCTCGATGGGCCGCTCGACGACACCGTACCCGCGCACCGTCCCATCACCGTGCGCGACCTGCTTACCTTTCGCATGGGGTTCGGTCAGATGATGGCGTCGCCTGACGCCTATCCGATCCTGAAGGCTACGAACGAGCAGAAGATTGGGATGGGGCCGCCAAAGCCCGCGACGATGCCCGCACCGGACGAGTGGATGCGCCGCCTGGGAAGGCTGCCGCTGATGTACCAGCCGGGCGAACGGTGGCTGTACAATACGGGGGCCGATGTGCTGGGTGTGCTGATCGCCCGCGCAGCGGGACAACCGCTGGAGACATTCTTGCGCGAACGCCTCTTCGAGCCGCTGGGCATGCAGGACACCAGTTTCAGCGTGCCTGCGTCCAAGCTCAATCGGCTGGCAACCAGCTATTGGACCGATCCCGAAACTGGGGCGCTCGCCGTCTATGACGAGGCCGAGGGCGGCCAATGGAGCCGCCCGCCCGCGTTTCCCTCTGGCGCCGCAGGGCTGGTCTCGACCATTGACGACTATCTGGCCTTTGGGCAGATGCTGCTCAACAAGGGCAAACACGAGAGTCGGCGCATTCTCTCCCGGCCCTCCGTCGAGCTTATGACGAGCGATCAATTGACGCCTGAGCAGAAAACGGTCTCCGGGTTGGTCCCTGGCGACTTTGACAGTCACGGCTGGGGGTTCGGCGTATCCGTTGTTACCAGGCGCACTGACATAGCGGAGTCCGTTGGAACGTTCGGCTGGACCGGCGGCCTGGGCACCTCCTGGTCTTCAGACCCCCAGGAGCAGATGGTGACGATCCTGCTGACCCAGCGCGCCTGGTCATCCCCCAGTCCTCCCACTATCTGTCTTGATTTCTGGACGTTGGCCTACCAGGCGATTGATGACTGAGGAAAGCTGCATGTGTAGAAACATTCGGACGCTCTACAACTTTGCGCCGCCCGCCACTGAGGAAGAGGTGCGCGCGGCGGCTCTGCAATTTGTCAGGAAGATCAGCGGCTTCAACAGGCCATCCAGGGCGAACGAGGCCGCTTTCTCTGCGGCGGTTGACGACATCGCCAGGATCGCGGATCGGCTTCTCGGCGCGCTCGAAACGACCGCAGCGCCGAAGGATCGGCAAGCGGAGGCCGAGCGCGCAAAGGGGCGCGCTGCCCAACGATACCGCAGGTGAAAGGAACGGCAGCCCTCGCGCGCAAGCCGGAGGTGAGATTACAGCAGCCAGGGCAGCGCGATCAGCAAAAATCCGCCCCACGCCAGGTACGCATAGGCGCCTGGGCGAAAGACTGTTTGGGCCGCCTCGCCCCAGAAGCGGCCTCCGGGGCGCATCAGCTGATACAGCAGCAGCCCCAGCAAGACAATATTGATACAATTCCAGCCGATCACCGCCAGTCGGTTCATGGTCAGGTGGTCGAGCGCCGTCCGGTAGAGAATCGCGGAAAGCGCGTAGAGGCTAACCAGCAGCACCAGCCCGGCCAGCGCGCCGGTCCCCAGGCGCAGCCATTTTTGATAGGCTGCGGAAAACTCTCCGGCAGTCAGCGGGAGCAGACCGATTATCAGGCCGATGCTGGCAAAGAGGAAGGCATTGAACGCGATCAACGTCGCGCGATTCGTGTAGGCCGCGAAGACATTGAACGGCAGCACAACCAGAAACAGCACCAGCATCAGCAACGCCAGGGGCAAGAGCGCGTGCAGACTGATCATCAAAATGCGGGCGAAGCCGCGCCGAAACTCCTGCTGGCGCAGGCTCACCTTGGGGTCATAGACGCTGAGGACCGCGATGAGCGGAATCAAGCCGCCGCCGCCGAAGATGAGCAGGCGCAGCACCGGGTTGCTGAGGTTCACCCCAATGGCGCCGAACAGCAGATAGGTGAGGCCCACGAAGAGGCCACCAACAATGGCATAGACGCCAGCGGTCCCGACGGTTTCCAGCGATTTCAACAAAAAGGCAAACAGTTCCTGCGTGGGAAAACGCCAGCCCGCCAGGTAGATGGCAAGCGCGCCCCAGGCCAGCAGGCTCAGGTGCAGCGCCGCCAGCGGCAGGTATTCGCTCGTTGGGGCGAGGCGCTGGGCCACCGCCAGCGCGTAGCCGGTCAGGCCGATCAGCGCCAGCAGGGCAATAGCACAGCGGATCAGGTGATCGCGGGTGACGAGGAAGAAGAAGCCGGCGAGAAAGAGCGCGACGAGGGGCGGTCCGAGCAAGGCCAGCAAGGGCGCCTGATTGCCCAGCGCCAGGCTGGGAGAGGAGAGACCCCACAGCAGCAGGCCCAGGACGACGCTCATCACGATTGCCAGCCGCCAGTGGCCGCTCACGCGCGCCAACCAGTCTTCTGGCGCGCTCTGCTGCAAGCGATAGTACCAGGCGGTATATAGCAGATTCTCGGCGGATTCCTGGTAGAGCGCGTTCATATCCTGGGTGAATTGTCCGGCGCGCCCGCCGCGCCGGGCGGTTTGATAGATTTGCTCCAGTTGTTCCGGGTTGCTGTGCGCTGCGCGAATCAGTTCACGAAAGCTGCCGGATGGTTGCATTGCTGACAGCATAGAGAGCGCCTCCTCGATCATGGATTGCTTACCGTAAGAGCATACAATACATTGCCTGAGCAGGCGAGGCTTCAGGAGTGCTTGCATCAGCACCCAGGTGCTTGCTTTATACCACAATCCAGGCGCCAGTGGGGATGGCGCGCCACCGACGCCTGGATGCGCTGTTATACCTGCCCTTTGATAAACTGCTCCTCAAACCAGGTGAGGATGGCAAGCCAGGCGCTGTCGGGCATATCGAAGGCATCGGCCACCTGGAACTGGGCGGCCAGCGCCATGAGCGTATCACTGATCGGAACGCCGCGCCGCTGGCGCAGTTGCCGCGCCAGAAAGACCAGATTGGTGAGGCGCTGCGGCGAAAGGCCAATGGTGGGGCGAGCGTGCCCGGACTCCAGCGCGGCCAGGCGCAGATGCTGAGAGTGCAGATCATCTTGCAACACGATCACCTGCCCGCGCAGGTCCGCGTGTTCGCGTTCCAGGCGATCAATGAAGCGACGCCCATCATCCCAGACGGTCGTTGCCACTGGACCGGGCGCAGGCGCGGGCAGGGCGACGGGCGGGCGCGCTGCCTGGACTGTCGAGACGGTCTGACTGGCCTGTCTGAACACGGCGGCCATGCCGCGAAAAGCCTCGCGCCGGAGGACACGCAGGCGCTCTTGATAGGCGGGCGGGCGCTTGCCAGCGCGGATACTGGCGAGCCACAGGGGAATGGCCCAATCATACATGACGTTGGAGGGCTGCGGCCCACCAGGGGTCTCCAGGGCAACCAGCACAAGGGAATCAAACAGCGCGGGATCATTATGTACGCGATGGAGCTGATACTCTATCTGCAAATCGAGTATCTGGCAAAACATGGCAAACACCGCGCCAGTCTGGCCGTCAGGCAGCAGGACAACAGTGATGGTAAAACCGGCGATGGAAATATCGGTCTGGGCGACGGGAATCAGGGCTTGTTCTTCCATAGAGATACTCCTTTTCTAAATGTTGCGAAAGGGGGTCCGGTAATAGCGGACTCCCTTTCGGGTCAACGATGTACCAAGGGGGGTTGGTAGTACCAACCCCCCTTTGCAAAGGAGGGTTGGTACTACCAACCCCCCTTTTAGTCCTGCCGCATGAATGGATTCTGCTTGCAGGCCCGATAGGGGCTTTGGACCGGGGCGGCGAGCGCGCTCGAATGAATCGCTGCTAAGCCCGCTGCCGCTGTGCTGGCGAGTTATCAACAACATCCTGAAACACTGTTGATAACTCACTGGGTTTGCCGGATTTGCGCTTCTTGAGAGATCACGTAAGCGTGGGTCGCTGAAAAAGCGCGCATCTGGAGTGACTCCCGGTAGCTTCCTCCTTTCGTGCATAGGCGCATTGGCGCGCCTGGATTGCGCCAGAAACGCAACGGCCATCTCCTGCTGGCGTGAGGGCGTGGCGCTGCTCGTCGGCGAAGGGGCGCGGCAGCGTTGCTGCCTGCCCTGCCGCCTGGCGAGTGGCGCGTCCCAGCTTGTCAGGAGATGGCCGTTGCGGGTCTAGTGGATGTAGAATAGCTCTGGCCTTGTCTCCTGGTAAACTCAGGAGGTGGGGTAAGTGGCGCCGCCAGTTTAGTATACAGGCGGCGCCACCTGTCTGGGTGTATTGTAAGGTGCGCTGCGTCATCAGGTGTTGCACGTGTCGAGCAAAGTATATCCACGG
>JBJKSJ010000034.1:0-4233 GCA_046704085.1 Ktedonobacterales bacterium | reverse complement strand
CAACATTACGATGCAATAGTGATCGGCGCCGGCCAGGCTGTCGGGCCCATCTCGGCGGCTCTGGCGCGGGCGGGCCGCAAGACAGCCATCATCGAGCTCGAGCATGTGGGCGGGACGTGGATCAACGTGGGCTGCACCCCCACCAAGACGATGGTGGCCAGCGCGCGCGTCGCCTATCTGGCCCGGCGGGGAGCGGATTATGGCGTGCATACCGGGCCGATCAGCATCGATCTGGTCAAGGTGCGCCAGCGCAAACGCGACATCGTAGACAGCTTTCGCGGCGGCAGCGAGCGCCGACTGAAAGAGACCGATGGGCTGGACCTGCTGATGGGCGAGGCTAGCTTCACTGGCCCCAAAACGTTGGAGGTGCGCCTGAACAGCGGCGAGGTGCGCCAGTTAACAGCAGACATCATTCTGATCAATACCGGCGACCGGCCATCCTCGCCGCCCATTCCTGGCCTGGAGAGCATTCCGACGCTGAACTCGACGAGCATCATGGAGCTCGACAGCGTGCCCGCGCATCTGATCGTGCTGGGCGGCGGCTATGTCGGGCTGGAGTTCGGCCAGATGTTCCGCCGTTTTGGCAGCGAAGTGACGATTGTTCAGCGAGGGAAGCAGTTGCTGGCGCGCGAAGATGAAGATGTGGCCGAGGAGGTAGCGAAGATTCTGCGCGAGGATGGTATCCAGGTCTTCTTAGAAACGGCGGCGCAGCGAGCCGAGCAAGGCATCAACGGCGCCATCCAACTGACGGTGCAAACGCCGGAGGGCGAGCGTGTCATCACCGGATCGCACCTGCTGGTTGCCGTCGGGCGCACGCCCAACACGGACCATCTCAACCTGGCCGCCGCCGGTATCCAGACCGACAAGCGCGGCTATATCCAGGCCAACGAGCGGCTGGAAACGAACGTCCCCGGCATCTACGCCCTGGGCGATGTCAAAGGCGGCCCTGCTTTCACGCATATCTCCTACGATGACTATCGCATCATTCGCACAAACCTGATCGAAGGCGGCCATGCGACTATCAAAGGCCGTCTGGTCCCCTACACCGTTTTTATCGACCCCCAGCTTGGTCGGGTCGGCCTGACCGAACAGGAGGCGCGCGATCAGGGACGCAATATTCGCGTGGCAAAGATGCCGATGAATTATGTCGCCCGCGCGCTGGAGGTGGATGAGCCGCGCGGCCTGATGAAAGCTATCGTTGATGCCGAGACGCAGCAGATTCTGGGCTGCGCCGTGCTGGGCATTGAAGGCGGCGAACTCATGGCGATGTTCGAGATCGCCATGATGGGCCATCTGCCCTATCCCGTGCTGCGCGAGGCGATCTTCGCGCACCCGACCCTGGCCGAGTCGCTGAACAACCTGTTTATGGGGCTGGAGGAATAGCGGCTAGTCCAGGCGCGGTAAGAGGCCGCGTTCCATCGCCACCGCGACGGCAGAGGCGCGCGAATCGACGCCAAGTTTGGTAAACACATTGTTGAGGTACGAGCCGACCGTGCGCTCGCTGATACCCAGGCGCACGGCAATCTCTTTGCTGCGTTCGCCGCGCGCGACCCCGGCCAGCACCTCCCGCTCGCGCTCGGTCAGGTCCAGAGGACCGCGCGGCGATGCAGCCCGCGCCGGGGCGACGGCCTGCGCAGCGCGAGCGAGGATGCGCGCCATGACCTCCGGTGGCACCAGCATCTCCCCGCGCGCCGCCGACCGGATGGCTTGCACCAGCGTTTCCAGCGAGCAATCCTTGAGCAGATAGCCGCAGGCGCCTGCCTGGAGACCTTGAATCATCAGGTCGTCTTCGTTGTACGTCGTCAAGACGACAACAGCTATCTGCGGCCAGTGCTGCCGTATCTGCCTTATGGCCTCGACTCCGCCCATCCCCGGCATGCGCAGGTCCATCAACACGACCTGTGGCTGCAAGTCAGCCGTCAATTGCAGCGCCTCCTCGCCGGTAGCGGCTTCCCCCAGGACGCTGATGTCTGGCTGGGTCGCCAGAAAGGTCCGAATGCCCCAGCGCACCAGTTGGTGATCATCCACGATGAGCAGGCTCAAGGGTAGGGTCATGGTCAGCCTCGCCTTCGCTCGGTGTATCAGCTTGCGCCCGGAACAGGCGCGGATTTGTTGCCACAGCAGCAGGCTGCGGCAACGCGAGTGGAACAGCAGCCTCCACACAGACGCCAGCCGCATCGCTGAACACGCGCAGCGAGCCGCCCACATCCTCGGCGCGCTGGCGCATGTTGCTCAGACCCTGCCCGCGTCCCTCAACATGCGCAGGGATGAAGCCGCGCCCATTATCCTGGATGCGTAGCAACAGCCGCTCCGGTTCGCGCAGAAGATGCAGATCAACGTGGGTCGCGCCGCTGTGCCGGGCAACGTTGTTCAGCGCCTCCTGCGCAATGCGGAAGAGCGCCTGTTCAGTTGACAGAGGCGCGGGCAGGTCGTCAGGCAGGTGCGCCTCGACGACAATGCCAGTGGACTGCTCCCAGTTGGTCAGCAGTTCAGCCAGCGCCGCGCTCAAGCCTTTCCCGGCCAGCGCCAGCGGACGCAGTTCATGGATCAGCGCGGTCAATTCCTGCTGCGCCTGGCCGGTGAGGCGCACGGCTTCGTTCAAGGTCTGCGCCGCCTGCGGATGGTCTGGAACCATCTCTCGCGCCGCGCCAACCAGCAGCGTAATCACAAACATTTGCTGTTTGATCGAATCGTGCAGGTCGCGCGCCAGGCGATGGCGCTCCTCCACCACCGCCAGTTCCTGGCGCGTGGTGATCAGCGTCTGCAACTGATCGGCCATGCTGTTCAGGTCACGGGCAAGCTGCCCTAGCTCATCACGCGAAGTGACCCTGGTCTTGACGCTAAAGTCGCCCCGGCTCCAGGCATCCGCCGCCAGGGCAATCTGGCGCAAGGGCCGCCGGATGCCGCGCGAACCCAGCATACCAGCCAGGAGGCCAATGACCCCCGCCAGCGCGAGCAAAGGAAATTCGCCCTGGAGGTTTGCCCACAGCACGGTTGTGAAACTGCCCCTGGAGGTGACGACAGGCAGATAAATTCGCCCCCTGAACACCGTGAAGAAAATGCCCAATCCTTTGATGGGCAACGCAATGATGGTTTGTCCGTCGAGTTCGCGGACCATGGGCGTCTCTGAAGGACTTTCCAACATGGCCTGCACCATCTTCTGCGATTGCGAATCCCAGAAGAACTGCTGCATGGCATTTGTATCAGCAGAGACAGCAGTCAGAATCTGACCAGTGTGGTCCAGAATGACCACCAGCCTATATTTGCTAGAAACGTTTGCTACTGGCGTCGCACCCGGTTTCGCGTTGGGTGATGCGGGCGGCAGCGGGAAGATAAAATGTTTAGCCCACGCACTCAGCGCGTCGCGGTCTGGCGGGCTAGCTTCCAGGGCCGGGGTGATTTGCGGAATTACGGTGTCTCCTAACGACTGAGCAAACGTGGCAGACTGGTCAGCCTGAATCGTAGCAATATCTGTCAGCGTGTTGACGCTTTCAACGGCGAAGACAACCACCAGCGTCACCAGCAGATAGGAGAGGGTGAGCCGCCATTGAAGTTTGCGAAAGGACCGCAGGAACCAGAGTAGAGCGTTCATAACCTTTTTCTCCTCTTGGACAGACGACGGCCTATGGCGACTACCTACGCTCCTCAAGTATACCAATCCTTTCCTTTCTCCTGCCATGTCTAATTTCCCCAGGTAATTCTGACACGGTGCATATTACGGTGCGCGAACAACCGATGCGCGCTCCTCTGCGCCCCGCTAGACTAGATAGGAAAGAGCAAACACTTGCCTCTATCGGTGGCGCTGAAAGGAGCTATTCCCTTATGCAGCAATCTCACATACGTGAAGAGACCCGGCCCAAAGAAACCATTCCGGCGCTCGATGGGGTGCGAGCCATCGCCTGCCTGATGGTGATTGGCTATCATATCAGTCTGATGGCCCGCGATACACACCTCTGGACAGAGAACAGCGACACGCTGATCACGGCGCTCCTCCTGGCGGGTAACGCGGGGGTGACACTCTTCTTCGTCCTTTCCGGCTTTCTGCTCTTCCTGCCTTATGCCAATGCGCTGCTGTTTGCCCAGCCCTGGCCGAGCGCGCGGGGCTTCTATCTACGCCGCGCGCTGCGCAACATCCCTGGCTACTAAATCACGCTGCTCATGATTGTCGTACTTGCGCACCCGGAAAACCATCAGCCCCACCGTTGGAGCCAATTAATCCTCTTTACCCTCTTT
>JBJKSJ010000033.1:0-10246 GCA_046704085.1 Ktedonobacterales bacterium | reverse complement strand
CCGCGAGGCAGAGCGCGGGCAAGAAAAAGGGGGGCGCCGGAAAGAAGGGCCGAGTCGCCGGAACAGACCCCAAAGCCTTTATCGCCGGGCTGGTGGATTTTCTGCCCCGGCTGCCCGAAACCACTGTGCTGGTGATCCTCGTCGATCAGGCGCTGGAGGCCAATCACCCGCTCGTGCAGGCGGCCAAACAGAGCGGCAAGGCGCGCCAGTTCACGCCGCCCTCCGGCCCGGCGCTGGAGCAATGGATCAGCGCGCGCGCCCAAAAACTCGGCTGCACGACGACGCCAGAGGCCACCAGAATGCTGGCGATCTACGCTGGGCAGCAGTTGCGCCTGCTGGCGGGCGAGGTGGAGAAGTTGGCAACGTATGTGGGCCAGGGCGGACGGATTGATGCGGCCAGCGTGCGCCTGCTGACACCAGTGGCGCAGCAAGCGCGCATCTTCGATCTGACCGACGCGCTGGCGCGCCAGGATAGAGCGCGCGCGCTGACCATTCTGCATGAACTGCTCGATTACGGCGAGGCGCCGATTGGGCTGACCGCCTTCATCGGCTCACAGGTGCGCACGCTGCTGCTGGTCAAAGACCTCAGCGAGCGCGGGCTGCGCGCGCCCCAGATTGCCGAGGTTGCCGGGCTGAACCCCTTCGTGGTGGGCAAAACGCTGCCGCTGGTGCGTCGTTTTTCGTTCGACCAGTTGAAAACGGCCTATCGCGCCGTGCTGGGCGTGGATACCGCGCTCAAGCGCAGCCGCATGCCCGCCGAGTTGGCCCTCGATCTGCTGGTGATCGAGTTTGGAAGAGAGCCGCAGAGCGTCAGCGGATCGATCACTCCATAGCCCCCTATGCAGCGCAGCCACAAGAGCGTATAATAATGTCACATGCACCCTTGCCCTGCTCAGGAATACCGAGCCAGGGCATGCAGTCTTGAGATGCTCTGATTGGGAGAGAAATGCAACAATGGATATTAACGGTATCTGGATAGTGATTCTGGGGATTCTGGCGCTGCCCGGCGGGGCGTTGATTACTCGCTGGATGAGTCCGATTGGCTTCAAGGCAGGAGGCTTTCTTGCCGGAGTGCTTGGCGGGATCATTGGCATTGGCTTGATGCTGATCGTTGCCGGCCTGCCAGCCTACATCAAGCCTGCTATCCCGGATGTAGATGCTCTCGGCGCAGCGATAGTCAGCTTCTTCGCTGTCTCGGCGATCAGCGCCAGCGTTGGCCTGCTGTTCAACTGGCTCAACTACTTCATACGGACCAGGAGCGAGTCCAACGAGGCACTGGCCGAGTAGCGTTGCCCAGCTTTGACACGTAGGGAGGAATGAGGCATATGAGTACTCCTCCATCGGGAGACAAACCCGCTGCATCCACAGCGACGATCCCGCCGCCATCCCCAGAAGGGATGGCCGTCGCCCAGAAGTTAGCCGTTCTTCTGGGTGAGACGGAAGAAAAGCCCATCATGCAGCTTGCGCGCGCCGTCGATGTCTTGACAGCAGAAAAGGCCGAGACATACGCCAACGAAGCCCTGGAGGTTGCCGCTGGTGATGGGATTCTGACCAGGGATGGCAGCCGCAAGCGCACGCCTGGGGGCACCTTTTTTGCTCTGGTGCGCCAGCGCGAAGCCAAAGATCACAAAGTCTGGCGGAAGATTAAGCCGGTGATGAAGCCAAAGAGCGAGCAGCCGGTCACATTGGCCGATCAGATGCCCGACCTGATCGAGATGACCGGCAGGTTGAAGGCAGGGCCAGTCACAGGCGTCAAAGCGATTCTGACCGGGCGCCCAGTCACTATTCAGAAGCAGGCGCAATTTGTGGCGTTCACCCTCAAAGCTGCGCAGCCGCCCGCGCTGCCCAAGGGGTTGCCCACCTTCAAGGGAGAGACCAAATATCTCATCCTGGCGGCCATCAAGCAATGGGAAAAGGTGGAGAAGAAGATCACCGAGGATAAGGCCGATCAACTCTACATCGAGGGCTATAGCACCATTCAGGCGGACTTCAAGACGGGCATTGTGGTGCTGGCAATCAACCTCAACACCATTGGTTTGATGCGCACACGGAAAAAATAGCGGAGGGCCAATGAGCAGCAAAATTACGCTGACCGGGCGCCCTGGCCCGATCCAGAAGCAGCATCAGTATGTGGCGTTCTCGATGAAAACCCAGACGGCGCCGACGAATCTGCCCAAGGGGCTGCCGACCCTGAAGGGGGAGACGAAATACCTCATTCTGGTGGCAGAAAAGCAGTGGAATAAGGTCGAGGAGCAGATCAACAAAGACAAGGAAGATAAGCTCTTCATCGAAGGCTTCAGCACCATTCAGCCAAACTTCCCAGGCATCGTGGTGCTGGCGCAGAGTATCAATACCACCGGCCTGATGCGCTCCCGGAAAGAGCAGCAAAAGGCCACGAGCCAGGAATAAGCGAGAGACCGGCGCTTGCTCCAGCGCCGGTCTCTCGCTTATTCCGGCAGCCTGAGTCCCAACACGTCGGCCAGTTCGCGCAAAGCTACGACGGCAGCCGGTTCCTCGCGTTTCTGCTGGCGCGCCTCCAGGATATGATCGGCGAGACCCACCAGCGTGTTGAGCGCCATCGGCGTATCCAGATCATCCTCCATTGCCACGATAAATTGGCGGCGCGCCATTTCGGCCACATCCGTTCCCGCATGCTCATCATCGCTTACACCTGCGGCGCGCTCTTTTTTGCCGACCACACGCGGCGCTGCCGCTGCATAGAGCTTCGTTGCCATCCGCGCTGCTTGCAACGCCTCCTCCTCCTGATACTCCCAGGCTTCGCGGTACTGATGGCCCAGCAGCAAGATGCGCACGGTGTTGGGCGCGTAGGCTCCCAGGAGGTTGCGCACCAGGATCAGGTTGCCCAGCGACTTGCTCATCTTCTCGCCGCCCAGGCGAACCATGCCCACATGCAGCCAGTAGCGCGTGAAAGGGCGCACGCCAGTGGCGTTCTCCGACTGAGCGATCTCGCAGGTATGATGGGGGAAGACCAGATCGGCGCCGCCGCCATGAATATCTAGTTGGTCGCCCAGATAGCGGGTGGACATGGCGCTGCACTCGATGTGCCAGCCGGGCCTTCCCGGTCCCCAGGGGCTGGGCCAGGCAGGCTCGCCGGGCTTCTGCGCCTGCCAGAGAACAAAATCGAGCGGATCATCCTTGAGGGGGTCGTTGGGATAGTTGCCGCGCTCATTGGCTGTTGCCAGCCAGCAATCATAGCCCACATAGCCTGCCGCCTCGGCAAGCTGGCCGAACGACAGGTCGCTCTTGACGCTGAAATAGACATTGCCCTCGCGGACATAGGCGTGGCCGCCGCGCAGCAACTTCTCGATCAACTCGATCATTTTGGGCGTCTCTTCGGTGGCTTTGGCGTAGACATCGGGCATGCGCACATTGAGCGCGGCCAGGTCTTCGAGGAAACGCTGCGTTTCGCGGCGGCCCAATTCATCCCAGGTCAAGCCGACCTGCGGCGCTTTGCGCAGAATGTCATCATCGATGTCGGTCACGTTCTGGACATAGCGCACCTTCAGGCCGCGCCACTCCAGATAGCGTTTGAGCGTATCGAAGGTCACATAGACAAAGGCATGCCCCAGATGGGTCGTATCGTAGGGGGTGACACCGCACACGTAGACCTTCACCACTTCATCCTTCGGGACAAACTCTTCTTTGGTCTGGGTCAGCGTATTAAAGAGGCGCATACGTCTTTGTTCCCTTTCTACTCGTCACAACCGTGTGCATGGTATTCCCAGGGCTTTGCTGATCTTATGCTGGTCCGATGCGATCTAAGCCAAACAAGGCGCGCGCGTTGCGAGTGGTTGTCTGCTCAATCTCCTCAACGGGCAGGCCGCGCAGTTCGGCCAGCTTTGCCGCGACGAGGGCCACATGTTTGGGTTCGTTGCGCCGCCCCCGGAAGGGATGCGGCGTCAAATAGGGGCAGTCGGTCTCCACCAGCACGCGATCCAGCGGCGCCCAGGCGGCGACCTCGGCCAGCGCGGTATTGGCGCGATAGGTGAGCGGGCCGGCAAAGGAGAGATAAAAGCCCTCGAAGGCCAGGCAGTCTTCGGCCATCTGGCGATCCCCGGAGAAGCAGTGAAAGACGCCGCGCAGCCCATGCGCATGCTCGCGGAGCAGCGCCATCAGGTCGGCGTGCGAGTCGCGGTTATGCAGGATGATCGGCAGATGCAGTTCGTGGGCCAGAGCGATCTGACGCTCTAGCGAGTGAAGCTGCTGATCACGGGGCGAGAGCATGCGGTAATAATCCAGGCCGGTTTCGCCGATGGCGACGACGCCAGGGCGAGCGGCAAGCTGGCGTATCTCGGCCAGCGCCTCATCAGTAGAGGTGGAGGCGTCGTGGGGATGGATACCGACGGCGGCAAAGACCTGTCCGGAATGCCGCGCGGCCAGATCAACCGCCGCGTGACTGGAGGGGAGATCGCAGCCAGCGTCCACCAGCATTCCGACCCCCGATGCCAGCGCCGCGGCAATCACGGCCTCGCGGTCGGCATCGAACTGGCGCGCATCGACGTGCGAGTGGGTATCAACGAGCAACCTTTTCTTTCCTTTCGGAGCGGACACGCGAGGTAGCAATTATGCAGCAGGCGGGAAAGCCCATGTATGGGCGGCCACCCTGCTGTTTATCACATTGCTTCCCTTAGTATAGCGAATAGGGAGCGCGGCTGTCAAACAGGAGAGCGCGATCCAGCGGAAGCGGGGGATGAGAGAATTTACAGAATTTACAGAATTTACGGGATACCGCCATTTCTGGGCATGGCAGTACTTCCGGTTCGGGCATCTGGTTCTCGCTTGCGCAGGGCCGTTATAATAGTTAAGGCGCTTAACTATCCAGGCGTACATATTTTCCCCTGGGCGGTTTGCTGCCGACGCCAGAGGAACGCGCATAGATGACAAGGAGTTATCTTGCATGTTGTCTTTTTTGACGCGCCTTGCGGTGCGCAAATCGGTGATCACGCTGCTGCTGGTGGTGGGCATCCTGCTTTTTGGCGGGTTTGCAACGACTCAGCTTCAGCAAGAATTGCTCCCCAGCGTTGACTTTCCGGTAATCACCATTCTGACGACCTACCCTGGCGCCGAACCGCAGACCGTTGCGGACAGCGTCTCTGCGCCAGTGGAGCAAGCCGTGAGCGGCCTGCCTGGGTTGCAGACGGTGCAATCGACCTCGATTAACGGCGAGTCCATTGTACTTGCCACGTTTGACTATGGCACTGATCTGAAAGCCACACAGCAGACGATCAGCAGCAACCTGCAAGGGATAGCCCTGCCCAGCGGCGCCTCGCTCCCGCAGGTCGAGACCTTTAATCTTCAGTCGCAGCCGATTCTCCAGTTGAGCCTTTCTTCCAACACGGAGACGCCCGCGCAGATGGCGCAGCTTGCCCGCGCGCAGATCATTCCGGCGCTCAAGACGGTTCCTGGAGTATCCAGTATTGATCTGCTGGGCGGTGGCTCGCGGCAGTTGCTGATCAAGCTCGATCCGGCAAAGCTGGCTGCCGATGGTATTTCCGTGCAGCAGATCGTGGCGCTGCTGCAACAGAACAGCCTCACCGTTCCCGGCGGGACGGTGGACAACCAGGGGTTCAGCGTGCCGGTGGTCACGAACCACCAGTTCCAGTCGGTGCAAGACCTCTGCGGGCTGGTCGTAGGAACCATCCCGGTACCCACAACCAAGGGCAACGGAGGCACATCGGGCGCTAGCCTCACCCAACTCTGCCAGTCGCCAGGCACACGCATACCCGGCCAGGTCTTGCTTGAGGATGTCGGCACGATTCAGCAGAGCGACAACACGACCGATGGCATCTCGCGCACCAACGGCGTGCCCAGCGTCGGGATCAATATCACCAAGGCGCAGAACGCTAACACCGTGACAGTCGCCACCGCTGTGAAGAACAAGCTGAATGACTTGAAGTCCAAACTGCCCAGCGATGTGTCCATTGTGACCCTTCAGGATCAATCAACCTTCATCACTCAGTCGATCAATGGCCTGGTGCGCGAGGGTCTGCTGGGCGCGGGCTTCGCCATTCTGGTGATCTTCTTTTTCCTGCTGAACATCCGCAGCACGCTGGTGACGGCCATCTCGATCCCTTGCTCGCTGCTGGTGGCCTTTATTATCCTTTACGCGGCGAATATCAGCCTGAACGTGCTGACGCTGGGCGGGCTGGCAATCGCTATCGGGCGCGTGGTGGATGACGCGATAGTGGTGCTGGAGAATATCTATCGGCATGTCCAGGCGGGCGAGCCGGTACGGCGGGCAGCCATTACGGCCACGCGCGAGGTGGGCACGGCGATCACCTCGTCTACAGCGACGACCCTGGCCGTCTTCCTGCCGCTGGCGTTCACCGGGGGTCTGGTCGGCCAGTTCTTCCAGCCCTTCGCGCTGGCGGTTGTCGCCGCGCTGGCGGCTTCGCTGTTCGTTGCCCTGACGATCATCCCGGCCCTGGCGAAATACTTTGTGCGCCCCAGCCGCAAGGCGACGCTGGCGCTGCGACGCGGCCAGACGCTGGCCGAGGAGAACACCTGGCTCCAGCGCATCTACGCGCCGGTATTGCGCTGGGCGCTCGGCCATCGCGCCATTACACTGATCGTGGCCGTTGTCCTCTTCTTCGTCAGCATCGGCAGCCTCCGCGCGATTCCCACGAGCTTTCTGAACCAGGGGTCGCAGAAGATTGTTAGCATCACCGTTTCTCCGCCGCCAGGGTCGGATGTCCAGGCGGTTTCTGATGAAGCGGCCAAAGTGGAGAATATCTTGCGCCAGGATAGCAACGTGGATCGCTATCAGACGACCATCGGCGGCGGAGGTTCGCTCAACGCGCTGCGTTCGGTGGTCCTGGGCGGCGGAAGCAGCAACAGCGCGTCGATTACGGTCATTCTCCAGAGTACTGCTGATCTTGATGCGACGACGACGGAACTGCGCAACAAAATCACCGCGCCGGACATCGCGGGCAAGTTCTTCATGGAAGTGCAGAGCTTTAGCGCCTCAAGCAGCCAGTTCCAGGTGACGCTGAGCAGCGATGACCAGCAGGCGCTGACGAGCGCAGCGCAGCGCGTCTTTGCTCTTGTGCAGCACGAGAATAACACGGCCAACCCCACGAGCGATGCCTCGGCGGTTGCGCCCACCGCGTTTATCACCGTTGACCCCAGCCGGGCTACCCTCTATGGGCTGACCACCGCGCAGGTGGGCCAGCAGATTCGCGCGGACCTGGCAGGCCAGACGGCGATCCAGGTCCAGACGAGCGACTTCAACAACGGCCAGCCCACCGATGTAGTCGTCCAGATGGACACCGCCAGCCTGGCAACCCAGCAGGGGATCAATAACCTGCCGATCTTTTATGGGCAGGGTGGGCACTCTGGCGTCGTGGCGCTGGGCCAGATCGCCACTGTCAGCCTCAAGCCAAGCCAGGTGAAGGTGACGCGTATTGGAGGCCAGCCGGCGGTGACGATCAGCGCGGATATCACCAGCCAGAATACCGGAACGGTCTCCACTGACCTTCAGAAGAAAATCAACGCGCTGAACCTGCCATCCAGCATTACGGTCAGCTATGGGGGCATTACCTCCGAACTCAGCACTGGCTTCAGCGGCCTGCTGCTGGCGCTGCTGGCCGCGATCATTCTGGTTTACGTGTAGATGGTGATTACCTTTGGCTCACTGCTCGACCCGTTCATCTTGCTCTTCTCGCTGCCGCTGGCCGCGATTGGCGCGTTCCCGGCGCTGCTGATCACCGGGCGCACGCTGAGCATCTCCTCGATGATCGGCCTGCTGATGCTGGTGGGCATCGTTGTGACCAACGCGATTGTCTTCCTGGATATGGTCAAGCAGCGCGAGCGGCATGGGATGCCCACGCGCGAGGCGCTGATGGAGGGCGGGCGCATCCGCGTGCGGCCCATCCTGATGACGGCGATTGCGACCATCCTGGCGACGCTGCCCCTGGCGCTGGGCAGCAACGATGGCTCGGTGATCTCCACCGAACTGGGCACGGTCGTGATCGGCGGGCTGCTCAGTTCTACGCTGCTGACCCTGGTGGTCATCCCCGTGCTGTATAGCCTGGTGAGCGGAATGAAGCGTCGCCTGGGCTTCCGCCCGCCGCACCAGGACAACGAGGATGAGGATACTGCTGCTGTGCCCGCCGTCGCTGCGGCCCCGACCAGCGCAGAGCCAAAGGCCGAGGCGGCAGGAACTCGATAGCAGGCTTGCACAGGCCAACGTAAAACGCGCCCGGTAGCGTTGCTACCGGGCGCGTTTTACATCGATCTCAAGGTTCTACTCAGCTTTTGTCGCTTTTTGCCAGAAACTCTCCAGAATGGTCCCATTGCTTC
This sequence comes from Ktedonobacterales bacterium, assembly GCA_046704085.1. Lineage (GTDB taxonomy): Bacteria > Chloroflexota > Ktedonobacteria > Ktedonobacterales > DATBGS01 > DATBHW01. Next base: position 1,924 of record JBJKSJ010000033.1, on the reverse strand, counting down.
GTAAACTTCTATAAAATTTTTAATCGACACTCCAAAGACAAAAAACAATGGCTTGCCTTGCTTTTAATCGATATAGCCGCTATACTGCATGTAAGGACTGCAAAGCAGGGGCAAGAAACACCAGAGGTGAGTGTTTCCAGAGAAAAGTTGATTTCACCAGGAAAGCAGACCCTGGAGCCATTATTGCCTCCTTAACTATTGGCATCTTTATTCTCATCTTCAGCGGTTTTATAGGCGGCGCGGGAGGTTTTCTCAAGGACGAGGCCAAAGAAGCAAAGAGAGCAGAACTACGATCAGACGTCAAAACGGCTGTCCACAAAGAGTTCAAGAAGCATGGATTATAAGGGAGGGCAGAGCAAGAGGGACGAGCCTCTTAACTCTTCCCCTAACACCTTCCAATCAATGGGCCGCCGCCCTTTGCGCACCGCCTCGATAATCTCCTCCTCAGCGGGCAGCGGCTCCAGCGATTTGGAGGCTTCGGCGAGCGGGCGATAGTCCTTCTAGAGCAGGTTGGGGAATAACGACGCGCTCTCCTATGATATACTCAAGAAACACCCTTCTCATGGTATCCTTCATAATAAGCGAACAGGCGCGAAAGGGGTGAGCGAGTATGATCACAGAACGACTCAAGGCGGCTGTATCCAGGGCAGAAGAGCTTCCCGAACAGGCGCAAGATGCGCTCGCGGCAGAGATCGAGCGCATCATCAACGACGCGCGCTGGAAAGCAGCGTTGGGTGATCCACGCTTTGATACAGCAATTGAGGCATTGATTGCCCAGGCGGAACAAGAGGAGCCTCTGCCCTTTCCCAAGCCGCGAGGTGAGGGATGAAGTCCCATGCGGGCGCGAATTTCTGGAAATTGTTTTATAAGCTGCCGCCAGAAATCCAGCGGCAAGTCTACAAAGCATATGAGCAATTCACCCAAGACCCCTCTCATCCTAGCCTCAACTTTGAGTTAGTCAACAAACGCACAGGTCTTTGGTCTGTGCGCATCAACGATGAGTACCGAGTCCTGGGCTACCGCAAAGGTGGAGAGATGAGGTGGATTTGGATTGGCAATCACGATGACTATATGCGGCTTATCCCTGAGCGATAAGGATGGGCTGTCTCTATGCACCCCTGGGATGTTTCGGTTGAAGAGGCCATTGCCATTCAGGAGCGGCTGCGCTCGCTCGTTCAGATGACCAACAGTTTCGCGCTTGATCAGGTGCGGACAGTGGCGGGCATTGACGCTTCGTATGGGGATGTGGGGCAGGCAGCGGTGGTCGTGTTTTCATTCCCAGACCTGGAGATGATCGCTCAGGCGACGGCGAGACGCGAGAGCGTCTTTCCGTATGTGCCGGGGCTGCTCTCGTTTCGGGAGGGGCCGGTGGTGCTGGATGCGCTGGAAAAGCTGAAGACGCAGCCCGATCTGCTGATCTTCGATGGGCAGGGCTACGCGCATCCCCGGCGCTTTGGGCTGGCCTGCCATCTGGGCGTCTATCTAGACCGGCCCAGCATTGGCTGCGCCAAGACCCGCTTCATCGGGACGTATGAAGCGCCTGGCCCGAACAAGGGCGATTGCGCGCCGCTGCTGGACGAGGGCGAGACGATTGGCATGGTGGTGCGCAGCCGACCAGGAACGAATCCGCTCTTTGTCTCCGTCGGCCACAAGATTGACTTGCCAACGGCGGTTGAGGTGGTTCTGCGCTGCGTGCGGGGCTATCGCCTGCCAGAGACGACGCGCGCCGCCGATCACCTGGCGGGTCTGAGCGCCAGGGCGGGTGATGTCGAATCCTGAAGTCGCCTTGACACAAGGCGGCGGCGAATAACGAGGTTTCATTTTTAGATCAGCCCCACCCCGTCGGCCATTAAAATGGCCGCTAAGGGCGTGCCGCCAGGAAGTCCCATAGGGACTGACGCGCCAGAGCCGCCAGCACGGAGGC
>JBJKSJ010000032.1:0-4023 GCA_046704085.1 Ktedonobacterales bacterium | reverse complement strand
ATCCTGGCATCAAAGTCATCGTCCATCCAGAGTGCCGCCGCGAGGTCGTTGATGCCGCTGACCTGAACGGCTCAACCGAATACATCATTCAGCAGATCGAAAAAGCGCCAGCAGGCACACACTGGGCCGTTGGCACCGAGATCAATCTGGTGCATCGGCTGGCCGCCGAACATCCAGAGCAGACCATCTTCTGCCTCGATCCGGTAATCTGCCCATGCGCCACGATGTATCGCATCCACCCGGCCTATCTGGCCTGGGTACTGGTGGCGCTGCTGGATGGGCAGGTTATCAATCAGGTCAAGGTCGATGACGAGACAGCCCACTGGGCACGCATCGCGCTTGATCGGATGCTGGCGACCAAAGGGTAAGTGTGCCATCTGAACATCAGGAGCGTGAAGCGGGGTCGAGGAGGCATACCACCTCAAACCCGCTTCACGTTGCAGAGGTATACTTCTTGCGGCTCTGCCCGGTAGGCAATTCCTGCAATTCTTAGAGCAGAATAGGAGCGCATACCATGCAGAATCAACCGCAGATGCACCCAGACAAACTCATGGCGATGATCGGGCGCCTGGCGCAGCTTGATTGGGCACACGGCCTGACGCGCAACGACATCAAGGCAGCCTATCCCGACTTTCCCCAGGAAGTCTATCTGCGCCTGCCCGATAGCAAGCGCTTCGGCGCGCCCGAAGAAGTCTTGCGCGCCGCCAGGATCGCCCCCAGCCGCGCCGAAGGCGAGTTTCTGGGCGCCGCGCCCGACATCCCCGCGAACCTTTCGGTGGAAGATGGTGGCCCACCGGCCTGGGGCGAAGACCCCCTGCTCACGCCGGGTGCGACGATTGACTCTGGCAGCGCCGAAGATCGGGAAGAACCTGAGCCTTGATTGCTTTTTTGTCTGGTCTATGCTACACTCCTACCACCCCAATAAGGCAACGAACAGCCACCTAACACCAATAGCCTGGTAAGGAGGTGCAGCAAATGCCTGCACAGATTTATGCCCGACGTTTTGGCGTCATCGCATCTTTCCTCTCCCTGGCACTGATCGTTTCATCATTGCTAGCTGCCTGTGGTACGAATTCCACCAGCAGTGGCGGCAACAGCAACAATTGTACAGTTGGCGGAACGAGCTTCAACCCTTCCCAGTTCAATCTGGTGATTAACAACCAGCTTACCGTCGCCAGCGACACCACCTATCCGCCGCAGGAGTTCCAAGACCCCAACAATCCCAGCAGCTATATTGGCTTTGACCTGGATATCATTCGGGAGATTGGCAAGCGCATCTGCCTGGGCAGTACCGTCATTTTGCCAACCAACTTCGACAGTATCATTACCGGCCTGACGACGCCCCCGCTGGGGCATCAGCGCTACGATCTCTCGATCTCGGCCTTCTCGATCACGACTGATCGCCAGAAGCAAGTGGACATGGTGCCCTACTTCCAGGCAGGCGAGTCGCTGCTGGTAGCTCCGGGCAACCCTGAGAACATTCAATCGCTCGATGATCTCTGCGGCAAGACCGTTGCCGTTGAGAAGGCTACCGTCGAACTTGACGAGTTGAACGCGAAGAATGCAGCGGGCGGCACATGCGCCTCCAATAACATCAACATTCTCAGCTTCACCTCGCAGGATGATGTCATTACGCAGTTGCTCAATGGCCGCGCTGTCGCCACCTACCAGGATTCGCCAGTGACAGGCTACTACGTCACCAAGAACCCTGGCAAAGTGGAACAAGGCCCGATTACCGTCGCCCCATCTCCCGAAGGCATTGTCCTGCGCAAAGACAATCCCAATCTGGAGAAGGCGGTCAAGAAGGCCCTGTGCAGCATGCAGCAAGATGGTAAGTATGCGAGCATCCTGCAACAGTGGGGCCAGCAAACTGGCGCGCTTCCAGCCAATCAGTTTGTGTGTTCGTAGCAGCCCTGTAGGCTCTTTGGGCTGATCCTGTAGCACGGGACCCAACCCCCAGGCAGTGTAGATAACGCGCTACGCTGCCTGGGGGTTTCCCCAAGAGGCTCATGCCGCTTCACTTGCACGGGAGGCGATGTGAATATATTCCAACAAATCTGGAACTTCATCACCTACATCTTCACCCTGGGCGGAAACTTCCAATGGAACATCGTCGGCCAGTACCTCTTCAACCCCTACATCCTCAAGGGGGTCTGGCTGACGTTGCTCCTGGCCGTGATCTCCCAGATGACAGGCAGTATTATTGGTCTATTTCTGGCCCTGTTCAAAGATCCGCGTTTTGTCGTTACGGCCTCGCCACCGTTTGACAGGATTATTAAAGGGTTCCTCTTGCCGCTGCGCGCCTTCGCCGATATTTACATCTGGCTGTTTCGGGGCACGCCATTGCTGGTGCAAATCATCATCATCTACAACGTCTTCCCTTTCTTCCACCTCACCGTCGATTCGTTTACCGCTGCCTTCCTGGCGCTCTCGCTCAACGAAGGCGCCTATATGGCGGAAATTATCCGCGCGGGCATCAGTTCGGTCGATAGCGGGCAGATGGAAGCCGCGAAATCGCTAGGGATGACCTACGGCCAGGCCATGCGCCGCATTGTCTTACCTCAGGCATTCCGCGTGATTATCCCGCCGCTGGGCAACGAATTTAATAGCATGATGAAAAACACCTCGCTGGCGGCGGTCATCTCGCTGCTTGAATTGTTTGGCACTGCCGAGCAATTTGCCGCGTCGCTCTTCGCCAACCTGGAGTTATACTTCGTCGCCTGTGTCTGGTATCTCTTCCTGACGACCCTCTGGAGCCTTGTCCAGCGGCGGCTAGAGCAAGCCTTCAACGCATCGAAACAGGTCAAAATCATTCAGCCGCCCTGGTGGCAGCGGCTGACCGGCGTGCGCGCTCGTCCGGCGGCTGCGGCGTAGGGAAGGGCGCCATCTCTTGTCCTAGCCAGCCCCAAAGAACCAGGAGGAAACGCCCGATGGAAGATGTCCCATTTGCACACACCAGTTCAGATGAGCCAGACCATACGCTCGATGCGCCTTTCTCAGAGCGATCTGAGGCCAACGCCGACACCATCCAGCAGACACCGCTGGTAACAACCGATCAGGAGGCGCCGTTGGTTAGCCCGGAGGCCATTGTCCAGCATCCGGGCGTGCCAATGGTGCAGGCCGAAGAGGTGCATAAACGCTTCGGCAGCACGGAAGTGCTGCGCAGCGTCAGCATGACTGTGCAGCGCGGCGAAAAAATCGTCATCATCGGCCCCAGCGGCTCCGGGAAGACGACCTTCCTGCGCTGCATCAATCATCTGGAAAAGATTCAGGGCGGGCGCATCTTTGTTGATGGGCAGCTTGTCGGCTACCGCGAAGAGAAAGGCGGGAAGATTATCGAAGATAACGAGCGCAATATCGCCCGCATGCGTGCGCAGATCGGTATGGTCTTCCAGCGCTTCAACCTCTTCCCGCATCTAACAGCCCTGGAAAACGTGATCGAAGCGCCCACCAGAGTGCTGCGCATCCCCAGAGCGCAGGCTATCGAGCGCGCCCATGCGTTGCTCAGTAAGGTAGGGTTAGCTGATAAGGTCAACAACTATCCCAACGCGCTCTCCGGCGGACAGCAGCAGCGCGTGGCAATTGCCCGCGCGCTGGCGATGAATCCCAAGCTGATGCTCTTCGACGAGGCCACCTCGGCCCTGGACCCCGAACTCGTCGGCGAAGTACTCAAAGTGATGCGCCAGCTTGCAGAAGAGGGCATGACAATGGTCGTCGTCACGCACGAAATGGGCTTTGCGCGCGAAGTGGCCGACCGTGTGGTCTTCATGGATCACGGGGACATTATCGAGGAAGGCCCGCCCAACGACATCTTCAACAACCCAGGCCACGAGCGCACGCAGAGCTTCCTGCGGATGATCCTGTAGCGGACAGGAACAACAGGGAAGCACAGCAGAGGAGTCTGCTTCCACGAAAAAGCACCAGGAAGACGTGCGCGGGGGGGGGCCAACCTCCCGCGGGGTTTTTAGCCCCCCCCCCCACCGGTTTGCAGCCCCCCCCCCGGGCCCGTGTGTTTGCCGCCCC
>JBJKSJ010000031.1:0-8144 GCA_046704085.1 Ktedonobacterales bacterium | reverse complement strand
ATACATTACCGGCGCGCCAGGCGCGCCAGGCACGGGCCCAAAATCAGGCGGCTGCCCGGCTATTGCCCCCGCGTTCAAGTTCAACATTCCAGCAATAGGTTGCCGCGCCCCATATTCTGCCGGACGGGTCGCTGGCGGCCCGGCAGGTTGGGCTGCTGGGGGGGGCTGGCCGTTCACACGCGGCCAGGAATGCACGCCAGACCCCACCAGAAAGCTGGAATCCGGCGGCGGGGCCAGCGGCAGCTTTGCCCGAACGGCCTCCAAGAGCGCGCCGAAACCCTGCGCGCCCCGAATCTCGACATCGGCGCGCCCGCCGCCATCAGAGAGATCGGGTTCGACACCGGGCGAGACAAAACGATAGGTGATCACCTGCACCCCCCGCCCCAGGCGCTGCGCATCCAGCGCCACCCAGAACTCACGCCGACCAGTGGCCGCCTGGCCCAGATTCACCAGCACTAATTTTACCGGATAGCGGGCAATCAGATCAAATACTTCGACCGGCAGGCGCGCTGAGCGACACTCGTACCCATGCGCGCGCAGTTGGCTGAGCAGCGTCCCAGCCAGCGATTCATCGCGCTCAAAAACGGCAACCAGCGCCTGCTGCGCGGGATTTCCCATAGCAATCACCCCCCATACGAATCTGCCTTGATCTGATCTGCACCAGTATAGCACACCCCTCCAGCCCTCTAAACGCAGATAACGCCTGGGTAGGACTTTGTGGGGACTCTCCGCTTGTATTGCATCCCACCAGCAGCAGTGTTACACTTGAAGAGGAAAGGATAGCTTCTTGATCTGTTTTCAAGGAACGTCCCACAACGCGCTTCTATTTGAGGAAGGATTATCGATTATGTCTGCCTCGCAGTTTCAACCCGGTTCTGGTGGCCCTGGCGGACGACGCGGACGACGCGGCTCTTCAGGTGGCGGCGGGGGCGCTGGCTCGCAAGGCCCGCGCGGCCCACGCGACCCGTACTCGTCGCAAGGTCAGAGCAGCGGCGGAGATTCGCCAGAGGCACAAAACGATATTGCCATCCGTATGCTGCGCCAGGCGCTGGCTGAGAGCGAGCAACGCGGCGACAAAACAAGCATCTTGACCAGCCACACCAGCCTGGCAGTGGCGCTGCTAGAGGCTGGACATCCCCAGGAGGCGCTGGAGCATAACCTGCGCTGTCAGGAACTCGCTGAAGAACTGAAAGACTCGCTGGCCCTGGCGGCGGCGTATCTGCGCACCGGCCAGGCCCAGAGCGACCTCAAAAATCACGCTGAGGCCATTGTCGCCTATGAGCGCGCCCTGGCGCTTTTTAAGGAAGTCGGCGATTCGCCTGGCGCTGCCGCCGTCTATAGCAGGCTCGGTGAGGCATACTACCGCGAGGGCAACTATGACCAGGCCATCGCGCGTTTTCGGCAGGCATTGGAACTGTATCGCCAGGTGAACGATCTGGTGGCGATTGCCCTGACCTATAGCAACCTTGGCGCGGCCCGCTACCACCAGGGCCAGTATGACGACGCCCTGGCCGAACACCGCGCCGCGCTTGAAATCTGGCAGCGACTCAACAATGCCGGTGGCCTGGCAACCACCTATAACTATCTGGCGGCCATTTACAACGCGCAGGGCCGCTACGACCTTGCCATGCTGAACTATGGCCTGGCAAGCGCCGTCCTCGTCCGGCGCGGCTAGAGCATCGGTCAAAACGTCCTGTCTTCGTCTTAGCCCACGCAGGTGGGCTTGGTGGCGCGGGCGCAGCCTCCAGGCGTGGCCTTCAGCCGTCGGCCCTCTTTCTGACCGACGCGGCTAGGAGACCCGGCGGCGGGCGCGGGGATGGCGCTTGCTCACGTCTGCCAGAGAAGGGACACGGCGCGGCGCGGCGCGCCGCCGAGGCGACGGCCCCTCCTCCGCTGAAACCGCCAGACTGACCGGGCTGGCGCCAGCAGGCGCGTCGGCCTCATCGATGCCGATCAAAAAATAATTGCGCCGCAGGCCCGGATCACCCCACACGCGCAGCCGCCGATGATTGACCCCTTCGGCCTGCGCCGGATTCAGATGCACCAGCGTTGGCCGCACGCCAAAACGCTCCTCATAGCGTTCGGCGGCCTCATCCAGCTTCACCGTAAGCGCGCGTTTGCTATCATCATCAAACCAGAGCAACCCCATCTTGAGCATGCGTTTTCCTCTCTTTGCCCAGCAGCAATTTCCCCGGCCAGCAGGCCGTTTAGAACTTTTGTTCTATATCAGTATACCTGATACGCGCGCCCCTGTCAAGAGCCGCCCGGAACCAAGGGAATCACGTTATACCACATCACAGAGATTGCGCGGCGGAAGCCCCTTGTCTTGAGACCTGTCTTTTACCCACATCTTACAAACGGAGGTGAGCCGCTAGATGAATGCCCTCCAGCATCGTTTGCAGGTGCAACCACCCTCTCCAGAGGGTTTTCCAGCCTGGCGGCCCATCCCGTCGTCGTCCCAGATACCCGCCCAGCCGCGCGACTTCTTGCCAGAACCGCGCGACGGTCAACTGCTCTGGTGGAAGCGAGGCACGAGCCGCGACGAGCGCGCACACTTCCGGTTCAATCATCTGCGCAGCCGCCGCATCTGGGGCCAGGCGCACCAGATCACGCAGTTGCAGCAACCGCACCGCGATGGGCGAGAGCAGCCCCAACAGCCGGATCAACCGCTCAATGGTCTGGACATGGCGCTCCTCGAGGCGGCAGCCGGTTTTGAGGCACTGATGATACTCTTGCACGATCCACCGACAGCGATACCAGTCCACGCACTGCCAGGCGTGTTCACACGTCTCGGTTTCCAGGGAGGTCAGCAAAATCCATTCAAGCGCTTCCTCGCCCGTGGGCGGCGCGGTTTCCCAGACGCGCACCACCCAGACAGGCAGAGGGTCATTGCTCCCACGCGGATCATTCCAGGGCGGCAGCAGGGTGGCTTTCCCACAGTTGATCTGGAGCGTCGTCTGTCTGGCCTGGTGTCCATGACTGGCGGGCACGTCAAAGGGGCGCTGGCCCTGGCTCGGCCAGGTGCGCACCCGGTCCAGCAGGTGGCCGATGGTTTGTTCTTCGACCTGCACCCGGCGATTCTGGGCGGCGCGGACCAGAAAGTGGGTGTGAGTCGCCAGGCAGCGCCGCATGAAGGGCAGCATGTCCGCGCCGCGATCCCCCACATGCACCAGGAGACTGGAGGAGGCAGGGGTGCCGATTTGTTCGACCATCTGCCTCCACACATCCGTTTCGCGGTGTTCCCGGTGGCGGCGCTGATAGCGCTGCTCGTGGGCCGGAGCAGGAATGCGGAGAAAGGGGGGTTGCGCCAAACAGCCCAGAACGGCTTGCCTCTTTGGGGCAACCGCCAGCACGGTCTGAAGCAAGAAGCCACGACCTTTGGCGTTGCCGATCTGCCCCAGGCCCGTCATGCGGGCGTGCGCGGACAGATCGATTTCCGTCGTGTCCTGCACCAAGAGCACAACCTCTTCTTCTGGCAGACAGGCCCGCGTCTGCTGCCAATGGGGCTGCATCAGCGCTTCAAAGGTGACCTCTGGTTCATTAAGCAATCGGTACACGGCTTTCAGGTCTTTCCAGGTGCGTTGTTGCTTGGGCAGCGAGGCTGCCGGATCACGGGCCATCGCACAAGCGATCTTGACCGCGCGCCGAGTGCGACGTTGATCGCCCAAGGGGGCTTGCCCAAAGGTGTACTCTGCCCATTGGTCAGGGTGCAGCAACTGAGTCGTTTCCATCAACCACTCCCTTTTGCCCCTATCTTAGCAGAGATGTGGGTAAAAGACAGCCCTGAAGGGAAGGGGGTTCTTGACGAACTACAGGTGCTGCAAGAAACGCTGGGGATTGTTCAGAAAGTCTCTGGTGAGGGCAACGTGTTCAGTCTCCTCGTAGGCAAGCGGGTGAATCTTGCCAGCATCAAAGCTGTAGATCGTGGCATGGGGGAAGGCCATCAGGATAGGCGAGTGCGTGGCGATGATGAACTGCGCGTTGCGCTCGGCAACCATCGTCTTGAGCAGCGCGATCAGCGCGAGTTGGCGCATTGGCGAAAGCGGCGCCTCCGGTTCATCGAGCAGATAGAGGCCGTCGGGAACGAAGCGCGACTGAAAGAGCGTAAAGAAGCTCTCCCCATGCGAGGAGGCGTCCAGGCTCGCGCCGTAGCGGCGTTGCAGATCGGCGATCTCGCGGGCGTAGGGCAGTTTGCCATAGGCCCGCGCCGTTGGCGAAAGGCTGCTATCGGCGTCGATCTCGCGCAGGTCGTGTTCCAGCGATTCGCGGATCTGTTTCATCTGGCGGGCATAGCCAAAAAAGTCCTCCGAGCGCATGAAGAAGCCGCGCCGGGTCTTCTTGCTCCACTCCAGCCGCATCAGCTTTGCCAGCCCGCGCACCTCTTGCAGCGAGGCGTCGTGTTCGGCCTGCGCGCTGCCAACGGTGATGGAGCCGATAGCGCAGGCCAGGCTCTCTAACAGCGTCGATTTGCCAGAGCCGTTCTCGCCGATCAGAAAGGTGACTTCAGAGGGGAAGGCCAGCCGAGAGCCTGCCAGCGAGGCAATTGCGGGGACATTGAAAGGAAAGGCGCCAGCCCTGGCAGGCTTGATGGCGCTCACCTGCACCGCCTGAAGATGGATCATCAGCTACCACCGTTCTGGGCTGCGCTAGCCATCCCAACTGAGTTGATCGATGAGGTTGACGGCGGCGCGATAGTCGCTGTTCAGCGGACTGGCACTGGCAGTGAGGACCGCCTGCCAGTAGTCCATGAACTGCTTGCGCGCCCGGCGGCGCAGCGCCAGGCTTTGCAGGGCACGCTCGGCGGTACGCGTGTCGCCGCTGTCGCGGGCGGCGCGCATCAGCGCGTAAGCAGCGATGGGCCGCCAGGTGGCGCTGAGCGGATAGCTCAGCGCCTTTTTGAGGTGGCTGACCGCCTGGTCCGAGCGGCCCAGTTTATAGCAGGCGATGCCCAGTCCCACATGGATGAAGCCGCGCCGCTGGAAAGAAGCATGGGGCAGCGCCTGCTCATAGTGGCCGACAGCATCTTCCCACGCGCCGCGCGTAAAGTCGAGTTCGGCCAGACCCTGCCACGCCCCCGGCGCGTGCGGATCGCGCTCCAGCAGCCGCTGATAGAGACTGCGGGCGCGCTCAAACTGCCGCAGGTTGAAATACGCCGCCGCCAGGATCAGTTGCGGGCGCAGCGCGCCAGGACGGCGCTTGACCAGCGGCTCAAAGGTGCGCCCAATCTCCGTCCACTGGCGCTGATAGTAGCGCCGCAGGTAACGCTGAAAGTTGAGCGGCTCGCCCAGCAGCAGATAGGCGCCCTGCGCCGACAGATACGGCGCGACCAGCACGAGCAGCGCCAGCAGCCAGAAGCCGGGCGACCAGGAGAAAGCGGCGCCGCCAGTGAGCAGCGCCCAGAGCCAGGCGATCAGCCAGGCCATCAGGCCAACCAGCAGCAGCGCGCCCACTTCACGCAGCAGCGCGCCGACGCCATAGTACGAGCGCCAATGATCGAACTCCAGCAGCATCACGCACCCGGCCTGAAGGCCAAAGAGACCCCCGGCCATCCAGCCAGCCGCCAGAAAGAACGGCGCGTGCCCATAGAACACCGCGCCCGCATCGACCAGACAACCCAGGCAGAAGAGCCAGGCCAGGCTCATGCTGATAATCGAGAGCGGCTGAATCAACGCCGCGATCCATTTGCTCATGCTCACCCAGACAAGAGAGAAAGTGCCGGAAGCAGATGAGCGCCAGGCGCTGCGCGTGACGCCTTACGCGGGCATTATAGCATGCCCGACAATGGCACAGACAGCAGGGCTTGCCCACCCCCTTGCCTCAGTCGCCCGCGGGCGCGCCGGAAGAAGCGGACTGGATGACCTCCAGGTCATCGTATTTCTTGACGCGATAGACCAGCGTCGAGATGCCCCAACTGAGCAGCATGATCAGGATGATCGCCGCGCCGACCGCGCCAAAGTTGTTGTTCAGGTTGCTGGTGAAATTCCAGAAGACCCCGGAGAGATTCAGTTGGGTGCTGATAATGCTCAGCGTCTCCAGCGCCCCAACCACCAGCGCCACCAGCACAGAGATCAGCGTAATCGACATATTGTAGAAGAGCTTGCGAATCGGCTTGACAAAGGCCCAGCCATACGCGCCCAGCATCAAGACGCCATCGGTCGTATCAGCCAGGCTCATGCCTGCGGTGAAGAGCAGGGGCAGCAGCAGCACCACATAAAACGGCACATGCTGCGTGGCAAACGCGCCAGCGGAGGCCAGCAGCGCAATTTCAGTCGCGGTGTCAAAGCCCAGGCCAAAGAGGAAACCCACCGGATACATCTTCCAACTGGCATCAATCGTCTTGAAGAGCGGGCGGAAGATGCGCGCAAAAAAGCCGCGCTTGTTCAGATAATCATCGATCTCTGCCTCGTTGTAGCCGTCGCCGCGAGTGGCATGGCGGAAGGTGCGAAAGACCTGCGCCAGAATGATCAGGTTGATCGCGGCAATGGCGAAGAGAAAGAACGCCGAGACGCCAGTGCCAATCAGGCCGCCGTAGGTCTTCAGCGGCGAGTTATCGTTGGCGAGGTTGCTCGAAACGAAGGCCGAGCCAGCGGCGATCAACGCCGCCATGATGAAGACCACCGTCGAATGGCCGAGCGAGAAGAAAAAACCCACCGCAACAGGCTTCTTTTTCTCCTGCATCAACTTGCGCGTCACGTTATCGATAGCGGAGATATGATCGGCGTCTACCGCGTGGCGCAGGCCAAAACCGTAGGCTGCCGCCGCAACAGGGAGCAAGAGCGTGTATTGGAATGACGCCAGGATGGTCAACGCCCAGAGGGCAATATTAAGGGTCAGGAGCGCGGAGTAAATCCCGATCACCTTGGGCCGCAGGCCAGGAGTGCTATCATTCAACACCCGTCTGAAGTTTGCAAACATGCGTTACCTCCCATAGTTGCATAGCCCCTGGCGACGCGCGCAGTTCCCTGTCAGGCTCTGGTCATCTCCACCCAGAAGCAGTATCTAGACGAGATATACACGCAACTCACTTAAAAGAGATTACCGGATCATTCCCAAAAAGTCAAGATTGCAATTGCAAGTAGTTGCAATTGGAAGCTGCTCTCCATGCCCTCCCTGAAACAAATGTTCTTTCTGACCCCGGCATATGCGGAAATGCAAGAAAATCGCCGCTGGCACGACTCATGCAGTCGGGGGGCAACGAAAAAGATGGACCGCAGGAAACGCCGCCTGCTATAGGGGAGAGACGCGCGTGAGCGAAAAGAATGCAGATGAGGTCGAGATGGGTTCTCAGGCGTTGGCCGCTGTGCTGGGCCGGGAATCGCGCAAATTACATCGGGTGATGTCAGCGGCAAACTTTCAGCCGGTGGCCGAAGCCGACGTGGTGCCTGTGCGGCCCTGTCTGCGCTGCCTGGATGGCGGCTTGCGCACGGTAGGCTATCTGCGCGGAACTATCATAGCCCATGCCGTCTTCGCCTGCGATACCTGCGGCGACGTGATCCTGGGCGGGTGAGCCGCGTGGATGCGCGATTGACCTTCCTGCATTTCAGGCAAAATGAGCAAAAACGCTGATTCCCCTTGACCAGCAGCCTTCGCTATGGTACACTTTTCTATCGGGGGGCGGAAAACATTCTATCTCTTGTACACAATGGACATTGGCGTCCATGTGAATAAAATGTTGCCCAAGCCAGTCAGGGAGGGGTCATGCGAACTACGTTCACCTACGAAGGCATCTTGAGCGCTGTTGGCCGGGTGCTGGATGAATCCGGCGTAAAGAGGTTTGCCATCCGCGAAGATGACGACGGATTAATCATCGAAGGGAAGAACGGCGCTGGAGGGCAGATGAACCTGCACTACAGCGTTGGGGATCTGTACGAACTGGTGGCACGCGACGAAGCGCCGGAGCAGCCATCGCCTGTGATGGTTGAGACGGAGGCCAGAACGCTGCACCGTTTCCTCGCGGAGCATCGCCGAGAATTGATCGGCGCGGCACGCTAAACCACCGTCCTGGCGCCGCGTCAGGGCAAAGGATCACATGGAGCCTGTGAAGCAGGCTCCTCTTTTTTTGCCGCCTTCCCCGCCCGCTCTGGCGCATCCAACGCGCAGCGCTTATGTCTCGTCGTCGCAGAGCAGCCAGCGACGACCATAGG
>JBJKSJ010000030.1:0-16784 GCA_046704085.1 Ktedonobacterales bacterium | reverse complement strand
CTTCAGATCAACGCGGAGGGCTAGCCCTTCATTACCAACCGAACTGGCGCATGGTTGCCATATCCTCTGGCACATCACATGCCAAAAACAGCGTATCCGGGCGCGAACGACGCCCAGATACGCTGTTTGCTATCGGTTCGCACCAGCAGAACCGTCTCGCCGAACCAGGGCAGACGCCTGCCTGCTCTCCAGAACCACGCGCTGCCCTGGCTGGAAAGAAAAGGTCCATGTCATCTGACCACCAGGAGCGGCATCCGCCCCCCCAGGGGAACTATTGGGTCACAGTCGTCTTCGTTCTCCTGGCTCTCTGCCCCCGTCTTCTGGGTCATCTTCGGCATCATAGTTGGGATACTTGGTTTCTGCACCCTCATCTTCATCCTTGGCGGCGCGCGCATCCATCCACCCGACCTCGAATGCTATCTCGAACGTGGTGGGCAGGCGCTCGAATCGCCTCACATCCGACCAGGGCAGCGGTCACAACATCGGCAGCAGTCACGACACAGAACAGCAGAAGGCGCCCGCGATATTTATACTACCCAGGCATCCGAAACTAGGGAGGAGAGCGGCGCGCCTCGGAGCTAATCTGCTGCAAGCGTTCCAGCCAATCGCCCGGCTTGTAGTGCTTGACAAAATGCGCGCCTGTCTGCCCATTGCGCCCGACGACCAGCACTGGTCGCGGCTGTATCGTCCCATAGGCGGTCTTGCCAGAAGGCGTCTCGCGGGTCGCATCCCAGAGCGCCACCATGCCCGGCTGGTCATCGCAGCTATCCATCCAGACCAGCAGGCGCATGCCCAGCATCTCGCCCACCTGCGCGCGCGCCCCCAACTGGCGGCGCTGCCAGCAGCCGTCGCGCAGCAAGGCAGCGAGGTTATTCGCCACCATGCGCGCCGCCAGGCAGGTATCGACGCCGCCAGTTGGGGGGGCAACCGCGATGGCCTGCATCATCGAAGCGCCAACCAGTATCTCAGGCGCAGCCTGGCAGGTGGCAATCCGCAGCAAACGCTCCAACGGGAGAGAGATCATGTACACACCCTCCTCAGCAGCCAACTCGTCACTCTGGTTACAGCCAAATCTGCTTGAACAGTCGCTCTGCTGTCAGCGGTTGCTCGACTCCCGCCAGCAAGGTAATTTAGCGGCAAGAATCCCTGGAATCTCTAGCAAGCGCCATACCAAAATAGGGGCTGCCGCTGCGGCGGCGATTTTTCAGTTGGGGGAGATAGGCTGCGCGCTAGAGGATCAGCCCATCGCGCATCTTGACGATGCGGCCAGTGCGCGCGCCGACTTCGGGGGCATGGGTAACAATGACCAACGTCTGGCCTTGCTCCTGGTTGAGCTTGCAGAGCAGGTCCATCACGCTTTCGGCGGATTCGCCATCGAGGTTGCCAGTTGGCTCGTCGGCCCAGACGATGGCAGGGGTATTCACCAGGGCGCGGGCAACGGTCACGCGCTGCTGCTGGCCGCCAGAAAGCTCGGCGGGACGATGGCGCGCCCGGTCGGACAGGCCCACGATCTCCAGCATCTCCAGCGCGCGCTTTCTGGCCTTGCGCCCGCTCATGCCAGAAACGAGCATGGGCAGTTCCACATTTTCCACCGCGCTCAGCACTGGCAGCAGATTGAAGTTCTGGAAGATGAAGCCCATCTGGCGGGCGCGATACTCAGTACGCTGGCGGTCACTGAGGCTTTTGAGGTTAGTTCCGGCGATGATGATCTCGCCGCTGGTGGGTTCGTCCAGCCCGGAAAGGCAGTTGAGCAAGGTCGTTTTGCCGCAGCCGCTCGGCCCCATAATCGCCACCATCTCTCCGCGCTCAACAGCAAAATCCACGCCGCGCAGCGCGGCCACGTTCCCCGCTCCCGCGTTATACACCTTGCGAACACCTGTCGCTTGAATAATCAGCACTCACGCATCCTTACTACTCATAGCGCAGCGCATCAGCCGGAGCCACGCGCCCGGCCTGCCAGGCGGGCAAGAATGCCGCCAGCAGCGAGGCAGCAAAGGCGCAAACGGTGATGACGCCCAATTCGCCCCAGGGTACAACGAAACCAAGCCCCGTCTGATATTGCTCAAAGAAGTTTGCGGCAAAGACATTGCGGCACAAGAGCAGCCCCAGCGCCAGCCCAATCAGTGTGCCGACCACCCCCACCAGCAGGAACTCTAGCAAGAAGCTGACCTGCACAGCCCAGCGTTGATAGCCCAGCGCGCGCAGCATGCCTATCTGCTGGCGGCGCTCCACAACGGCGCGAGTGCCCGTGACGGCGAGCGCCGCCACGCCCAGCAAGAGCGTTAGCCCGACGACGCCCAGCAAGACCTGGGCAATGAAGATGCGCGTGCCATTCACATTCACGGCGACATCCGCCAGCACCGTTGTCTCCAGCCCATCGTCGAGGAATGCCGAGCCAAGCGCCAGCGCCGCCGCGTGCGCATCCACGCCAGAGCGCACCTGGAAATAATAGCTCTGCGTTTCCACCGGCAACGGCCCCAGGCCAACCTCAGCCGGCGCGAAGGTCTGCGGCGATGTGACCAGGCCATAATGCTGCCCATCGGTGTTATCAACCACCCCAATGATCGTGATTTTGGTGGCCGGGCCGCCCCGGATGTCGCTGATCCAGACCGGCGTGGCCGGGATGGTCGTATCGCCGCGCAGCGCGCCCCTGAAGCGATAGAGAAAATCATCATAATCGCCAGGCAGCGGACCAAGCTGCTGAATCGTCGCCGCATAGGCTGCCTTCAGTACGCCTAGCTGGTCTGGCTCCAGCGAGGGAATAAACTCACTTGCGGGGCTGCCTGGCGGTGGGAGCAGCGCCCGGCTATCGATCAGCGCGTAGCCAGGGTGATCGCGCAGCGCCTGCCAGACCGCCGCGTCACTGGCAAAGCCGGGCGCGCGCGACACCAGATGATTGCCAACGCCATTCAGAAAAGCGCCGTCCTCCACGTTGATGGGATAGTAGCTCCAGGAAGGATGCGGCGCGGAAAGCTGAATAACCCCCACAGCCGACAGTGTTTGCGTGCTGACGCTGGCAAACTCATTAGGATTGACGCCGGGCGCGTGGGTAATCGCCGTGTGAATATCGGGGATGGCCTGGAAGAAGGGCCGCGCCTGAATATCAAAACCGCCGGTATAGTTGCTCACACTGCCATAGGAACTGGCGACCGAATTGCTAATCACGGCCATGACCGTCATCGTGAAGATCACCAGCGTAAACATCACCAGATTGACGCCCGTGCGGAAGCGATAGTGCAGCGGATAGACCAGCGCCGTATGCAGGATAAAGCCGACTTTGCGCAGCCCGCGCAGCAGCCAGATCAGCGGGCGCAGCAGCAGATCAGCATTGAAAGCCAGCGCCCAAATGGCCCCAAAGACCATCATCACGCCTGAGAAGAAGAAGACCTCGATGCCCCCGGTGAAGCGCGGGAAACCCAGCGAGGCCAGCGCGTCATTGGGCAAGCCCCAATAGAGCAGCAAGCCCAATCCGGCAACTGCCGCCGCTACCCTGTCGCCCCACTCGCGGCAGCGTCGTTCCCAACGCAGAACCATGTCCTGACGGGCACCCGGCGTCGGCCCGACGGCGCGATAGATGGTTGGCAGCCAGAGGATGACCCAGCGCAGGAGCAGCGCGACACCGATGATCGCCAGCGAGAGGCCCAGCGAGAACAGAGAGATTTGCAACGTCTGAATGCCCTGCTGCAAGATCAGCGCGCCAATCACAAAGGGCGCAATGCCGCGCGTTATCAAACCCCAGCAGAACCGGGCCACATCGCCAGGCAGCGCGAGGGCCGCGCGCCAGGGAGACTCCGCGCCGTCGCCCAACCCCAGCGCCTCCAGAAGCCGCGTCAGGATGTTCAACAGCAAGCGCCCCAGCGACAGAGGCGGGCGCGGAAGCTCTGGCAGGTTGCGCATGGCCTGCACAATCGTCATGCGGCTAATCAGCCAGGCGGAGGCAATAATCGTCCCCAGCGTGAAGAGCGCCCCCAGACAATAGGCAATGACCAGGCTGCTGGGCTGAAGCTGCACACTGAGCGGGAAACCTGACTGCGCCAGCACCGGACTGAGCAGGGCCACAATGGCAACGCCCAGGCCCACACCGATAGCGATGCCGATCAGCGAGGCGATCAGGTCATAGAATGAGCCTTCAAACAGGAACAGCAAAACAAGCTGCACGCGCTGCACGCCAATGGCCCGCGAGACGCCCATTTCGGCGCGGCGCTCCGCCGCCAGCAGCACAAAGATCAGAAAGATCAGTAAGACACCTATTGCCAGTGAAAAGAGCGCAAACAGCGTGAAGATGCGGGTGAAAATATCGTCGGCCATCTCCGAGAGACGGACGCCATTCTCCTTGACCTCATTGACATTGAGGTTCTGGTCAAAGGGCAAGATTTCATAGAGCCGCGCGGTGATGCCATCGGTCAGGTTGACGCCGCTCAGGCCATCGCCGCTGTTGGCGATAAATATCCGGTTAATGCTTCCGGGGGTGTTTTCAATGCCCTGGAGGGTCGCCAGCGGCAAGACAAAGGCGGGCGCGTCCCCCACCAGCCCAGACTTATCGATGATGCCGCGCACGGTGAAGACCTGGCGCTGCCCCGGCCAGCGCGCCGAATAGGCATAGATCGTATCGCCAGGCTGGGCATTCAGCAGGCTGCCTAGCGTGCGGTTCAGATAAATCTCATGGCCGCTGAGCGCCACGCTGGCAAGTGGCGCGCCATTGGCGGCGCGCATGCCATCAAAGCTATTTTCTGCGCCTGGCGGGATCGCCAGCGCCGTGACCTGCGAACGCACCTGGCGCGAGGTCTCATCCGCAAGCAGCAAGCCATCCTCTTGCAGCGCGGCAGCCACGCCCGCCACGTCTGCATCACTCGCCAGTTCCCTCGCAACGTGGAAATAGGTCCGCTGGGGAAAGACACCCAGATCGCCGTGCCCACCGGATACAATCTCATCAACGCGGCCATAGTTGAAGACGGCTACTGAGCGCACCGCCGTGCTGATCGTATCGCCAACGGCCAGCGCCGCCGAGATAAAGGTCGTCGCCAGCATCAGCCCGAAGATAATCAGGAGCATGCGCAGACGCCGACGCGGCACATTGCGCAGCCCGATCTTCAGCAGGATAGGCCGCCGCAGCGCCAGCAGGATCACCAGAACTGCCGCAGCAATCGTGATGACCAGCAGGCGCTGCATCAGGGTATCGAGAGGCACGCCAAAGAGTGTTTGCACGTTAGATGACGCCGTTCGTGTGAAGCACTTGATAGAATAAATTGGCGATCTGCTGATAGCCCAGCGTCGAGGGGTGCAGCCCATCGCCGCTGATATACTCAGGGTGCCCGATTAACTCCGCACTATGCGCATAGACGTCAATCAGAATATCGTGGTGCGCCGCCGCTTCTTGCGCAATCACCGTATTCATCTGCTGCACCTCGGCCTTGAGCGTCGTCGGGTCATGGGTATTGAAGTACGGCAGCAGCGTGAGATCGGGAAGATTGGCAATGGCAACCTGCGCGTGCGTCTTCGTCGCTAACTGCGTCAGGATCGTATCCAGATCAGGTTGATACTTAGCCAGCGAGACGTTCTGGAGAATATCATTGAAGCCCAGCCAGACCGTGACAAGATCAGGGTTGGCATCCAGCGCCTCCGGCAGTTCGCCCAGGAGCGCGTCATGGGTCGTGAAACCGTTCATACCCAGATCGTCCACCTTACCGCCATTTGGCAGATGCGCGCCAAGGTCCGCCGGATAGCTCTGGGTATACGGACGATCAGCGCCATAGCCAAAGGTCTCCGACGCGCCGATGGCTACATAGACATACGTGGGACGTTGCGTAGGCGTAGCAGTTGCGCCGGAAGCGCCAGCGCCAGACGTGATCGCCGAAGAGGCGACAGAGCCGCAGCCAGCTAGCAGAACCCCCAGCAGCGCCACACAGGCCATCACCAACGCCAGCCGACCTCTGGAAGAAAAGCGCGAAAAGGGGTCTTGAGAGCGGTAAGGGGCCATCATCCTGCACCAATCTTGAAGCAGCTATGAGGAAGAGTACCTACAAAAAGCAGTTCCGACATATTGTAGCACACTCTTCAGACGCAAGACATCCTCCTGCTGTTACAACGACGCGGGGTTACTTTCATGACTGGCGGTTAAAACCACGCCTGGTGGCCTTCGGCCACGAAGCCCGCCTACGCGGGCTGAGACGAAGGTCCGACGTGATTGGGATGGGGAGTCCGCGCAGGCGCGGGCGCGCGAGCGTAGCGAGAGTGCGGGTGCTGGGCGCCCGCCGCGGTGGGCGTGGTTTTAACCGCCAGCACCCACTCACGAAAAAATCTGGCTGATCGTCTGGTTAATCGCGGGCCAGATGGGCTGAACGACGGACTTGCCATCGACCGTATCCAGATAGCCATAGGATGGCGCGCTGAGGACGACCTGCGTAATGTCTGTCGATTGGAGACCCTTAGCCCATTGCGCAAGGGAAATGGCCTGGCCGATGTTCAGGCTGGTCAGGATGCTGCCTTGCAGGTCACTGGCAATCGCATCGAGGTTGTCCAGAATCGACGAGCTATCTAACTTCTTCTTCAGCGCAATCAGCACTGATTGCTGACGGGCGGACCGCCCAAAATCGCCCTGGAGGTCTGAATGCCGGGAGCGTACATAATCCAGCGCCTCCTCGCCATCGAGGTGCTGCGGTCCCGCCGGGATATAGAGACGGGTGTAGGAATAGGGATTGTCAGGATTAGAGACATCATTGGGGTAGGCGTCATCGACCACCGGATGCAAGACATCTACATCCACACCGCCCAACGTGTTGATGACCTTCACAAAGCCATCCAGCCCCACCCAGGCATAGGCGTCGATGGGGATGTGAAAATCAGCCTCAATGGTGGCCGCTGTATGCGCAAAGCCGTGCAACTTCTCATCCAGTGGGGTCTGAGCGTTATCCGTCTCGGCGCCAGAGATTTCATCCAGCTTAAAGCAGCACTGGCCCTCATCGCTCGTAATCCACATATCGCGGGGAATCGACACCATCGTGATGTGATGATGGGCCACATCGATGCGCACGACAATATCCGTCTGGGTCAGCACTGCGCCATTGCCAAACTTCGCGTCGTTATCGCTGCCGAGCAGCAGCAGATTAAAATGATCGATCCCTGCCAAATCATTGGGCAGGGCAGTCGGCTGGGGGATATTCTGGCTGGTCGAAACAGGGGGCAGCGTTTTGCCGGTGCTGCTCGTCAGGAGGGTATAGACATGATAGTATTTGAGGACTGAATACGTGGCAGCGCCTATGAGGGTGAGCAGAAAGGCAGTGAGCGAGAGGATGATGATTCTCTTGAACCGACGGCGGGAAGGATTTTTCCTGGTCCCTGGACTCGTCTCTTCAGCAGGCAAAGAATCACCTTGCGCGCGCATAGGAGTAACCCTCTCGCTGGCGCTACTTACTTCGCTCGCGGCAGCGTGAACCAGACACACGTCCCTTTGCCCGTTATACTCTCTACGCCTACTGTGCCACCATGCGCCTCGATAATCGCCTTGACAATCGCCAGACCCAGACCACTGCCGCCCGTCGCCATGTTGCGCGAGACATCGGCGCGATAAAAGCGATCAAAGATACGCTGAAGATGTTCAGGTGCAATTCCTGTGCCGGTGTCGCGGACCAGCACGCGCAGTTTTCCAGCCTCTGCCAACGCGCTGACGCTGATCGAGCCACCGCTGGGGGTGTAGCGCAGCGCGTTATCCAGCAGGTTCAGCAATACCTGGGTGAGCTTATCGGTATCGGCGCGCACCAGCGGAGTCCGTGAGTCAAGCAGATTGTGTGCAGAGACTCCCCTGGCCTCAAACTCTGGCTGGAGGACAGCCAGCGTCTCATCAACCAGGCTGGCAAGATTCAGCGGGGCTAGATCGAGCATCAGCCTGGGGGATTCCATTCGCGAGAGATGACTGAGGTCATCGACGAGCCGCCGCAGGCGGACCACCTCTTTGCCAATCACGCGCAGCGTCTCTTCGCGCTGGCGTTCATCCTGAATGACACCATCGAGCAGCGCCTCGGTGAAGCCTTGAATCGCTGTCAGCGGCGTCGCCAGATCATGCGAAACGTTGGCTGCTAATTCGCGGCGCAAGCTCTCCTGGTGGCGCAGTTCGCCCATATCGCGCTCCAGCGCGGCGGCCATCTCATTGAACGCCTCGGCCAGCCGCCCAACCTCATCTTTGGTGCGCACAGGCACTCGCTGGCGATACTTGCCGTCCGCCATCCGCGTGGCGGCCTGGGTCAACTGTGCCAGGGGCCGGGTGACGCCCCGCGCGAGCAGCAGCCCCAGCAGCGCCACAATCACGGCAGTACCCAACACCGTCAACAAGAGAACCTGAACGACCTGATCGGTAAAGAAGGGCGTCCCAGCATTCAACCTGATGACTTCCAGAGCCAGCGATCCTACCACCTGCCCCGATGCCTGGCCGCCCGCGTGGATAGGGAGGGCCACAAACGGGCGCGATTCCAGGTCAAACCAGAGAAACATTCTCTCCTGACCGGGAATGGCGCCCTGAATCTCCTGGCCCTGCTGTGCCTGGATGAGCGCATCTTGAATGAGGCTGGAATCCTGGGAGCCTGGGTCGCGCGGATCAGGCAGAGGATGCAGAATCACCTGGCGCTGCGCATCCATCAGCCAGAGGGTGCTGGATGGGCGCTCTCGCGTAGAGGGTAAGACAGCAAAGGCCGCCTGCCTGAGATCGTCATTACTGGTCGAGTAGCTTCTGCCAAGCTGCGACGCCAGATCACCCGCCTGCGCGCTGAGTTGATCGTGCTGGAAATGGTTAAAGTTCACCACCACCGTAACCACTGCCGCGAGCGTGATCGCCGCAACGGCGAAGAGCGCCACGAGGATATAGCCCAGCGCAAACTTCGTTCGCAAACTCCGTAAGCCAGTGACTTGCGGCTGAGGCCGCGCCTTGAGCCCAGAGCGCCAGGAGCGCCCACGCAGGCTCCGCCCGTCCTCGCTCAGCCTGAGCGGCTGTGTAGCCATCTCAGCTAGCGCAGATCTCTCGGAGGGCGCATCGCTCCCCTGGTCCGGTTTTGGGCGGCGGCCAACTTTGAGCATAGCAGGCTGCTCTTTCTTCTAGGAGCTTTCTACAGCGGCGGGAATCTGAAACTTGTAGCCAACGCGCCAGATCGTTTTAATATAACGCGGATTGCCGGGGTCGCGCTCGATCTTCTTGCGCAGCGTGCCGATATGCACATCCACTGTACGCCCATCGCCGAGATAATCATAGCCCCAAACCCGACTGAGCAGCATCTCGCGGGTGAAGACACGGTCGGGCGCGTGTGCCATCAACACCAGCAGGTCAAACTCTTTGGGGGTAAGTTCCACGTCATGGCCTTCCACTTCCACCCGGCGCGCCGGAATCGTGACCATCAGCCCTGGATAGCGCAGCACTTCATCTGGCGAGGCAGGGGCAGGCGAAGCACCCCCTACTGGCGCGGCGCCAGCCACGTCGCCTTGCCCGGCGCGCCGCAGCACGGCACGCACCCGACTCACCACCTCGCGCGGACTGAAGGGTTTGGTAATATAATCATCCGCGCCTAACTCCAGGCCCAGAATGCGATCTTCTTCCGCCTGCCGTGCTGTCAGCATGAGCAGCGGCGTGCTGGCCCAGGAGCGAATTCGCTTGCAGACTTCCAGACCATCCAGCCCTGGCAGCATCAGGTCCAGCAGCACCACTTGCGGGCGCTCGCGGGCGTGCAATTCCAGGCCCGTAATGCCATCCTGGGCAGCTACAGTGCGATAGCCTGCCTGTTCCAGATTAAGCTGGAGGAGGCGGCCTATCGACTCTTCATCTTCAATAATCAGTATCAATTCGCCAGCCATCATTCCACCCGCAGTGCGGTAATCGGGTCTAGCCGCGAGGCGCGCCACGCGGGATACAATCCGAAGAGGATGCCTACAAGTGCGGCAACACCAAATGCCAGAATGACTGAGAAAGCTGAGATCAACCCTGGAAGGTTCCCCAGATGACTCAACTCCAGCGACACGATGATCCCAATGCCAATGCCAATCAGCCCACCCGCGCCGCTGAGGAAGGTCGCCTCCAGCAAAAACTGCGAGAGGATATCTCGCCTCCGCGCGCCCACGGCCATGCGAATGCCAATCTCGCGGGTGCGCTCCGTCACCGACACCAACATTATATTCATAATGCCGATGCCGCCAACAACCAGCGACACCGCCGCCACACCCACGAGCAAAAAGGTGAGGGTGGTGGCGATCCCTTGCACGGTCTGAATGATCTGATTCTGGTTGCGGATGCTGAAGTCATCTGTGCCACCAGATGGAATGTTGTGGCGCTGCTCTAGCAACTGCTGGGTATCCGATTGGACCTGATTGACGGTATCGGCGCTGGTGGCCTGCACGGCAATCTGGCTCACGAATTGCTGATTGGTCAGGCGCTGGATCGTCGTGCTGAAGGGGATATAGATGACATCATCGGCGTTGCCCAGCCCGCTGGCCCCTTTCGTCGCCAGGACCCCTACGACCGTAAAGGGCTGACTGCGGATGCGAATCTGCTGGCCCAGTGGGTCTACTCCCAGGGGAGTAAAGAGGTTCTGGACGATGGTCTGCCCAATCACTGCAACGGCATTGCCCTGGGATTCGTCGCCATCAGTGAAAAATGAGCCTTCAGCCATCTGCCAGTTGCCGATCTGCTGATAAGAGGGATAGACCCCTTGAACCCTGGTCTGATAGTTCTGGCTCTGGAAAATGATCTGCCCCTGCGCGCCTACAATCGGGCTGACACCAGAGACGTTCGCCACCTGGCTAGCAATGGCATCGGCGTCAGCCTGGGTGAGCGACTGGCGTGAACCAGCTCCCTGGCTTACTCCGCCAGTTTGTTGGGCGCCAGGGATAATCGTCAGCACATTTGGCCCCAGCGTACTCAGGCGGCTGCTGGTTGCCGCGCTGGTGCCCTGGCTGATCGAGATCATCACGATCACCGCGCCCACGCCAATGATGATGCCCAACGTCGTCAGCAGCGAGCGCAGCCGATTGGTATTCAGCGCCTCAAGGGCGCTGGCAACGCTCTGAAGGAACGAAGCGCCGCTCCGATGTGACGACTTTTTACTTCGCTTCTTCCGTGCAGCAGAAGCAGGCCGCCGAGGCGCCATCGGCTGGCTGATACCGTTCGCCAGGGGAACCAGCCGCTTGGGAGCAAAGGGAGGCAGCCCCTGGGCAGCAGGCGCTGAGGAGCAAGAAGTCGCTGCCTGATGATTCGGCCCAGACCCGTTCAATTGCGCGGCGGGCAGCGGTTTGGTGATGGGCGTGGCTTTAGAGGACGGCTCTGGTGGCTGGCTGCCTCCTGGAGACCCTGCCTGCACCGATCTCTGCACTGAATCAGCCATGCGACACCTCCAAGTCTCCGCCAGAGAGCAGGGCCGTCATCTCTTCCCTGGCGTTACGCGGCTCAAGATTCAACGTATCACGCACCACGACCCCATCCCGGAAGACGACGTGGCGTTTAGCATAGGCGGCGATGTCTGGCTCATGCGTCACCAGCACAATGGTGAGGCCATGCTCGTTCAGTTCTTGCAAGATCGCCATAATCTCCACGCTGGTGCGGCTATCCAGATTGCCCGTTGGTTCATCGGCCAGCAAGATGGACGGGCGATTCACCAGCGCGCGGGCAATCGCCACGCGCTGCTGCTGACCGCCTGACATCTCCACCGGGCGATGGTGTATTCGCTGGCCCAGCCCGACGGCCTCCAGCGCCCGCCGGGCGCGTTTGCGCCGCTCTTTGGCAGGCATGCCCGCGTAGACCAGCGGCAGCATGACATTGCTCAGGGCGCTGGCGCGCGAGAGCAGATTGAAGCTCTGGAAGACAAAGCCAATCTTGCGATTGCGCACGGCGGCAAGCTGATCGGGATTCATCTGCCGCACGGGAATGCCATCCAGCACATAGGCGCCGCCGGTTGGCCGGTCCAGGCAGCCCACCACGTTCATAAAGGTGGATTTGCCCGATCCCGACGGCCCCATCACGGCGACAAACTCGCCAGGAAACACCTGGAGCGACACTCCCCGCAGGGCATGCACTACCGTCTGGCCCATGCGATAATCTTTCTTGACCTTTGACACCAGAATCACTGGCGGCTCCGCCTCTGGCGAATCAGGAGCAAGCAATGGGTCAGTCGCAGCAGTGTTGAGGTCTTCTCGCGTGTTCATGCTTGAAACCCGCTTTCCACTGCGTTAAGGCCCATTGCCGCCACCGCCGCCACCGCCACCTCTGCCGCCACCACCGCTGAAGATGCCGCCACCACCACCGAGGCCGCCAGTGCCACCGCTGCTCGTAGATGGTGTTGCCGTGCCTCCCACCTGGCCGATCACAAGCTGATCGCCGCTTTGCAGGCCAGAGAGGACTTCGGTGTTGGTGCCATCCGTCAGGCCCGTAAAGATGACCTTGGGCGTGAGCGCGCCATTCACCATTTCGGCAACAATGGCTGGTGTGCCCTGCGGCGTCTGCGAGCCTGCCTGCTGTAGCGCGTTTGCCAGCAGCGAGCGCACCTGCGTGCGGTCAAGCTGCCCAGAGGCCAGCAAGGTGTTGGCAAAGCTCATGGCCTTGTTGGGCACAAGCAGCACGCCAATGCGCTCCTGGGTTGTAATCTCCAGATTAGCCGTCATGCCAGGCAGCAGGTTGGCGCCATTCACGCTATGCTCATCGACGCTGATCGTCACAGGATAGGTGACAACATTCGAGGAGGTCTGCCCAAAGGGCGAGATGGCTGTCACAGTGCCAAAGAAGGTGGAAGAGGGATAGGCTGAGACGGTGAATTTGGCGGATTGCCCAACTTTCAGATTTCCAATATCGGCCTCATTTACCTGAGCGACAATCGAAAGCTGGCTCAGGTCTTCAAGGACGATAAAGGCCGACGACCCACTCCCGCTGCTGCCAGAGCCAGGGGTGGCGCCTACGGACCCATTGATCTCAACCACTGTTCCCGCCGCCGGAGCCGTCATCACGGCATTGCCTACGTTATCTTTTGCCGTTTGCAGTTGCGCCAGGGCGACCTGATATTGCGCCCAGGCCGAGTTTACCTGCTGCTGCGCCTGGTCAATTGCCTGGGTGCATTGCTGCTGCGTCTTCGACTGCGCTGGGGGCGTCGCCGAGGTGGGGCAGGGGTTATTCTGCGCTTTGACATCGCGCAAGTTTTGCAGCGCGTTGGCATAGCTCGTCCAGGCCGAGTTCACTGATGCCTGCGACTGGTTGAGCGCATCAGTGAGCGAAGTCGCATCGATCTTTGCCAGCAGTTGCCCAGCCTGCACCTGCTGACCAACGGTGACATCTATCTCTGTTACTTTGCCAGAGGCCGAGAAATTAAGGTTATAGGTAGCGGCTGAGCCAATCGGCCCGGTGGCTGATACCTGGATGACCAGATTGCCGGTAGTCGTGCTGGCAAATTGATACTGCGGAGGCTTGGAGGCGAAAAAGCTCCCCTTGATCAGTAAGGCGCCACCAATGAGCGCGAGGATGATGACCACCGCCAGCAAGCTAAACACCAGGCGGCGATACCTGGAGCGCCTGGGTTGGACTTCATCGTCTTCAGGCTCTTCATCTTCCAGCCAGCGGGCAAAAGATGTTCCTGTTTGCGACATACAGTGTATTCACTCCTTTTAGTAGACCTTTGTAGCGTATCTCATCCCTGGCACTTATTGGCTTGCGGGTAAGGAGAGCAGAATCGTGATCGACAGCGCGTTGATGCTTCCATCTTTCTGTGCCTGTCCAATCACCAGAACTGCCTGGTTTGCTTGCAGATCGCTTGTCTTCGCGGCGGCGATCTGCGAATACACGGTCGTGCTATCCAACTTAACGGTATAATCGGCGCCATTGGTTGTGGTAATCGTCATCGTCTGGCCGTTGGTGCTTGAGACGGTTCCCGCCAGGCTGAGATCGCCAGTAGGTATGCCACCCTCGGTGGGGCTGCCGAATATCCCTCCATTACCAGCGCCAGGGCCGCTGCCCGCGCCGCCTCTGCCCGTCCGACAGGCCGGGTTGGCGCCACTCCCACCCCTGCCACCACCATTGCCGCTGCCAGTGCCACCGCCGTTGCCGCTGCCAGTTGGGGCAGCCTGCCGAATCGCCACAATCTGGGCCGTATACGTGCCATCGCCGTTGTTTTTGACGATGACCTGTACCCGCACTCCATCCTGAACCACGCTCGGCGCAACCGTCTGCTGCCGCGTCACGCGCGTGCGGGAAGACAGATTCGCCACAACGGCGCCATTCGTGGTTTGCACAGTGATCTGTGTGCTGCTCACCGTCGTCACAGTTCCCGTCGCCTGTTTGAACTGGGCTGCCTGGGTCGATGGGCAGGTGGCAGTTGGCGTTGCGCTGCCTGTGCTAGCAGCGTTCGCGCTACAACCCGCGATGGCAAATCCGGCCAGCAACACCACAGCGCCTGATTGAAGAAAGCGCCTGAGAATCATCAAAACCTCCAGCATTTCTCTCGCTGCTATTCATGTTAGTAAGAACCAACGAGAGAGCATTAGCCCGTACAGACTGTACAAGGCCAACATCAGAGGACCATCGCCAATCTGCAAAAAATTTGTAAAAAAACGGACGTATCCCAATGTCTCCGCTGCTTCGTTACTACCTATGATACTATGAACAACGAATGAGCAAGCGCCATCAATTCATAATTCCCGACGCTTGAAGCCAAGCCTATCTCCATCTCTCATTAGCCCTGGAAAGCTCTGACGTTTTCTAGCCAATGAGTACCTAAAATTGACTGCCAGGGAATCTCAAAGCCCTCCTTGGAATCATTACTGAAGAGAGAAAGAACGAAGTTATGACCGATGATACACAACCGAATCTCCCGAAGACGAACGCCGCCAGGCCAACCAGCATGCCGCAAGGCCCACAGGCAGCAGGTCAGCAGGCGCGCGCGCCAGGCCGACCGCTTGCGCCTCCCGTTGGGGCCGGAGGCGCCTCAGCGCGACCCGCCAGCCGACCTGCGGGCGCCTCGCGAACACCACCCGGCCAGCCGCGCAGAGCCAGCGGCAAGCATCGCTGGAAACGCATCACTCTGATCACGGCGCTGGCGGTGCTGGTGCTGGGCGGCATCTTAACCGTTGGCGGCTATTTCGGCATTTACTCGCCTGCCCGTCAGCTTGCCAATGATGGCGCGCAGCATTTGCAACAAGCTCAGAACCTGCTCAAGCAACTGGCTCTGCATCCGCTGGCAGAGAAAACGATCACCGCCGCGCGCGATGAATTCAGCGCCGCTCAGAACGACTTCGACGGTGTGAATACCCGCCTGAGCCTGATCGGCCCATTTCTGGGACTAATCGGCCTGGTTTCTGGCCGGGGAGATGAGATTCAATCCTATGTGCATCTGGCCCATATGGCGCTTGATCTTTCCAAAGCCGGAAATATGGCGCTGACGGCTGGCCTCAAGCTGATTGATGACGAGCAGGATGCGTTTCATAGCCCTGGCCCCGCGACAGCAGCCATCAGCGCCTCTTCTGGCGCGCAGCCCGCAGTCGTCTCTAGCGCGCAGGGCGCCAGCGGCCTCAAGCTGAGCGACATCAGCGACCTGGAGCAAACCGCCAGCACCGTGATTGGTCTGGTTGAAGACGCCTGGAATGAGGTGCAGGGCGTTTCTCTGAGCGCGCTCCCCGCCGATGCCTCGATTCAGGCAGCTGTGACACTCTTCCGCAACGATTATCCGGGCCTGCGCCAGATTCTGGCCGATCTCCAGGGGACGATTGCCTCTGCGTCCACCCTGTTTGGCATCGGTCACAGCACGACCTATCTGGCCGAGTTGATGGATACCAGCGAGCGCCGCCCCACTGGCGGATTCATCACCGCTTATGGGACATTGGGCGTGCAGAACGGGCAACTGGCTTCCCTCGCGCTGCAAGATACGTATCTGCTCGACACGCCCTATGCAGCCAGCCACGCGACACCCGTCCCGGCAGATGACGCCTGGTTCACGCTGAGCAAGAATTGGGGGCTGCGCGACTCGAATCTGGAGCCAGACTTCCCCACCGCAGCCAAAGCTGCCGAGCAACTATACACTGCCGAGGGCGGCAGCCCGGTGGATGGCGTCATTGCCTTCACCCCCACCTTCTTCGAGAAGGTGCTTGCCATCACCGGGCCGGTGCAGATTCCCGAACTCAACGAAATCATCGACGACTCGAATCTGCTGGATCGCCTCCACTTCTACCAGTTCCAGCGCAGCACAGGCGATAATGTTTCGCCGAGTCAGCTTGCTTCCAATAACAAACAATTCCCGGCCTTGTTGAGCAAATATCTGGTGGAAAAGCTGCGCCAGCTTACACCCGCTGCCACACTGGCCGTGCTTCAAGAAGCCGTGCTGGCACAGGGAACGAAGGACATCCAACTCTATGTCAACGATGCGCGCGCCGAACAGACACTCATCCAGGGACATCGGGCGGGCGCAGTAGAGGTGCCCGCTGGCGATTCACTCTTTGTCGTTGATACCAACATCTCCGCGAACAAAGCCAACGACAACATCAACGAACTCCTCCAGGATAATATTATTCTGGATGCCAAGGGCGGCGCGACCCATCACCTGACTATCGCCTACCACTGGGTCCGCTCGAACCCCGTCTTCGGCAGCAGCGTCTATAGCGACTATCTGCGCATCTATCTCCCGCCAGCTAGCCAGCTTCAGGGCTACACCGGCTTCACCGCGCCGATCAACATGGCAGCAGCCTATCAGCGCGCAGTCTGGAGCAGTACATTCCAGTTGGTTCCTAACCAGTTACTGCTGCTGACCCTGACCTATTATGTTCCGAACGCTGTCCAGCAGCAG
>JBJKSJ010000029.1:0-20489 GCA_046704085.1 Ktedonobacterales bacterium | reverse complement strand
GAGTTGCGTAAGCGAGGGCACGAGGTTGAGTTGATCGGCCCGCTGGCCGACGAGGCGCTGCAATGGCCGGAGGTGGGCCGGGCGGTTGGCGAAGCCGTTGCCGCTGGCCGGGCCGATCAAGGCATCGGCTGCTGCTGGACCGGCACCGGCGTCAGCATTGCCGCCAATAAAGTGCCCGGCATCCGCGCCGCGCTCTGCGCCGACGCCGAAACCGCGCGCGGCGCCCGCCGCTGGAACCATGCCAACGTCCTCGCGCTCAGCCTGCGCCTCACCAGCGAGATCGTCGCCCGCGAAATCCTCGACGCCTGGTTCAGCGCCCCCGAAGAGGGCGGCGAAGACGCCGCCTGTGTCGCTCGCGTGGAGGGCTGATCTCAAATCTCTTGGTGCAAGTGATCTTTGACTCTACGCCTGATAGATTCGGCTATCTCATCGGCCCTTCGCATCAGGCTCAAGATATTACTTCTGATCGCTTCAAGTTCATGCATCTCTTCTGGGCAAAGCTCTAGAATCTGTGCCGCGCCAAACTTGCGAGGAAGATACCGCTCGAAATATAAGTGCATCTGCGCAGCTTTAACTGAGCGTGTAGTCTCGTCAGAGATAGCTATTTCTAAAAATTCACGCCATCCCTTGTTGCCTTTCATCGAATTGCACTGCTTGCAGCAAGGCACAATGTTTCCAAGCGTATGTCCAAACCCAGCATACTGCTCGTCTTTCACTAACCCAAAGACGTGATCCCAGGTTTCGGCTAACCGCCAATCACAATAAAAACACATCAAATCTGCATCGGGGTCTTGCCCCAAGTCTCTGATAGCTTGTGAAACGAGGGTATCATCATACTCATCATATAAGGCTAATGCAGAAGCGAAAGCATGGTTAATCGTTGTCTTTCGGCGGTTGAGGATGGAGTAGGGTTGAAGGTGCTGGCGAATGCTCTGGCGCTTCATAGCTACTATTCCTCTGGTCCCTTAATGAACAATCGTCGCCTCCGGCGTTGCCAACAGCAGGGCCGCGCCCAGCAGCGGAGCATTCTCGCCCAACTGTGACCAGAAGAGCCGGGGCACATCACGCGCGCAGAGCGCCGCGACGCGCTCCGGCAGATGCGCTTTGAGATAGGGGGCGCGCAGGGCAATGCCGCCGCTGATCGCAATCGCCGCGACGCGCGTCAGGCGCGCGAGGTTCACGATGCCCAGCGCCAGCGCCTCGGTAAACTCCTGCCAGAAGGCGGGGTCAGCGCTCTCAGCGGCCTCCCGCCGGTCCATCTGCTGGCGGCGGAGCGCGATCTGCCTGCCGCCCGTAATCGTCTCCAGGCAGCCAATCTGCCCGCAGAGGCACGGGCGCGTGTTTCCGGCCAGAAGTTGGTGGCCCATCTCCATCGAAACCGTGAGCGCCTGCCCATCCTTGCGCAGTTGAATCGCAGCGCCCGTCCCGGTGGAGACTGTCAGATAGGCGCAGAGATCGAACGGCGCCAGCGCGCCAAAGGCTTTCTCCGCCAGCAGCCCGCAGACCGTATCGTGCGCCAGCCGAACCGGGCAGCCAGATGCTGCCTGCAACTGGCGCACGAAGGGCTTGCCCTCATAATCGCGCAGATTGGCCGCGTCACGGACGTACAGACCATCCTGAGCAATATGCCCGCCCAGCGAGATACCTATGCCCTCCAGCCGCTCGCTCCCGGCGGTGAGGCTCTTGAGCAGCGTTTCCATCTGGGCCGCGTAGCTTTGGAAGGTAGGGAACTGCTCAATCACTTCAATCTGCGGGCGATGCAGATCATCCATACGCCCGACCCTGGTCGTGCTGCCCCCGTTATCGATAGCGATATACATATCTAGCTCGCCACATCCACAGCAAAGGTCGTGCTGGCGCTCGCGCCGCCGGGAGGAGACACGTTCACCGTCACCTGCCAGGCGCCTGGCATCAAGAAAGCCACTCTGGCCTGATAGCGCCCCTGCCCCTGCCCCTGCGCCGTCGTCTCGTTCACGCCCATATCCATCGTCACCATCACCAGACTCACCTGCACCCGCGCCCCGTCAATAGCTTGCCCATGCTGATCCTCAAGCAGCAGGTCTACCTGTGTGGCTGGATCGCCGCTGACTTTTGGCGGATTGGGAGTGAATTGCAGCGTCACCTGAATTGCGCCCGCGCTCTGCGTGCTGCCGTTGGCAAAGGGCGTCGTGGTGTGCGGCAAATAGCCTCCCAGCGCGTCGCCCAGGCCAACAACGAGCAGGAAGACCAGAATACCCAGCGCCACCAGCACCGCCCGGCGGCGGATGACGGACACAGAAGGCGCTGGCCGGGGCGCTTTGGGCGCAGGTTGAGCCGCGCTGGTTGTATCAGCGTCCTCCCGCTGCGCATCGATCTTGTTTTCCTGGCTCTGAATGCTCATCAGGTATCTACAAAGCGCCGGAATGCCTGGCAATCGCTGCAAGGCGCTTCATCCTCCGCAATCAACTATACCATAGTTCCAAACCAATAGATAACTATTGATTGGTTGGTATGATTCACGCCGCCGCCAACGCACCAGGTTGGACTGACCAGGCAAACGTCAACCATACAGGCGCAACTACAAGCGCCTCTATCCCCTTGCTAAAAGCGTCAGGGAGTGCTTTGCGCAGGATGTTGTACGAGCCGTTCACATCGGCATTCAGGCAACGCCCATCCTTGGCGCGATACAGCCCCCGCTTCACACGTTTGCCGCTGAAGGCGGGCGGCGCTTCCCGCTTCGGGTCATAGGTGGGAATGGGATCACTGTCTAAGAAGCTGGCCCGGCTCGTGTAGCTCTCTTCCTGAAGCACAAAGCGGATGCCGGTCAACTTCGCCTTATATTCCAGCATGGCAATAAAGCGGGCGTGGGGCAGTTGGACAAAGTGCTGGTTATTCACCCGCCCTAACTCGACTTCCTGCTTCCAGCCCGGATTTTTGCCCACCACCAGTGTCCCAATGCCCTCTGCAACCAGGAGCGCAATGATGGCTTTACTCGCGGTGTGTAGATAGTGGGTGATGCGCCGGGTGCGTTTGGCGGTGAAACGTTCCATCCGGGCGGTAGTCCCCGTCGTCCCTAACGCTTCCTGCAATTCCGCCTTCCGCTTGTTGTAATATTGGTTGGTGGATTTGATCGGGCGACCATTAACGAGCCGGGGCACGAAGCCCTTCTTGTTTGCAGTTATCGCGGCGAGGTTGTCAACGCCAATGTCTATCGCAGCATAGAGGCGGGGATTGCCAGAAGGCGCAGCTTCTTGCTGCTCATAGACCGCTTCCACGACGTAGAAACCAATGCGGGGCACAATGCGGACCTGCGCAATACAGGTCTGCTGGGTTTGAATCGTGACGGGTAACATGGATGGCTGAATCAGCCCCCGTTTCAAGCCAGGACGAGAAAGCGCCTGAATGGTGTAGACCAGCGCGGAGCGTCCATCCGTCTTGTGCTTGTAGTGGGGCATCTTGGGATGTTTCCTGAACTTGGACGGGTCTTCCTGATAGGCCAGACACGCGGCAAAGTAACTCTGCCAATTCTTATCCAAGAGGCGCAGCACTTGCTGGGCCACCTTCGTGGGCAGCGCCCGGTACGCCTCATGCCCCTTCATCTGTGATACACGTCCTCGTAGCCCAGATAGTGCCCCTCAAAGATGAAGGACTGCCGCACCAGATAGAGGGCCGCGTTGTAGAGGTTCTTGGCCTTGAAGGCTGCCGCATCAATCGGGGCAAAGCGCGGGTCCGCACGTTTGATGATGTGCTGCTCAACCAGTTGCATGCTCGCCCTCGCTTTCCTCCGCTTCCAACGTGCGGATGACCGTCTCCGTCTTGCGCTTGGCCCGCCGCTGCCCATACAACCGTGCCGTGAAGCTATACAGAATGGCCGTCAGGTCCGCCATCAGGTCTTCCTGGTCGTTCTCGGCCTGATTCACGACTTCAATGCTGCGCCCCTGGCTTTTGAGCAGCGTATCCAGATAGCGGAAGCCAAAGCGGGTGAGCCGGTCCTTGTGTTCCACCACAATGAGGGTGATGCTCTGGTCTTCTAACAGCGCCAGCAGCTTGGGGCGGCCATCGTTGACGCCAGAGGCGATTTCCTTGACAATCTTGCTGACCTGATAGCCCTTCGCCGCGCAGTAGGCGACAAGGCGCTCTGCCTGGCTCTCCAGATTGGGCGTATTTTCAGCCGCAGAGACGCGGGCATAGATGGCAACCCGTTCAGGCTGCTCGCCTTTGGGGGCCTCCTGCCCTTCGGTGATGATGATGGTGTGTGCCCCGACGCGGCGGCCCTGGATTTTGCCATCCCGATACCAGCGCCAGGCCGTCTCGTAGCACACGCCCATCTGTTTGGCATACTCAGAAAGTTTCATGCCTTCAGTCTACCACAACCAGACAATAGTTGTCAAGGATTATGGGAGATGATAGACATTTCTTACGAACGTTTATGATACCAGCGTCTTGAATCTTAGGGCATGCCCGGTTGGCGGCAATGGAATTTTACTTGCATCCTTTCACCAGAAGCGGTGATTCGTGAGTTTCACAGCAAGTGGTACTGCTTTATCTTTCTTCGTTTTCTCGTGCTGGTTTTTCTTGCTTGAGGAGCGTCACAATTTCGCCTACTAAATCATAGGGAATAGTTTTATCTAAAGGAAAGCGGAGGGTACTCCTTTCTTTTTTATAGGGTGATATTTTTTGTTGGAACGCGGCGTCTCCTGCTGGTAACGGATACAAGGAAATAGATTGCTTCCAGCCTGCGAAGAAAACGAGATGGTGGCCGTTCAGATCGAATGTAGGGATGCCATAGCTGATGGTTTCTGTGGCTTCGGGTACTGCTTGCTGTATTGCCTGCCTTATTTTCTCAAGGATAGCCTGGACATCCACCGGGAATGTATTGATGTATTCGTCAAAAGTCGTGACTGGTTTTTTATCTGCCATCTTTTTTATCTCCTCATTGAAAGGTTTTCAGCTTGCCAGGCAACGGTTAAAACATGTCACTCGAACAGTGAAGCATACTGGAGAGGGAAATGCCTCTCTATCTTACTCTTCTCATGGGCTTTTTGTTTGCCGGAAATTCATCGATCATTTTTTGCCTCTATTTACTGACAAACCGGGTTGGGTTCCGTTATCCAACCGCTTAAAAGAGGGGTATTCAACACCCTGATACAGTCTGCGACGCATATGATATGATCTGCCCACACCTCAAAATGTGATTGCCTTGCGGCATGTTCTGGCAGAGAGGAACACGCATGCCTGAAATTATTAGTCCTGATCTGCTCTGGTCTGGTGATCGTTTCGTTGCTGATACAAGCCTGCTGATCGACGATGGCGTCATCCAGCAGATCGATTCATCGGCCAAACTGCTGGCCGCCTCGCCCCAGGCGCAGGAAACGAAGCTGACCGGCCAGGCGCTCGTGCCGGGGACCATCAATGCCCATAACCACTCGTTTCAATCGCTGGTGCGCGGCTTCGGCGATGACCAGCCCTTCTTCGGGTGGCGCGATAACGGCATCTATCGCTATTCCCTCAATCTGGACGAAGAGGGCGTCTATACCGGCGCGATCCTCGCCTTTGGCGAGATGCTGCGCTATGGCGTGACTACCGTCGTCGATTTCTTCTATCTGCATCACGAAAGCAACGCCTATGATCTGGCCGTGATGCGCGCCGCGCAGGATGTCGGCATCCGGCTGGTGCTGGCGCGCTGCCTGTATAGCTGGGAGACCGGCCCCAAGCCCTACCGGGAGCCGCTGGAGGATGCCGTCGAGCGCACCCGCGAACTGGCTCGGCTGGCCCGCGAGCGCGACGGGGGTCGGGGCATGCTGACGGTGCAGCCCGCGCCGCACAGTCCCCATGCCGCCTCGCCCAACATGATCGTGGCCGGGCACGCGCTGGCCCAGGAACTGGATACGCCCTTCCATATCCACGTCTCCGAGGGGCGCTACGAAGTCGAGATGATTCAGGAACGCTACGGCCTCACGCCGATCCGCTGGCTGGAGTCGCTGAGCGTGCTGGATGATCGCGCCGTGCTGGTGCATTGCGTCTGGGCCACTCCCGAAGAGATCGCGCTGATGGGCGAGCGCGGCGCCCACCTGGCCTATAATCCCGCCAGCAATATGTTCCTGGGCGACGGCATCACCGACATCCCCGCCATGCTCGCGGCAGGCGTGCGCGTGGCGCTGGGCACCGACGGCGGCTGTAGTAATAACCGCACCAGCGTCTTTGACGAGATGCGCACCTGTGCCCTGCTCCAGAAGGTGAGGCGGCTGGATGGCGCAACGCTCAGCGCCGAGGAAGTCTTTGCAATGGGCACAACGAACGGCGGCAGCGCGCTGCGCCTGCCCATCGGCGCGCTTGCCCGGTGCAAGCGCGCCGATTTCGTCGCGCTGAACCTGCAAGATATTTCGCTCCAGCCGCCCAACCGGCTCATCAAAAATATCGTCTACGCCATGTCGCCCCAGGCCATTCGGGGCGTCTGGGTGGATGGCCGCCAGCGCCTGCGCGACGGCGAACTGACTGGCTGGCTGACGCTGAGCGAGATCAGCGCGCGCGTTCAATTGCTCACCAGGCATTGGTAACATGCAGGGAACCGCTCACGTGCCAGCTAAGCGCAAAAGCTGTGCTTCAGCAGAAGAGCAGGGCACAAATGGATGATTTGCGGCTGCTCACCAATCTGGTGGAGCAATCTTACGGCGCAAAGAGCGCAATATTACAGCCGCTTGCCAGTGAGAGCGGCAAGCGCATCTATCGGATCGAGCGGGCGAATGGGCCGCGCTGGGCGCTGCGCGTGTATGCGCCGACCAGCAGCACTGCGGCGCAAGCCCTGGCGACGACGCTGCTCTTTCTAGAGGATCAGGCGTATCCGGCAGAGCGGATAGTACGATCAGTTGCGAACGAAGCCATTGTTACGACAGACACTGGCTGGCAATTGCTGATGACGACCTTCCTGGAAGGGACCGCAACGGATTACTCGCCAGCAACCCTGCGCTCGCTTGGAGCCACGCTTGGGCGGCTGCACGCGCTCCATCTAGCGCCAGATCATCTGCTGGCGCGCTCGCTTCCACTGGCAGAGATGCGCCCGGCGACAGAGATTCCCTGGGCACAAGAGCAGCTTGCCAGCGTGGCAGCACAGGTGCCCAGGAGCCTGCAATCCTGGTATGAAAGATTGCTAGCGGCGCTGCGCAGCATTGATCCCTGCGAAGACTTGCCCAGGGTGCTGATCCACAACGATTGTCACCCTGACAACACCATCCACACATCGGCGGGTCAGGTTCTCCTGCTGGATTGGGAGGGCGCGGGTCTGGGGCCAGCAGTCATCGATGTGGGCTTTCTGCTGGCGTCCTGCAATACCGAATCGCCCTGGACCCCAACGCTTCCGCCCGACCCGACGCGCGTCAGCGCCGTCATTGATGGCTACTGCCAGCATCACCGCCTGGCTGACGCCGAACTGGATCGCTTGCCAGACGCGATCCGCTTCCGCGCGCTCGTCTACGGCGCCGTGAGCTTCGCCCACGCGATAGCCAGCAATGCACAGCCAGCAGCCAGCAACGGACAAGCATTTGCATCGCACTGGTGGTGGCAACGCGCGCTGGCAGCGGATGAGATTGCCGACCGGGCGAGAAAACAGTTTGAGTGCGTCTGATAGAGTATCGGTCAAAAAGGCGTATTTTTGTCCCAGCCTGCGTAGGCAGGCTACGCGGTGCGGTCGCGCGCGAGGTCCGAGCGTAGCGAGAGGGGCGGCGCCCGCCGCTGTAGGCGCGGATGTATCCGCCAGCTTTTTGACTGTTGAACAGAGAAAGAAATGAAACATGGAGCAACGAGAGATCACACCAAATGCCGAACGTATGCAGGCCAACATTGAGGCGCTGGCGCGGCTGACGACCCCAGAGCAGCCCTACACGCGGCGCTCGTTCACGCCGCTCTATCGTCAGGGCCGCGAGCAGGTAGAGCGATGGATGCAGGAAGCCGGGCTGGACGTGTCGATGGACCAGGCCGCCAACCTGATCGGACGCCGCCCTGGCAGCGCGGGTGATCTGGCGCCTATCGCCATCGGCTCGCATACGGATACCGTCCCTGGCGGCGGGCGCTTCGATGGCATCATTGGCGTCGTCGGAGCGATTGAGATTGCGCGCTGCCTGCATGAGCAAGGCATCACCCTGCGCCATCCCCTGGTAGTCATCGATTATCTGGCCGAAGAACCCAGCGAATTTGGCATCTCCACGATTGGCAGCCGCGCAATGGCCGGGGCGCTCGCGCCCGAACATCTGCACCTGACCGACCCCACGGGGCGCACCCTGGCCGAAGGCATCGCGCAGATGGGCGGCGACCCTGAGCGCATCGGCGAAGCGCGCCGCCGGCCAGGCGCTTTCGCGCTCTCGCTCGAACTGCATATCGAGCAGGGGCCAGTGCTGGAAGAGGCGCAGATACCTATCGGCATCGTCACCGGGCTGGTCGGCATCCATCGCGCGCAGATCACCCTGGAGGGTGAGGCCAATCACGCGGGCACAACGCCCATGCGTCTGCGCCGCGACGCGCTGGCCGGGGCGGCTGAGATCATTCTGGCACTGGAGCGCCTCTGCCGCGCCACCAATGAACAAGCGGTTGGCACAATTGGCAAGATCGCCGCGCTGCCCAACGCCAGCAACGTGATTGCCGGGCGAGCCGAACTGGTCGCCGAATGGCGCAGCGTAGACCCGACGCTGCTGGCCCATCTGGCAGAACAGTTTGAGCAAGAGGTCGGCGATATCGCCGCGCTGCGGAACCTGGCGCTCAGCTACGACCCGCTCTCGGATACCGAGCCGGTGCGGGTTCCGGCAGAAGTGCAGCGGCTGCTCGCGCAGACCTGCAAAAAGCTGGGGCTGCGCGCCCTGCCACTGCCGAGCGGGGCGGGCCACGACACCAACCATATCGCCGCCCTGACCCCGGCAGGGATGATCTTTATCCCCAGTCGCGGCGGGCGCAGCCATTGCCCGGAGGAGTGGTCAGAGCTAGAGGCAATCGCACGGGGAACCCTGGTGCTGGGGCAGGCGCTGCTGGCCTTTGATCGCGGCGATCAGTAGCCCTCTTCCCGCGCTCAGTTATCCCCATCAATATGTTTACCGGCGGAGGCGCCGGAGAGCGCGGCGGGCGCCTGCACCCAGACCTTGCCATCCTGCACGCGCACCTGCATGCGCGGCAGCGAGCGCAGATAATGCTGGCTGCCAGCAGCCGGAGCGCCATAGCGAGTGAAGGCGCCCTCATGGCAGGGACAGTGAAGCTGGCGGTCCTGGCCGTTCCAGGCGACGATACAGCCCATATGGGTGCAGGCCGCCGACATCGCAATCCATTCCGGCTGCGGCTGCCCATCTTCGGTATCTGGCACTTCGTCGTTGTGGAAGACATAGCCGACAACGGTATTGGTGCGAAACTGGAGCATCTGGCCGGGGGCAATATCAGCGGCGTTTCCAACCGCCTGCCAGTCCTTGCCCAATCCCACCAGCGATGTATTCCAGGTGGTCGCCTGCTGCGAAGCATTCATATTCTGCTCGATGACGCCACCCAGTACTGCTCCGGCAGCCAGGCCAGCCGCCGTCGAAAGGCCACCAGCAAGCAATGAACGTCGCGAGAGGCCGCCAGAGCGCGGCACAGGCAGCAAGGAACGAAACCGGCGGCCTCGACTTTTGAGCCTCCCCTCTAACTGCGCCTCCAACCTGGCGGCAAAAGCAGGGTCAGGCTCTGCCGCGCCGGGCGCGGCGGAGCGGAACAACGCGGCCATCTGATATGCCTTTGCCTGGCCCGGCGTCATGCGACGCGGGCGACGCGGGCGCTTCTCCTGTTGCAAGCGCTCCAGATGGCGCTCAAACTCCAGGTAATCTTCCAACCGCTCGGCCTCGTTTTCTTTGTCAATTCCGCTCATGTCTGTTTCGTCCCAGTGGTCGTCTGTCCCCATCGCCCTACTCCACCTCTGCCGCTTTCTTGAGCGCCCGAAACTGTAATACCTTCACATTGGCCTCGCTCAGTCGCATGCGCTCAGCCGTCTCCTTTATCGATAAGTTGAGCAAGAAGCGGCAGGTCAAGACCTCCTGATAATGGGCGGGCAGCACGTCAAGAATCCGCCGCACGCGCTCTTCCGGTTTATACGATACCAGTTCTTCGCGCTCCTCCGCCGGTTCTTCCCAGCCCTGCTCCAGCATGGATTCCAGCGAGGTGACGCGCACTTTATAAAAGGACCGCCAGTAATCGGCAATCGTCGTTCGCGCCACCTGATAGAGCCAGCTTTGAATGCTCTGGCTGCCACGCTCGCGGTCCAGCCCACGCACAGCCTTCACAAAAACCTGTGCGGTTAAATCCTCGGCTTCCTCGCGGTTGCCGACCTTGCTATAGACAAACCGATAGACCACGCCCAGATTTTCCTGGTAAAGCGTGCGAAAAGACTGTGCATCTATCTCAGCAGGCGCGGAAGCTGGCTTCTCTGGTCCTCTGCCTGCGTCCGCACCTGTATTCTCCTCGCGCCCCGCGCCTGCGCGCTCAGCCTGCTCGACATTCCGCCGTCGCACCCAAAGGCTCCCTTACGACCATTTCGGGTCTCTGTGTTGATTGCATTCCCCCGCCACCGGAAAATCACTCACGTCCATATGTGTCACTACGCGCCCACGTTACGCTTCAGGCACGCTCAGAGGAACTACTCCTGGCTTGCTCCCCTCGGCTCTCCGCGATACACTGAACCCGCACGCTCAGATCACCGGCAGCGGTGATCTGAGCGTGCGGGTGAGTATTCAGCATCTTTATGGAATTTTTTGAGAGCGAGTGATGAACATGACCGACAAACTCGATGACATCTTTGCCCGACAGACCGACCTGAGCGCGTTCTACCTTGCAGTGCGCGCGAGTGGCTTCTACAGCCAGGAACCAATAACCCGCTGCACCACCTGGACCCGCGCCATCGTTCACGAATGCTGTGAACTGGACAACGAACTCAACTGGAAACCCTGGAAAAATCCGCGCGACCTGGCAGCCAACCGCCAGGAGCGCCTGCTGGAGATGGCCGACATTCTGCACTTCCTCGTGCAGTTGGCCCTCGATCAAGGCTTCAGCGCCGACGAACTCTATCGAGCCTACCTGGCAAAGAACGAGGAAAACCGCCGCCGCCAGACTGGCGATCCGCGCTATAAAGCCGATCAGGAGCCGTCAGCCCCATAGCGCCGCCCTTCATCTGGCATGCCCCATGCAATAGAGTCTAGTGAAAGCAGCTAACATCTCATGTCGGCCCGCTGCTGGGCGCCAGGCGGGTCGGCTTGATTCACCATTGCAGGAGGCCGTTATGTCACCTCAGGATAGCCCTGTCCCTACCAATGCAACGCCCGCATTACTGCGCAATTTCAATCGGAAAGAAGCTGAGCGCCTCGCGGCTCTCCGGCAACGCTATCAGCTTTATGGCGAATATTACGAGCATGTCATCGACGAGCGCCGCCTGGAATTCGCGCGCTGGCTGGCAGAACACCATCGGCTGAACGAGGACTAGCAAACGCAATTCCATCACCTACCCATCCATTGCTGCATAGGCAGGGAGAGGGACACATCAGGTCGTGTCCCTCTCGTTTCCTCTGGCGCCTAGTCCGGCAGCAAACGCAGAAAGACTTCATTCCCCAGCAGGCGCCCTTGTTCACTCAGGCGCACCACGCCATCGGCTCGCTCCAACAGGCCCGCCGCCGCAACGGGCGCCAATCGCTCCCCAAAGACCGCATCGAAGCTCATCCCATAGCGACGCTCGAAGAGCGCCAGCGAGAGGCCCGCGTTCAGGCGCAGCGCCAGCATCGCTGTCTCGGCCATTTCCAGGTCCGGGCTGATGGTTTCTGAGCTAACAACGGCTTGCCCCTCGCGCTGCGCCTGCTCAATATACTCGCGGACCTTCAGAACCGTCGAGAAGCGCTGCCCGCCAAAGCACGAATGCGCGCCCGCGCCCACGCCCAGATAAGGCAGATTGCGCCAGTAGGTCAGGTTATGCTGGCATACCTTGCCCGGCCTGGCCCAGTTGGAGATTTCATACTGCTCGTAGCCCGCCTCCGCCAGCCGCCGCTGCGCCAGCAGATACATCTCCGCCGTCAAGTCCTCATCGGCAGGCTGCACGCGCCCCTGCGCCACCCAGCGATGCAGCGGCGTGCCCTCTTCAACGATCAGCGCGTAGAGCGAAAGGTGATCGGGGCCGAGCGCCAGGGCGCGCTCAAGCGTTGTCTCCCATTGCTGCATACTCTGGTTGGGCAGACCAAAGATGAAATCCAGGTTGATATTGTCAAAATCAGCCCGGCGCGCCATCTGAAAGGCGCTC
Organism: Ktedonobacterales bacterium; assembly: GCA_046704085.1. Classification (GTDB taxonomy): domain Bacteria; phylum Chloroflexota; class Ktedonobacteria; order Ktedonobacterales; family DATBGS01; genus DATBHW01. The sequence goes on along the minus strand of JBJKSJ010000029.1, from coordinate 8,227 downwards.
TCAACCTCTTCCGGGCTATGAATGCGCCCCATCCAACGCAGCAGCCCGGCGTCAAAGCTCTGGGCGCCCATACTCAGCCGATTCACGCCAGCCGCCCTCAGCGCCGTCAGATGGGCCTGCTCCAGCGTTCCCGGATTCGCCTCCAGCGTGATCTCGGCATCGGCCTGCACGGCAAACGCCTGCCGCGCCGCCGCCAGTATCTGGGCCACCTGCTCTGCCACCAACAAGCTGGGTGTGCCGCCACCGAAAAAGATCGTGCGGCAGGGCCAGGGCTGATCGGTCGGCGCGCCCGACTGCCCAGAGCGCCGCGCCAGGTCTCCGGCCCAGGCGATTTCACGGAGCAGCGCCTGGACATAGGGTTCTCGCCAGCGGAGTTGCCCGGCATAAGAATTGAAATCGCAATAATGGCATTTGCTATGACAGAAAGGGATATGAATATACAGCGAGAGCGTGCGCAGCAGGACAAGCTCTTCCTCACCTGCGGCGCGCTCGCTGTTCAGTTGTCTTGGAGCGATCACGAGTTTGCTCACTTCTCTCTCATGGCCGTCAGTCCTGGCAGACCACAGGGCCGCTGCATCATCTATCCAGGCAGTGATGCAACAGCCCTGTGTATAATCTGGCCGGTTGGTTATAGCCCTGCGGCGCCACCGCGACCACTAGGGGCCAGTGGGAGCGCCACTGCCCGAAGTACCTGTCGCCGCACCAGTGGGCAGGTTCGCCGGGAAGTTGTTCGGGTCAAGCTCTTTAGTCGAGTCCACATTCCCAATTTGGGTCTGTGGCTGCGACTTGAGTTGCGCGATCCAATTGTCCAGCGCGCTGCTCTTCAGCGAACTCAGCTTATCGGAACTGATCGGGCGATGCGGGTCAATCCCGCTGATATAGTAAATGTTATATTCGCCGTTGACAATCTTGATGATCCCGCTCAGCTCGCCAGTATGGCGCGCCGAATCAAAGAGCCAGGTCTCAGCCAGCGCGCCAATGGTTGTATCACCATACACGACCCAGCCCATATCGCCGCCCGACGCCTTGGTGTTGGCATCGCGCGAATAGCGCTTCGCCAGCTTCTCAAACGCGTCTTGCACGTTCGACGCGCTCTGCATTTGCGCTAAATACTTTTCGGCGTTCTGCTGGGTGTCGGTCTGGAAGAGCCAGGCATGCACCTGCGGCCCGGTTGGGCCAAACAGGCTTTGCTGATACTGCTGCATATTGTCGCGCCGGACGACCACTGCCAGAACCTGCCGGAAATCATCCTCGGACATCTTGGCGGCGCTCAAGAACTGGCTATATGTCACCCCCGCTGGGAGTGCTTTCTGAAAGGCGGTCAGCTTGGCGGTGATCTCCTGAGGGCTGGCCTCAAGCCGTGAAGCGGGGACACCGCGCGCCTCAAGCTGAGGAATCTGCTCTTGAATGAGAATATCATCGACGAGATATTCCTCTGATTGAGAGCCGACGGTGGGGATACTAAACTGGGCGTTCAGAGTCTGCTGCTGCGTTTGCAGGTCATTAAGTTCCTTCTCGCCCTCAAGCTGCGTTGCTTGATCCGAGGAGTTGGCTAACTTCTGCGCCGCATTCACCTGCACCTGCACCGCGGCAAGCTGGTTGGAAAGGTCTTGCGACAGATAAAAGTTGAGCTTGCGGAACAGGCTTTGCGGAACCGCCTGCCCATTGACAGTGACAACCGGCTCGCCAGGGATCACATAATTATTATAATAGAGAGAATACCCAAGAACGGAAACAACGGCAAGGATCGCCACCACGACAAACGACCAGAAGGCGCGTTTCTGGATCTTGGTTTTCTGGCGGCGCGAGAGGCGCTTGCCCCAGCCGAATATCAACGGCTTACCATCGCGGCGCTCTTCTACGCGCGCCGTCTGGCGGCGATAGAGGCGCCCCTTGGCCGGGCGCGCCGGTTGTGTTTTCTTGGTTGGCGTTTCCTTGGCTTTCTTCGATGCTTCTGGTAGTGTCTGATTGCTCATGGTTTCCAAGCTTCCCCTGTCCGCGTGGTGAGAGCCGCCTGCACGCGCCCTGGCGGGCTGGCTTGTGATCAAAAGCGCCAGCCCGGCCCAATGCGTTACGCGCCTCGGATATGTTCCGCCGTATAAGGCAGCAGCGCCATATGGCGCGCGCGCTTAAGCGCCACACTCAGGCGGCGCTGATGTTTGGCGCAGGTGCCTGTCTTGCGGCGTGGCTCGATCTTGCCACGATCAGAAAGAAACCGGCGCAGCCGGGGCGCATCCTTATAATCGATCTCACGCACCCGGTCAAGACAAAACTGACAGACTTTTCTCCGAGAACGATAGTCGCGTCCGCCGCCTCGGCCACCACGCGGGCCACCGCTCCCCTCAGACCTTTGCATGTATCTACTCCTCTTGTGTGTGGGTTTGCCGACGAGCAGGGAGAAACACCCGTCGGCACAGCACTGATTCTACAAGGCTGAACGGGAAACAGGCGCGTCAGTAACGCTGGCCGAGCCAGCCATTCTGCCTGAGCGTTGCGCCCGCCTCCGTTCAGCATGATCGTCTTTGCTAAGAAAGACGATTCAGCAGGTCAAAATGTCGTCTTCACACCCGCAGACGTTAGAACGGGATGTCCTCTGGACCTTGATCGCCGCCCTCTTCCGCATAGCCACCGCCAGGGGCTCCTGTGCGCGCCGGGGCGCCTTCTTTGGAATCAAGCATCTGCATATCGCTGGCAACCACTTCCCAGAAGGTACGCTCCACCCCGTTTTTATCAGTGAACTTGCGTGACTGCATGCGCCCTTCGATAAAGACTTTGGAGCCTTTATGGAGATAGCTATTGCAGGTCTCGGCCAGCCGCTCCCAGGCAACGATGGAGAACCAGTCGGTTTCCTTCTGCATTTCGCCAGTCTCTTTACTGCGCTGCACGCGATTCACCGCTACGGTAAACTTTGTGAGCGCCTTTCCGCTGGGTGTGTAAGACATCTCTGGATCACGGCCCAGATTGCCGATCAAGAAAATGCGATTGATCATCTGCGCGCTCTCCTTTGGAGCTACGCCTCTCCCTCAGGCTCCTCATCTGCTTCGAGCAGATTGGCCGCCGCCTCGATCTCCTCGGCTTCCTCGGCGTCAGCCTCGTCTGTTTCGACAGCCGCATCAGCTTCGGGCAGGTCCGCCTCTGCGGCAGCCGCTTCGGGCGCGGCAGCCGCTTCTGGCTCAGCTACCGCTTCTGGCTCAGCTACCGCCGCTGGCCGAGCCAGCGCCGCTTCTGGCTCGGCCACAACCTCGGCTGACGCCTCAGCAGTGGCAGCCGCCTGAGCCTCTCTGGCCCGCTGCATCGCAATCGCCTTTGGATCTCGCTTGATCATCAAATGGCGGATGACCTCTTCAGTCACCTTGAGATTGCGATCAATCTCGAATACCGCCTCAGGAGTGAGGGAAAGGTCCAAGAAAAAGTAGATACCATCGCGGCGCCGCTCAATAGGATAGGCGAGCCGACGCCGCCCCCAGGGGTGAACCTTCACCACCTGGCCCCCATTAGTCTGCACCACTTGAGTCACCCGGTCAAGAATTGCCCTGGTTTGCTCCTCACTCGCTTCGGGGCTGACAACGATTCCCAACTCGTAGTCCCGCACGCCATGAACTCCTTCCTCTGGGTATGCTCCCGGTCAGGGCGCTCTTCCGCAAGCCGATTGAGCGATGCCGGGGCAGGATGGATAGAGAATGTGACGCCTCGCGCCTGCAAGGCGTACTGCGCCATTATAACACCCAGGTCTGCAAGCCGCAACCGCTGATAACCAGGCGCTCAGCCTTGCCTTCAGCGCCAGTCTGGATCATTCGCTGGCGCGTTGCACCTCCTGCCGGAGCGCGCGCGGGTCACATACCAGGCTGACCTGTTCGGCGCCTTCTGGCGCGGCCTGGGGGAATCAGGTAGACCCGTTCGCTCCTTGCGCCACGTCATTCTTTTCAAGTGGCCCAAAAACGGAAATGCGGCGACGCGCCGCTCTTCCAGGGCAATCACCGCAAACGAACTCCTTCAGCTAGCCGGGAGTGAAGAGGCATTTACACAAGGAATGGGATGGAGAAACCGCATGCTGACCACATTCCTCAAGCAGCTTAGAGGCCATGCGTGATGGAGCTAAAGGCATTTCCCAACTCTGGACCAAAGATGATCAAGACGAGCAGGACCACCATCGACACCAGCACCAGGATAAAGACATACTCAATAATTCCCTGCCCACGTTCTCCAGGCCGCATTATTTCCCTAGACATGCTTCCCTCCGCCATCAACCTGCCTGAAAAGGCAAGGCTGGTTCTGAGAGCCGTCGCTTCTCACACTCTTTCATCAGCCCGCTGCTGGCTCTTAGCGGGCATTGTAACCGGACTTTGCCTATTTTGCAACTTTGTATAGGCTAACTCTCCTATTGGCTGTGCAGAAACCAGCACAACAGCGCGCGCTAGCGTGTTTGCGCTGTTCAATCGTTCTCGTTGCCAGGCGCCCGCGCCCGGCGCGCCTGGTCAGGTCGTCCCCCACTCCCGCGTCTCCGTTCGCGCTCAGCTCGTGGCGGCCCACCCCGCTGCGTCGTCTCGCGCCGGGCGCCCGCGCCCGAAACGTTTCCCCCAGGCTCCTCCTGGCGTGGACCAAACGCCGCCGCGCGCTGTTCAAACCAGGAAACCGTCGGAAGATGGACGCGCTGCAACTCAGCTAGCAACCAGCGCACATCATCTGGTAATGTCCCCTCCAGAAGCGCCTCAAGACGCCCTAGCACGGCCCGCTGGTGTTCTGCAAGCAGAAGCAGACGCTCGGCAAAGTGGTGGCATTCACGCGCTCGCGCCAACGCAGGACTGATCCGGCGGCTGGGCGTGCCACCAAGGGACTCGATCTGACCACGCAAGCTGGAACAAGCCCACGCCGCATCACCCCCTATCCGCTGCAACATATCGCGTTCCAGCAGATCAGCCGACATCCTGGTCAGATCAACCAGCGCCTCTACACTGGCACGTTCAGCCTCAAGCAAACTATTCAGCGATTGCAACAAATCATCCAAGCCGCGTAAACCAACTCTCCCACAACACTGGCAGTCAGATGCGACACGCATCCATTCCCGGCGGAACAGTGATCGTCGGCCACACCAGCGGCCCCAGGCGATCTCCCCCACCGGCTGTTCCTCAGCCCTCTGGCAGCACAAACCGGGCCAACCTGCGTCTGAAGGGCTGCATCCGCTGGCCCTGCCCTGCTTGACACAGGCCATCGAGCAGACATATACTTACGAGTAGGAATACTCCCTGATGTCCTTATTAATCCCAAGGAAGAGCAGGCATGGCGCTCAGAAAAATCATTACCATTGAAAATCCCATCCTCCGCCAGAAAGCCAAACGAGTGACGCGCTTTGATGCCAGCATCAAAAAACTGGTTGAGGATCTGATTGAGACAATGCGCGCAGCCAACGGCGTGGGTCTCGCTGCCCCGCAGGTTGCGCAATCGCTGCGGGTATTGGTCGCCGAACACGAAGATCGCCTGGAAGTGCTGATCAATCCAGAAATCGTCAAAGCGAGCGGCGAGCAGGTTGGCCCCGAAGGCTGCCTGAGCATCCCTGGCTACCTTGGCGAAAACATCAAACGAGCCATGATGGTGATAGTGAAAGGCCGGGATGTGCATGGCAAAGAGATTCGCGTCCGCGCAGATGGCTTCTTCGCCCGCATTCTGCAACACGAGATTGACCACCTCGATGGCATTCTCTATCTCGATCATCTCCAGCGCCCAGAGGATTTGCGTCGTTTGGAGGAAGACGAGGAAGTGAGCGAGGTCACGCCCGAAACCTCCAGCCAGACCCGGGTTGCTGGCAGCGCCAGGAGCGGAAGCGCCAGCTAGCCCCTGCCAGGTGACGCTTGATCGCGCCGCCAGCAGCGCCAACCATCGCCTAACGCTGCTGGCGGCGCACCATTTTGATGTGCCCATTGCCGAGCGACCGCTGGCAACGCTGACAGATATAAAAGCCCTCTTCTTCTCGATAGGCCAGATCGGCTACCCGGTAATAGAAATAGCAGATGCCGCAGCGCGCCGTGCCGTTCTGGCTCGCCAGGCTGCGATCTTGTTCAAACTGCTGGTGCAGGGCTTCAATCAATTGAGTAAGGTCCAGACGCGCCTGTCCGTCTCTGTCCAGGCGCTCGCTTTCCTCACCTCGTTCTGGGCGTTCTACGCGATCAGCGCGCTCCTTTGCTGGCTCCGCCCGATGCTTCTGTTCGTTGCTCTCGCCGGAATCACGCCCCTTACCCGAACCGCGATCTTGCTGAGCGTTCTTCATTACCAACACACCTCCTGCGCATCTCACCCGCAGCGCGCCCTCATTATATGGTCTGGCAGCCACAAAGCGCAAGCAAGACTCCGCAGCCACCTGGCATATCCTGTGCAAACAGGGGAGAACTGCAAACAGACGTTCTCGACTGACATGTTTGGGGAGAGCAGCAACAGGTGCGACGCATTACGCTTCTCGCTGTGATCTGCCTGACGCTCCTGGCGCTGGCAGTCACACCCTGGCCCAGAATCCAGCAGGCGCTCTCGACGCTGATAACTCCAGGCGCCGGTAGCAGCGCCTGTCCGTCGCTGGCGCCTACGCCAGATTACTATGCTGCCGGCGGAGAGCGCGCGGCCATCGAGGCCATCAATCACGCGCGCGCACATGAGGGCTTAGCCGCGCTCACGCTGCCCAGTGACTACTGGCAGCTTACCCCTCCCCAGCAGCAGTTCGTCCTGGTCAACCTTGAACGCGCCAGCCGGGGGCTTGCCGCGCTGCGCTGGGACGCCACTCTCGCACAGATTGCCACGGCCTACAGCCGCCAGATGGCCCAACTGGGCTTCTTCGCCCATACCAGCCCGATCAGCGGCGACTTCCAGACACGGCTGAATGCCAACCCCCAGGTTGCCGGGCACTACCAATCCATCGCCGAAAATATCGCCGGAAACTGGGCGCCCGCCGCCGGAGCAGTCTACGAGTATCTCTATAATGACGCTGCCGAGCAATGCGCCCATCGGCACAATATCCTCAATCCAGCGTTTACGTTTATCGGCATCGGCGTTGTGCCCGGCGGTCCCTGGCGGATGATGTCGGCCCAGGAACTGCTCGCCTCGAATCCAGCCAACCCCTATACTGGCGCGGCGCCCAATACGACGCCACCCAGCATCACGCTCAGCAGCGAGCTCAGCGCCTCTGCCTCCCAGTTGCGCGTCAGCGCCACCGCCAGCGACAATCAGGGCATCGCGCGCGTCATCTGGTATCTGGATAGCCTGGGCCAGCACTGCCACCAGGGGACAAGCTGGACGCTCGACGCCGCTTCGCTGACGCCCGGCACGCATCATCTCACCGTCTATGCCGTCGATGAGAGCCAGAACTACGCGGCAGCGACGCTCTCATTCAGCTTTGGCCCGCAGGGCATCACCCTGGAGCCGCCACCAGTCAACCGGTGATACTGAAGCGCCGTTCCCACGTTTAACGGGTAGGACGCTCCCTCCAAAGGTAGAATCTGGGGACATCAGGATGATGAGGCAAACAAGGAGGCGGCGGCACGGAGATCGTTGTTCGCTCCCAGGAGAAGGGGGAAGACACACATGGACCCGATGCAGATACTCTCATCAGAACAGATCAGCAGTGATCAGGCGCTGACTTCAGCGGAGCCACTTGCTTATTGGGCCAGGCCAGTAGCTACAAGGGAACAGCAAATCAAGCGCTTCCTCAAGATCATGCTGCCTTCCATCCCGGTGGTTGCCTTTTCTGTTGATTTTCTCTACACATACATTACGCAGGCAAGCCTGGACATCGCCACCAACCGCCCTATCGATGGGTCGCGCCCATTCCTGGGCGCGCTCCTGTTGGCGCTGATCGTCAGCCTGCTGTGTATCTTCATTTATAACGGCGTGCTAAAAATCCTTGATGAGACCGGGCGCGGCGCGTGAGCCAGCACGGCTGCCTGTGAGGCACAGCGCCGCGCGTCCGCCCGCTCATCGACGCGGGCAAGGCATGAGCGATGCTCACCCTTCAGCCCCCTCTTCCAGCCAGAACGCGCGCTGCTCAGCCGCCATTGATGGGCTGTGCTGCACCGCCTCGGCAAAGCTCTGCGGTTGAACAGCCTGGCCCTCCGCCTGGCTGCCTTTCCCCACCGTCCGTCGGCGCAGCAACGCCGGTTGAAGCTCGCTCCCCGGCGTCGTTCGCAGCATGGCCCAGACCTGCTCTTTCGAGATCGCCAGCGTCTCGGCCAGGCGATCTGCCAGCCGC
>JBJKSJ010000028.1:0-9404 GCA_046704085.1 Ktedonobacterales bacterium | reverse complement strand
CACGCTGGGTCTGCGCACCGCCGGGCTGGTCGCCGTGCTGGATATTCTCAAAGGCATCACGCCGGTACTGCACTCGCGCGTCCTCTTCCGGCCACGCGATGACTGGAACGACGCCGCTGCTGGTATGGGCGCGGTAGTCGGCCACACGCATTCCATCTTCCTGCGCTTCCGGGGCGGGCGCGGCGTGCTAACCACAGGCGGCGCGATGTTCCCCATGAACCCGCCGATTCCCTGGATTGCTATCGTGGTCGCCGCTGTGCCCATCTACCTGACGCGCTACATCTCGTTGGGGTCTATGCTGGGCGTCTCCAGCCAGGCGCTCATGGAACTGGGGCTGGCGCTGAGAAAGCGCGACTCCTGGGCGCACTTCGCCTACGCGCTCGCCAGCGGCGCCTTTGTGGTCGCCGAACATCACGACAACATTCAACGGCTGCTGGCGGGCACGGAACGCAAAGTGGGCCAGAAGGTGCAGCTTGCACCAGAAGCGGCTCAGACGCCAACGGCCTCCGGCAAATCTTCTTTGCCCGCCCAGGTACGATAGCTGTTGATCTGCTCGCGTGTCTGGCCTGCCGACCAGCCGAGTTGCAGCGCCATCAGTTCAGCCACCTCCTCGGCGACCTCTGCGCCACGCTGGTGGTCCTCGATGGCAATGCGCGTGCGGCGGGCCAGCACATCCTCCAGGGTCAATGCCATCTCTGCGCGGCAAGCATGCACCACCTCGGCGCGGATATAGGGCAAATCATCGATCAGCCGCCGCCCCAGGTCGTGATCATGTTCGACCAGATCAAGCACGTTGAACGCTTCACTACCGTAATAGCATCCCAGATGCTCTACCACATCCTCAGTCAGTTCCAACCGGCGCGCACGGTGGGGCAGTTCTTCTTCAGTTTCCCGCCAGCGTTCGGCCCCCACCAGCGGCAGATGCTCGGTCGGGTGCCTGATCGGCAAGGAATCGCGCTTCGCCAGGTGATCGACGGTATCCTGCCCCATGAGCCGCCACGTCGTCAGCTTGCCGCCGACAATGGAAACCAGGCCATTCGGATTCTCCATAATCGCGTGGGTGCGTGACAGGTTCTTGCCCTGCCGCTGATCGCGCGAACTCACCAGCGGGCGATAGCCGGCATAGGTGCTTAACACATCATCCGGCGTCAGATGCACATCCAGATAGTGGTTGGCATGGCGCAGCAGATAATCGATGTCTTCCTGGGTAGTCACCGGATGCTCCAGATCGCCGCCCTCGGTATCCGTCGTCCCGATGACTACGCGCCCTTCCCAGGGGATCACAAAGAGGATGCGCCCATCTTCCGTCTCTGGCAGCACAAGTGCCATCTCCAGCAATGGGAGCCTCTCGCGCGAGAAGAGCAAATGCACGCCTTTGCTCGGCTGCACCTGAATCTGCGGCTCATCGCAGGTCAGCGCCTCGATGCGCTCCGCGAAGATGCCGCCCGCGTTCACGAAATGCCGCGCTCGCACGCTGATCTCGCGCCCGGTCAGCTTATCGCGCACCTGCGCGGCGGAAAGTTTGCCATCCTGCTGCTGGAAGCCAATCACCTCCGCGTGGTTGGCGATCACCGCGTTCCAGCGCGCTGCCGTGCGCATGCCGATGAAGGTCAGCCGAGCGTCATCAAGCTGGGCGTCGTAGTAGGTGAACGCCTCGCGCAGTCCTTCAGGGCGCAGCGATGGAGCCAGCTTTAGCGCCTCCTTGCGGCTGATGCGTCGGTGGCGATGTATGTTGCGCTTCCCGGCCAGCGCGTCATAGAGGTACAGGCCGATATTCAGCATCAAACCATTGCCTACACCAAACGGAAGCGTCACCGGCAGACCCACCGGATGCCGGTCGCCATGATACATCGGCAGCACAAAGCCAACGGGCCGCACCAGAAAGGGCACATTTTCCAGCATCAAGCCACGCTCCACCAGCGCCTCGTGGACCAGGGCAATGTCGAGTTGGGGGAGATAGCGAATGCCACCATGCGCCAACTTCGTTGATTTGCTGCTGGTGCCGCTGGCAAAGTCGTTGCGCTCCACCAGCGCCACTGAATAGCCGCGCGTGGCAGCATCCAGAGCGACACCAGCGCCGGTAATGCCACCGCCAATCACCAGCACATCAAACGATTCGCGCGCCATGCGTTCCACGTTTTCGCCACGCGTCGCAGCCGAGAGCGTATCCATAGGAGGGTATCCTTCTCGTCACAGGAAAAACAGTCATCCGCAGCGATAGGAAAGACGCGCTACAGAAACACAGCCTTGCCCACAGGCGCGGATGGGTTCATCTGCGCCCAACAGATAAACGAATGGCGCCTCAATTCAGCCACCGCACTTTACGGCTCCAGCGACGCCCCCACCAGAGGGCCGACAATCGGCGCCCACATATACACATCTGGCCGCTGATCGCCCAGGCTGAAGTTGACCACTCTGGCGAGCAGACAGAAGTGCGAATAGCGCCATTGCTATCTTCGCTCATACTTCTGTCTGCTCCGCTATTCCTGGGCCTACGATGCTCCTATCCTTGCGCACCTGCTCAGCGTCTCAGGAACGACCTTATGGGCGATCTTCGATCAGTGGCTCGCGCACCGTGCGGCCCGTCACTTCCGGCTGCCCAACAGGAGTCAACCCTTTTACCTCCAGCACCTTATGAATCGTGAAGTCGTAGATGAACGCGCCAACCACCCCTCCTGCCAGCGGAGCCACAATCGGAATCCACCAGTAGCCTGACGGCCAGGCCAGCGTCCCTCCTCCTACCGCCGTCACCCAGAGGCGCGGGCCAAAGTCGCGGGCGGGGTTAATGGCATATCCGGTGTTCAATCCGAAGGAGAAACCGATGGCGACAACCACAAACCCGATAATCATCGGGTTCAGGTTCCCCTGTACGGGCTGGTTGCGAATATCCACGATAGCGAAGATCAGCCCAACCAGCAGGGCCGTGCCGATGAACTCATCGCCGAACGCGCCTCCTACGCCAACAAAGGGTTTCGGAGACGTGTAAAACACGCCGCCAAGAGCCGTAATATTGTTCCCATTCAGCGCGTGATTGAGCGCCCCCTGGTACACAAAGTACAGAATCATCGCGGCAATAAACGCGCCTACCACCTGAGCTATCCAATAGGGAACTACCTTGATCCAGGGAAACTTTCCCCGCGCCGCAAACGCCAGCGTCACCGCAGGATTGATGTGAGCGCCGCTCACCGCCCCGGCCACATAGATGCCGAGCATGACGGCAAAGCCCCACCCAAAGGTGATCAAGTTCCAGTCCACCGGGATAAACCCTCCCGGAACGACTCCTCCTCTTGCGCCCGCCAGAGGGGAAAGGACGTTATTGGAAAACAAGAGAAACGTCGCTACACAGCCATCACCAAACAGGATCAGCACCATTGTGCCAAAGAACTCCGCGATCAGCTCGCCATTTAACCCCGCGTAGATGGTATTCAATGCGGACCTGTTCATGGCTTGACTTGTTGCCATTGCTGCCTACTCCTTTTCCTACCAAGGAAGGGGAGAGCGGCGACATTCTTTGCCGCCGCCTCGTCATAAAGGCACGACAACACCAACGCTTCACAGCGTCTAGACAGCCAGGGTTTCGCGCCGCTGCTGCGGCGCCACCCAGTTGCGAGAACGTTCCACCGCCCGCTTCCAGGTTGCGTAGAGTTCCTCGCGCTGGTCTTTGCCCATGCGTGGTTCAAAGACACGATCTACGGCCCAATGCTCGGTCAGTTCGCGTTGATTCTGCCAGAAGCCCGTCGCCAGCCCAGCCAGATAGGACGCGCCCAGCGCCGTCGTCTCGGCCACTTTGGGCCGCTCCACTGGCACGCCCAGAATATCCGCCTGGAACTGCATCAACAGGTTATTGACAACGGACCCACCATCCACGCGCAACCGCCGCAGTGGCTCTTTACTATCCAGCGTCATCGCTTCGGCCACTTCGCGTGTCTGGTAGGCCATCGCCTCCAGCGTGGCCCTGGCGAGATGCCCGGCAGTCACCCCGCGAGTGAGGCCAACAATGACGCCGCGCGCTTTGTCATCCCAATAGGGCGCGCCCAGACCTACAAAGGCAGGCACAAAATAGACTCCGCCGTTATCCGGCACTGACGCAGCCAGCCCCTCCACCTCGTTGCTGCTCTTGATCAGCCCCAGTCCATCGCGCAGCCACTGCACCGCCGCGCCAGTGATAAAGATGCTGCCCTCCAGCGCGTAGGTGACAGTGGGGCTATCAGGATGGCCCAGACCCCAGCCAATCGTCGTCAGCAGCCCGCTGGGGGAAGGAACAGGTCTGTTGCCCGTGTTCATCAGCATGAAGCAGCCCGTGCCATAGGTGTTTTTGGCCTGGCCCACCTCATAACATACCTGGCCGAAGGTCGCCGCCTGCTGATCGCCCGCGTCTCCGGCAATCTTGATCGCGCCGCCAAAGAACTCCGGGTCCGTCTCGCCATAGACCGCGCTGGATGGCATCACCCTTGGCAGCATCTGCCGGGGCACCTGCAACTCGTTCAGGATGACATCATCCCAGTTCAACGTCTGGATGTTATAGAGCAGGGTGCGCGAGGCGTTGGAAAAGTCGGTGACATGCACCCGGCCCTTGGTGAGACGCCAGATCAAAAAAGTATCCACATTGCCAAAGAGGATTTCGCCGCGTTGGGCACGCTCGCGGGCGCCGGGAACGTTGTCCAGAATCCACTTGACCTTCGTGCCGGAAAAATACGCATCCGTCACCAACCCGGTGCGAGCGCGAATCTCCTTATCGAAGCCCTTGGCCTTGAGTTCATCACAGATGGGCACCGTCAGGCGGCTCTGCCAAACAATCGCGTTGAAGATGGGTTTGCCAGTGTCGCGCTCCCAGACGATAGTCGTCTCACGCTGATTGGTAATGCCGATCCCGGCAATATCCTCAGCAGACGCCCCCGCGTCGTTGATCACCTGCCGGGCTACCTGAAGCTGTGAGTTCCAGATGTCCTCCGGGTTATGCTCCACCAGGCCCGGTTTGGGGTAAATCTGCGGAAACTCCTGCTGCGCCACCTTGACGATAGCGCCATCGTGGTTAAAGAGGATCGCGCGGGAACTGGTTGTGCCCTGGTCCAGGGCCAACACATACTTTGCCATGAAAACCCTCCTGTTTATCCCTGTGTGGGAAAGCAAAGTTCAATAGGCATCCGGCCTACGCTGGCATCGCTGCCACCCACTCCGACATTGACCACCCTGGAGGAGTTAGTAGAAGGTAAACCCACCTCCTTCTCTTCTGGCCGACATTCTTATTGCCGAGCGGAAAGCTGGGCGCTTTGGTTCATGCGGCAAAGAGCGTGCCAGCATTTTTCGCGTGGGCGCGGGTTGCCAGAGCGAACAAAAAGCAGCAGAATGCGGAGGCGTCACCGCAACAGAAGGAGATACTGAAACCACAAGCAAGAGGGAGCGCCCCGGCATGACCAGCAACATACCATTTCCGCGGGTTCGTAGATTCGCCCGGCCACAATGGATGGCTTTGCCAGCAAGAGCGCGGGGAAGTGGGCACAACACCCTGGCGCATCGGGTGCTGGAAAAGGCTGGCTATGCTCTATCTGAAACTATAAGAAGGTCTTCATGGAACGCCGCCGTCTCGGCAATTCAACGCTCGCCGCCAGGGAGGCTGGCGGTAGAAGCGCGTGACCTTGTTTGTATCTCTGCCGAGCCTGGCGGCGAAATGGTGAGCCGCGCGGAAGGCGGCAAGACGCCTGAAACGTCTCGATTACACCGAGGCGCGCCTGCGCCGGAAGAGACGCCCCCAGCCCTTGCGCTGCTGTGCAGATGTGCGTTGCAGGGCCAGCAAATCCTCAACCGTGCTGACAGCCTCGCTGGCATCGGGCAGAGTTGGCGGCGCGCTGACCAGCAGCGCGGAGGTAGCGCCCACGCTTTTGGCCGTCTTGCGCCGAGCGATGGGCAAGATGGAGCCTTGCTACTCCATACAGCGCACGCAGAGAATCTCTACGCGCGGGGCCAGGATGGGTTGCAATCCAGGGCCACGCCCGGCATGCGCGCGCTCCTCAAGATGCTCAGCACAACAGGCAGCCCCACAGCTACGACAGATCGCCACCGCAGGCGTCGCCTGGCGGGCACGCTGGCAGAAATAGCAGTTCATCGGCACACATCCTTTCCCACCCTTATCAAGAAGCGGGCGCTACAGATCATCTCAGTATGCTCATCGATGAAACGGTAGCAGATGGGCTAACCCGCTGTCAATTATTCAGGGATACGTCTACCAAAAAGTACGCCTTCGTGGTGCAATCAAGATTACACGAGGACGCGGCGCGAGGATGTGAGCTATGCTACGATGAGAGCGAGATCGCGTCAGCACTCATGTGGGGGTGGGCGGAATCTGTCTGCCTCAGTTCCTGCTCGCGGATGCTTCCAGCCCAGTCCAATTCTGCCTGCCACTGCTGAGCAATCTGCCCCATCCCCCGGAGCAGATTCTCCAGATAGGCTGGATTGGAATGCGAGGCCAGTTCATGCCTCAGCCCGTCCATCTCCCTTTGCAGGTGCAGGATGGTGGTCTGGCAGTAGTTGACGTAGTGATTGAACAACAGCAGCCGTTCCTGGGGACGTAGCAGCCATCTATCAACACCATCAGAATCGGGGTATCCGCGTGTACTGCTAAACCCGTTCCCAGATCAAGTGCGAGGTTCGCTGCTTGCCTTTAATCAAGATCGGCGGAGTTGAGAGGGTGAGCCGGTGGCCCTCGAATGCGAACAGGCGCTCCTGGTCGCTGCCGACCCAGTTCGGAAAGAGGCTGACTTCGACGTGATGAACGATCACGCTTTCGTCCCTGACCTCATAAGAGCCTGCATAAGAGATATAGCCTTTGCCAGCGGCGATCTGCTCGTCCGGCGTGCCATCCACAAAATCGCTCGCGTCGGCAAAGCGGGGACGGCTGGCGTCCATAATCGCCACGCACATAGTGCCCTCCGCCGTGTAGGTCAGATAGCCCCGCGCCGCCTTGCCATAGGGCAAGCGTACCCGACCATCTTCCGTGCGGCTCTCAAAGGCCACCAGCCGCCACGTCCCAACAAAGGAATGCTCAGCCATCGTTCTTGCTCCAATCGCCAAGAAGACAAACGCCCTGCCCGCCCACAGCAAGGAGCAATGGGCAGACAGGGCGCGTTATTGTCATCACGGCGTAATGCGCACTTCCAGCAGGCCAGGGTTGCCCGCCTGCTCTTCCTTGAACATGTTGCGCACCAGCACCGCCCAGTGCTGCGCCGGAATGTCCTTCGCTTTCGCACCTGTCAGCGTCCCGGCAAGCTGCTGGATCAGCCCCGGCTGCGCTTTGCTGCCGTTACCATTGCTCGCTGCCATCTCCGTTGGCAGCAGCGTCGGGCCAACGGCGGCCAGTGGCACGCGCAGTTCGGTCTTTTCGGCGAAGTCCAGCGCGAAGCGCTTCACCTGCCCGCCGCCAACCACCCGCGCCAGCCCATCCGGCAGGCAAACATGCGCCACAAAACACGGCTCATAGCGCGGCACGCGAATGACCAGATCGAGCGCGTCGCCGACCTTGAAGACCTGCGCGGGCTTGCCATCCTTCTCCAAAGCAACCTCCACGTTCAGCGCGCTCTGGAAGGTGTTCCAGTCCTCCACCACTTCCGCCGTCACTTCCACCGCCAGCACGCCCTTCCGGCAGGCGACTGATTCCACCGGCTCCGTCGATTCCAGCGCCTCGGCCAGCGTGGTCTGCCTGCCGTTCAGTTCAAGCGTATCCGCGTCGCCGCCGGTCACGCCGATGCCTGCCTCGCGCAGCCCGATCATCAGCACCAGCATCGATCCAGTATCCACTGTGCTATACAGAATGCCCGACTCGTTGATCTGGCCGGTCAGCCAGTTGGTCGCCTTGATGACGAGCGGAAGATCGCGCGGCTCGCCTGCCGCCAGCAGTGCCGCCGCTGCGTAGGCCGTCTCCTCGCGGCGGCTGACGGCGGCGCCCTCCAGCAGATAGGAGGGCTGTTCTCTGGGCACCTCCACAAACGTCTGCCCATCCTTCTCCGTCAGCCGCCCGCGCACATACGCCGCTGCCGCTGCCTTCTTGTCGGCGCTGGCGCCATTCGCCAGCACCAGATAGGCGTCGTGGCAGTCGCCAATCTTCTCTGGCGGATACGCGATTTTGTAGACCCTGGCGGCGTCGCTCGCCATGCGGTGAACCTCGTTGAGCGCTTCGGTCATGGCCGCGCTGATCCCATGCAAACGCTCTGGCCTGGGCAGATTCAACTGGTGTCGCGTGCCGCCTGGCCCGTAGTGATGGTCTGGCTCGTTCCTGCCGCCTTCGCCTGGTGGATACATGGTATAGCCACGCCCCGGCAGGTACATGCTCTTGATCCGGTTGCAGTAGGCCAGCGCCGAACTCTCGTACTCATCCCGCACATCAGGCGTATCCAGGTTGGAGAGATAGCCTGTCACCATAGAGAGAAACTTGACCGAACTTTGCTCAATACACCCATGTGGATACTTACAGGCTCCTTCGACAAATACCTGGAACGGGCGCTCCAGCCCCGGCAGCACGCGCAGGCTTTGCGCTCCAACCTCCTCGCGCGTCAGCGTCTCGCCCGCCGTCAGCAGGCGCAGGCGCTTGACGATGGAGCGAATCTGCCCTGGCGGCGTCACGAAGCGTTCGCTCACGTCCGCCTCACCCGTCAGGGCATCCTTCACTATCGAGGTGAACGCCCCCGGCTGCGCGGCGAAGCGCACCGCCGCGCCGCTCGGCACCTCCTCGCCCGGCGCCAGGCGGCGACCATCCACCCAGAGCGGGACCGGCTCGCCGTCGCGCTGCACCTCCACGCGCGCCCGCCCGCTGGCCGCGCCAACGTAGAGCGTCCCCTGCGCCTGATCGCCAGGGAAGACGAACGGCGCGAGCGTCAGATCGCCATAGACCGGAAGCTGCGCCTCAAGCTGAGTCTCCTCGCGCACCCAATCCAGCCCGGCCAGCGCGAACGCCTCGATGGTGTACGTCGTCAGCGCGTCGCCCAGCTTGACGGCCACCTCGGCCTGCCCCTGCACGTAGACGATGCTGTTGTAGATGACCTCTGGAAACTCGACGCGAATGGGCGTGAGCGTAGCTTTCTCAGCCTGCGCTGGCGCAGCCGCCGTCTGGTCAAAAATAGCCCGCGTCATTACCTCGTAGCTCGCGCTTTGTGGGGCAGCCGGCGCAGACGCCATCATCGGCGCGGCCATCGCCCTGCGCAGCAATGGCCCACGACCTCCTGCCATCGGCGCGGCAGCGGGTGGAGGGACTGGTCCACCAAATGCCATCGCTCTCACGGCTTGTGGGTAATACTGCGGCTGCGGCGGCTCGTAGCCAGCCGCGTAGAGGTTCGCCTCTGGCGCGCCGGTATGCAGCTTGCCGCGCTCGGTGGTCAGCGCCGCCTTGATGCGCGCCGCCAGTTCCACCTGGGGAT